>JAKVPA010000001.1:0-300000 GCA_022482495.1 Sphaerochaeta sp. | reverse complement strand
TTTGGCGTATTTGATTTGGTAGGTGAGGAACTTCGCCTGGTCTTTGCCCGGGTCGACGACCAGCCCTGGAGGAGAGGCGACAAGCCCCCAGAAGGATCTTCCAGCAGGGCGCATTCCACCTCTTCCATCGGGGTGATCAACTGCTGGGCGAGAATCCGTTCCCCATAGCGGCGGGCAAGCAGCACGGCATCGGCGAACGATGCAGGATCCGGCTGGGAAAGCGGGGTGACGCCGATGGACGAGCCCCCGTCCTCCGGCTTGACCAGAAGCGAAGGCCCGCAGACCGTGCGGACTTTGTCCAGAAGGGTGGGCCAGTCATCCTCGCTGATGCATTCGGCCACCGTTTCTTCCTGGATGATGTACGTCGGGATGGTGGGGATTCCCGCCTGGCGGAACAGATCCTGGGCAACCGCCTTGTACATCATCACCGCCGAGGAGAGCGTGTCGGTGGATGCCAACGGAATGCCGCACAGGGCGCAGAGCCCCTGCAGTTGCCCGTCCTCACCTCCGTGTCCGTGGGTCACCGGGAAGGCAACGTCGATCTCCAGCCTTGTGATCTCCGACAAACACCCCTTCGCCGGGGTGGAGGGTGATCTCCCGATCCGTAGCGAACACCTCCCGGACCGGACGATCCTGCAGCAACCAATGCCCGTTCAGGTCAATGGCAATGGGGATGATGCGTATGCCCCAGCTTGTCCAGGATCCGCTCCACGTTCATGGCGCTGTGGATGGAAACGGTGTGTTCAGCCGATGGACCGCCATACAATAACGCGACGTTCATGTTTCCTCCGCTTCCTTCAGCATGGCCAGGACGGTTTCCTTTTCGTTCCATGGGTATTTGACCCCTTTCTTCTCCAGGGAGTGCTCATGCCCTTTGCCAAGGAACAGCAGGGTGTCCCCTCGCTCTGCGTAGGAGAACATGGCCCGGATCGCCTCCCTGCGGTCGTCGATGCGATAGACCGGGATGGGACGCACCATGCCCCGCTCGATATCCTCGTCGATGGCGGCGCTCGCCTCCATCCGTGGATCCTCATCGGTGAGGAACAGCGCGTCGCAGTACGTGCTGGCCTCACGACCCATCGGCGCCCGCTTGGAGGTGTCCCGTTCTCCCGCCGCTCCGAACAATGCCAGCATCCGTCCTTCCCCCTTGCTTTGGGAAAGGAACCCCATCACCTGGTGGTACGCGTCAGCCGTGTGGGCGAAATCGATGATGATCCTCAGGCCCAGCCGGTTGGGGATCACCTCCATTCTGCCTTCCACCGGGGTAAGCCGGGACAGAAGAGGAAGAATCTGTTCGATCGGGGTATGGGTGTACCTTCCGCACGCAACGGCGGCAAGGAGCGCGTTTGAGCAAAGCACCGGCAGTCCCGTCGACGCGATAGGATACCGCGTGCCTTGGTAGATTGCCCCATCACCTCCGTCGATCTTGATGTCCACATCCCGGTGGAGGATCACCGCGTCGCACCCACAGGGGAGGACGGCGAGGAATTCCGAAAGGTGTCCGTTGTCCGTTGTGCTGACGAACGTCCCGCCGGGGACCAGACGGCGGACCAGATTGCATTTTGCGTCCACGTAGGAAGCGATGGTCTTGTGAAATTCCAAATGTTCGCTGGTAACGTTGGTCACGATGGCCATGGCGTACCGGATGCCCTGAAGCCTGGCCGTCTGGTCACTGAGCGCATGGCTGGTGCATTCCAACGCCACCACCGAACATCCGTTTTGGACACATCGGGACAGGAACTGGTACAGATACCATGCCTCCGGGGTGCTTTGGCGGTACGGGCTGTCCTTCTTGCCACTGCCGTCATCCATGTATACCGTTCCCAGAATGCCACAGCGGATTCCCTTGGCTTCCAACAGTTGTTTCACATCGTCACAGGTGGTGCTTTTTCCATCCGTTCCGGTCACGCCGATCAAGGAGAGGTGTTTCTCTGGATGGTCAAAAAAGGCAGCGCACATCAAGGCGTACGTTTTGTGCACCTCACCGGATACCACCGTCGGGATGCAGGCAAGCGGATGATCGGCGACGACGGCCACCGCGCCGTGCGCCATGGCGTCCTGGGCGTGGTCAGCCCCCTGGCTGTGCAGGCCGGGGAAGGCGAAGAACAACGAACCCGCAACGCAACTGCGGGAATCATAGTCCAGCTGGGTGATGGAGCGATCTTCCATTCCAGAGGTGGCAAGTCCTGCCGCTTGTACCAGTTCCACAAGATGTTTCACGCCTGCTATGCTACCATTTGCCGCCGTTTTTTGCTATGCTTTGCGGCATGAAGACCATAACGTATACCCCCCATGGCGTGTGTGCCAGGAAAATTACCATAACGGTCGACGGAGACACCATCGCCGACGTCCATTTTGACGGTGGTTGCGAAGGCAACCATGCCGGCATTGAACGGCTGGTCAAAGGCCGGAAGGTGGACGAAGTGGCCACCCTGCTGGACGGAACGACCTGCGGCAGACGTCCCACCAGTTGTCCTGACCAACTTTCAAAAGCGTTGAGGCACCTTTCGTGAAACGCCGCCTGCTGCTCTCCATCCTGCTTCTCCCCGTCTTGTTGTACGCCACGGCGTACGATGGAACGGACGACCAGTTGCAGGGAATGGGGGTCAGCGGCATCGCCCTGGGCGGTGGCTATGGCGGCATGTTCGCCAATCCCGCAACATTAACGGGAGGAGCCGGTACTTTTTCCCTGATGAGCCGATTCAACGACAGCTATGAAGCGGGGCGGACGGTGATCAACACACCGTCGTCCAGCGTCTTGGCGTCGTTCCGCGGCAACAACCTCGCCTTCACCATGGAAATGCACAATGTGATGGATGAGCGGCAGACGGTCAGTGACGGAGACCAGTACAAGGCGACGGCGTATACCCGGCTCCAGTTGGATTGGGGATATTCGTTCTCCCGTTTCTCCGTCGGCCTGTCATTCAAGACCACCACATCGATGCAGCTGTCGCCGGCGACGATCAACAACGGACAGCGGATCTCAGACTATATCGTCCAGGCGTTCTTCGAACGGTATGAGCAGGTGTACGGGGCGACCAGCCTTACGGCAGGCTTCGGTCTGTATTACGACAATGACTGGCTGACCATCGGAATCGTCAGCAACCAGTTCGCCTTGGCTACCACCGACGGGACGATCAGCTTCAGTTTCATGGATCTGTACCGCTCGTTCGGGGCTGGGCTTCGCGCTCTCCACCCCGACCTATGCGCCGGACAGCCAGTTGCATTTGATCAAAGCGACCTTCTCCGCGGAGCTGCTCAATGCGGGGGATCCCGACGAGGCGCAAACCCGTGCAGGATTGGATCTCACGTTCCAGTTGCTTCCCGAGTACCAGGTATCCCTGCGTACCGGGTATCATGACACCAAGGATGGAAACGGGGTCCAGAACCTGAATCTCCAGACAGCGTACAACAGTTTCGGAGTGGGGGTCCGGTTGGGCGATTTCCGGTTGAACCTCAGTACGGACATTCCCATCACCTTGTACCTTGGTGAGGAGGTCTCTTCCATACCATTCTCCCTGGTCTTTGGCTATGTGAAATGAGCGGGCGAACCTTGACAGTCAAAACAGCAATCCGGTATAGTCTGTTTTGTTGGATTTTGAAAACGTAAGGAGATAAGTATGTCCAAAGCACATAGAGGGGCTGGAATCGTCAAGGAAGCGAATCATGGACGGGGCACCTGCCCGGTTTGCAAACGCACCGAGGTCAAACTGATGTATGAACAGACCATCGACGGCAACAAGGTGAAGATCTGCAAAGTCTGCAACGCCCACATGAAGAACGTCGCGGCGAAAGCCAACAAGGCAGCCAAAGCCGCTGCTCCGGCAGCCGCCCCTGCGCCTGCAGCCGAGTAAGCTGATTTCCGAATGGCGAGAACCCTCTGGCGACAGAGGGTCTTTTTGTACCAAGGGGGAGGCATGACATCGTATTATCTGGTGGGCATCAAAGGCACCGGCATGGCCAGCCTGGCCGTTCTTCTCTCGGAAATGGGGGATGCGGTACGGGGGTGTGATACCGCCGAGGTGTTTTCCACCGATGCGTTGCTTGCCAAAAACCACATCCCGGTGGATGTCGGTTTTGACGCATCCCTGCTTCCCCTCGACTGTCAGCGTGTCATCTACAGCAGCGCCTATCCCCTGAGCACCCCGGTGCTTGCAGAAGCTCAGCGGCGGGGGAGGTATGTTGCCTCGTACAATGAATTTCTGGCTCATCTCACTCGAGAGCGGGACAGCTACGTGGTCGCCGGCACCCATGGCAAGACCACGACGACCGCCGCGACGAGTTTTCTGCTCTCTCGGGGAAGGCGTACGGCGTATCCCTTCTTCAGCGTGTACGGTTCCAATCTGGTCGGACGGGAGACAATGGTGTGCCAGGGAACGGACGCGTTCCTGCTGGAAGGATGCGAGTACCGGGATCATTTCCTGACCTATCGTACCCGTGGTGCGTTGGTCACCACGGTGGAATGGGATCATCCGGATTATTTCCCGGACGAAAAAGCGGTGGAGGAGAGTTTTCAGAAGTTTGTCCTTTCCATCCAGCCGGGAGGGTTCTGCATCCTCTGCATGGATGGGAAACACACCCGACGTCTGGCGGGGCTGCTTGCCGAACAACGGCCGGACGTACGGGTCATCCCATACGGTTTTTCCGAACGTGGGATGTTCCGTATCCGCAATGGGGTGGAGCCAGGGACGTACACCCTTGATCTGATCCCCACGCCGTTTCACCTGCCGCTCTCCGGTCCCGCATGGGCGGATGACCTGGTCGGAGCCGCGTTGCTTGCCACCGCGATGCTGCTGGATGCGAAGGATGTGCGGTTGTATCTGCCGGACGATGCCTTGCTGACCGACGAGGTGTTCCCTTCGGTATTTTCTTCCATGCTTTCCGATCTTTCCGCGTTTCCCGGGACGATTGGCAGAATGGAGGTGACCGGAGAGGAAGGCGGGGTGACGTACCTGGATGACTACGCCCACCATCCCACCCAGATCCGGATGGTGCTGGAAAGCCTCAGGGAAACCTATCCGAAACGGCATGTGTTGGTGGTGTTCCGGCCGCATACGGCAAGCCGGACCAAGGCGCTGTTTTCCCCGTTCGTCGCGTCCCTGTCGCTTGCCGACAAGGTGATCGTCCAGAACACCTACGCCTCGGCGCGGAACGATGCCGATGACAGGGGAGGAGACAGCGCAAAGGATCTGGCCAAGGCACTGCAGGAACGGATGCTGACCCACTACCATATTCCCCTGCAGGCGGTGATCTTCGTGGAAAACGACGACCAGGCGGTGGATGTGGCCAGTGGCTGGTTGCTTGACGGCGACCTGTGCGTTACCATGGGGGCGGGAAACAACCGGTTCCTCTCAGAGCGGATCCGGGAGCAAAGGAGAAAGGGATGAAAAGCATGACAGGCTATGGACAGGCGACGGTGAGCACCGAATCCTTCCAGTTGGCCGTTGAAGTGAAATCGTACAATAACCGATATCTGGATATCGAACACACCATGCCGTTTTATCTGGCACCGTTTGAGATCGATCTGGACAAGGCGATCGAACAGGTATCGTCCCGGGGTCATGTCGAGGTGACCGTCCGGGTGAAGAACCTCCGCAGCGACTTGCAGATCATGGTGGACAAGGACGCCGTACAGCGATACACCGACGCGTTCGGCCAGATCTCCACGTTCAGCGGAAAAGCGTTGAAACCGACGTTGGCCGATTATCTTTCCGCCGAAGGGGTGGTGACCAACCTTCGGGAGGACGACAGCGAACGGTACCGCAAACCCCTGTTCCAGGCGTTGCAGACGGCGCTGGAGCAATTCTCCGCGTCAAAGATCCGCGAAGGGGAGAGCACCAAGAAGGACTTGGTCCGCCTGGGAGGCCAGGTGAAGGAAGGCCTTGCCGTCATCCAGCAGCATGCCGCCGAACTGGAAGCGTTGATCAAGCAGAATCTGATCCAGCGGATTCATGAGATGCTGGGGGATCAGAACTACGACGAAAACCGCATCCTCACCGAAGTGGCCGTCATGCTGGTCCGCTTCTCGGTCAATGAGGAGGTCAAGCGCCTTGAGACCCATCTGAAGGCGTACGACCATCTGTTGGAACTGGATGAGCCGGTGGGCAAACGGTTGGATTTCCTCTGCCAGGAGATGAACCGGGAGATCAACACGATCGGCAGCAAGAGCCAGATCGCCGACATGAACCTGCAGGTGGTGCGGATGAAGGACGGATTGGAAAACATCCGTGAGCAGATAAGGAACATCGAATGAGGATCGCCATCAGTGGAAAGAGCGGATGCGGCAACACCACGGTGACCACGCTGGTCAGCAAGGCGTTGGGCTATCCGATGATCAACTTTACCTTCCGCAATCTCAGCAAGGAACGGGGCATTGAGTTCTGGGATTTCTGCCGTCTGGCCGAACAGAGTGATGAACCGGACCGTGAGGTGGACAGCCGGCAGGTGCGCATGGCCCTCAGCCAGAAAGATTGCGTTCTTGGTTCCCGTCTGGCCATCTGGATGCTGAAGGAAGCCGACCTGAAGGTCTACCTTACGGCGACCACCGAAGAGCGCGCCCGGCGGGTGCAGAAACGGGAAGGGGGGACGTTCGAGCAACGGCTTCGCGAGACCACCCAGCGGGACGCCCATGACAGCGCCCGCTACGAGCGGTTGTATGGCATTGACAACAATGACACCTCCGTGGCCGACCTGGTGATCGACACGACGGACAAGAGCGCAGAGGACGTCGCCAAGATCATCATCGAAAAAGCCACGTCAATGTCTGCATAGGCTGTACATCTTTTTTCGATTTCACTATACTTACACAACGGTACCTCTTCGGGTACAAGGAGAGCAGCGTGAGCATTCCATTGAAGGCCTTGGAGGATTACCAAGGGAACATTTACCAGATTACGTGCGCGGCGATCAAGGAAGCCGAAATCCTTTCCGAACCGGGATGTGGCGGCAAGGAGATCGAAGAGAAGAATGAAAAGATCGTCTCCGTCGTCCTTACCAAAGCGATGAATGGTGAAATCTCCTTCACCCCATCCAACCAGCAGTAATCCGTTTTCCAAACTCGTCTTTCTGTTCGGCCCCACCGGGGTCGGGAAGACGAGTCTTCTTTTGTCGCTGGATCCTTCCCGTTTTTCCGTGGTGAACGCCGATTCCATCCAAGTGTATCGTGGATTGGACATCGGCTCGGCAAAGGCAACGGAGGAGGAACGACAGCGGATCCCCCATTATCTGGTGGATGTAGAGGACCCGTGGAACCAGTTCACCGTTGCCCGTTTCATCCAGCTGGCCGACGCGGCATGCCGTGACATCGCGTCCCAAGGCAAAATCCCCGTCATCTGTGGCGGAACGGCATTCTATTTCAAGCATTTCCTGTATGGGCTCTCCCAGGCGCCGGCAAGTGATCCGGTGGTGCGGGAGCGTGTGTTCCGTCAGGTGGAGGAAAAAGGGCTGGAGTGGGCCTATCGGCGCCTCTCCGAGGTGGACCCGAAGAGCGCGGCACGGATCAAGGAACATGACTCCTATCGCATCACCCGCGCCCTGGAAGTGTGGGAGGTCAGTGGGAAACCGCTTTCTTCCTTCGAGCCGTCCAGCACCCCACGGTACGGAATGCATCCCCTGTGCATCGGACTGTGCCGTGACAATGAGGAGCTGTACCAGCGGATCACCGAACGAGTGGATGAGATGTTTCGCCAGGGATTGCTGGAAGAGGTTCGCTCCCTGGCCGCAAACGGAGCCAATGCCGAGTGGCCTGGCATGCAGGGCATCGGATACCGGGAATTCTTCGACGCGATGCGCTCCGGGGAAGATTCACTTTCTTCATTGAAAGGAAAGATCATCCGGGACAGCCGGTTGTACGCCAAGCGGCAGATGACCTTCTTCCGAAGTTTCGCCGAAGTCTCCTGGATATCCCCTACTGAGCGGGAACGGTTTGTCCGGCTGTTGAACGCGTATTTGGCGTAAGTGGGATCTGTTCCGCTTCCAGGAACGTATAGGACACGTTGGTGATGGAGGTGATCAAGCGCCAATCGCGCTTGTTCGTCGTGAAGGTGAAATCCTGCGTCTGCTGGTAATGGTAGACGACGGCATGGTTTGCTTGCGCTTCCGTCTGGTCCTCGTCGGCGTACGGATAGGGGGTCCATATCTCGCTGGTCACCCGGTAGGCGTCCGTGTCTGTCTGGGTGATGGCGATGTTGGTCACTCCGTAGACGTTGGTTCCTTCCATGATGGCAGGCTTGCCGTCCGCGATCCACGCTCTCGCGTCGATGATGGCGTCAATGGCTTCATACGCCTTGCGGGTCTGCCGGTTGACGTACAGGTTGGTTACTTCCAGTTCCGCCGGGCTCTTCACATGTTTGGCCAAGGACGCGTCCATCTTCTCGATGTTCAGTTCGGATTGCCCGGCAAAGTACTCCTGGAGGATTTGCACATCATTCATACCAAAGGTATACGGTGGGGTGAGCGCCTGTTTCACCCGGCTTCCCACGATGCCTCCGATGATGGCGACGGCCGCGACAACGGACAGGACGATCCACCCTTTCTTACGCCAGAACACCTTCCGGTCTGCCCGCTTTTTCTGCCCTTGGCGGAACGTTGTTGTCTCCGGAGTCTCAACCTTTGTGGTCACCACATCCGGCCATGCGAGCTGCGAGACCCGTGATGCCATCCACGTCCCCACGATTTTCTGGGCAGGCCCGTTTCCGGCGATGTCCCGCTGTTTGGTCAACGACAGGGAAAGCGTCTGGTCGATGAACCGCAACGTCTCCATCGGGACAGAGCTTTGCATCCCGGAAAGCGGGACGGCGCGGAATGCGTCCTCCCTGGTGTCGGGATCCTGATAGGGCGGGAATCCCGCCACGGCGAGGTACAACAGCTGTGCCATCTGGTCACACAGGCTGAACGCCGGATGGATGTCATGGTGCACCCATGTGGCGATGTTCTGTGTCCGTTCTTCTTCATCGGCGCAGGATGCGATCAAATCACCAAGGCTCTGGGGAAGCAGCAACACGCCGCCTCCCTGGATGCCGTAGATCCGCCACAGCGGGATGATGCCGCTGGACAGGTCGAGGAACGCGTCATCCACCAACGGCAACGCCCGGCAGAGATCCAGAATGACCTGTTTTGCCGCGTTCCGCTGTTTTCCTGCGAGATCCCACAGGGAGAAGATCGGCAACGGATCGAAATAAATGCACCGTTTTCCTTCCGCGATGGTCAACCCGCTCCACAACCAGGAACGGAGCTGTCCGTCCCGGTAGACGTACCCATACGCCTTCTCCCCCTGGAGCAGGTAGCCGGGAAGTTCCGTATCCTTCCCGCCCAACACCAGGCAGGTGGAGGGCTTTCCCTCGATGATGGTGGAAAAAATCTCCAAACGGTTCATGTTTGCATCCTCTGGGCTTCGGCGCACAGATGCCATACGCCATCCCCTTCAAACGGTACCACGCTGGGGGGTACCGCGGAAAAACGCGCATCATTGACCGATGCGCCGGTGATGGTCCATCGTCCGGTGAACCAGGGCAGGCGTCCGACCGCCTCAACCAACGCGTAGCCGCACGCTCCGATGATGCCTTTGTGCCCTTTGTCCAACAGTGGTTCGCCCTGGATCAGGGCGGTG
Organism: Sphaerochaeta sp.; assembly: GCA_022482495.1. Taxonomy (NCBI): domain Bacteria; kingdom Pseudomonadati; phylum Spirochaetota; class Spirochaetia; order Spirochaetales; family Sphaerochaetaceae; genus Sphaerochaeta; species Sphaerochaeta sp. Next base: position 290,393 of record JAKVPA010000001.1, on the reverse strand, counting down.
GCGAACGCCGATGCCTGTTCCCATGCCGGTTTCGCCGCAAGGAGCGACGAGGCGTTGCTGGTGACGATCAACAGGGTCCGTGGCCCGACAAGATTTCCCAGGATCGTGGTCAATATCCGCACTCGGGCGGAGTCCAATGATCCTTCGCAAAGGAGCGGCACCAAGGGGACGGAAGGGAAGTGGGATGCCGAGAGTGCTGCGTGCAGCTCCCAACCCGGTTCTTCCAGAAAGACGGAATCATCCGTCTGGATGGTCTGGGGAAAGCGGGAAGATTACCGATTGGATCAATGAAGTTTCGTAGGAAGCCGTCATGCTCCCCATGCGGATGCCAACATCGGAAGGGGCAAACAGCCAATGGTCCTGCATCGACGGGCGTCTGTCCTGATGCAGGGGCGCCAAAATGACGACGCGGTCGGGGTTTGAGCCACCAACCCGGTGGTACGCCTCTTCCAGTTCCTTCCCGACCCATTGATAGGCTGCATGGGGAAGGAGCAACGCCATCGGGAAGCTCGGTTTCCCGTCATCAGGACGAGGTCCCTCCAACGTCTGTGGATAGAAGATCAATGAAAAATTGCCCTCATGCATGCGCATCCTCTCCTGTAGAAAGTACTCGTTTCAGACGGGTATCGTCCACGGTTACGGGAAAGTTTTTTTCCTGGGTGGGAAGCACCAGCCCCAACGGGCCGTCTTTGGCCCTGCGGAGGTACTTCACCTGGGTGTAGTACAGGTCGACATGCTTCTGTCCCTTCGCCTTGCTGAACACCACGGCGAGGTTCGCCGCGTCCAGCAGGACATCCAGGGGGACGCTCTTTCCCTTCATTCCTTTGATGAACACGTAGCCTCCGGGGTAGTCCCGGGTATGCATCCACCAATCGTATCCTTTGACAAAGTGGCGGAGGAGTTCATCATTTTCTTTGGCGCTCCGGCCGACGATCAGGGAGAATGAACCGCTTTTGAACTGCAGGCCAGGGAATTTCCTTTTCCGTCGGCTTGTCCGCCGTCAGTTCGGAGAGTTCCTTCTGCAGGCGGCGGATCATCACCTTGGGGTCCTCCGTTGGTTCCAGCAGTTTCTTGTACCGTTCCGTCTCCGCCTGGAGTTTTGCCTGGGCGTTCTCATATTCGGCCTTGCTGTTCTCCCAGGTCCCTTTCGCTTTCTGGTACCGTTCGTAGTACGCCTGGATGTTCCCGTTGAAAGAGAGGCGGGGATCCAGCGCGATGGTGCAGGGTTTTCCGGTGGTGTAGTCATCCACCGTGACGGAAGAGGAGCCGGGAGTGATCATGGAACTATTGCAGGACAGGAGATCGCCATACAGTTTGTACGTGCCGTAGCGGGCGTTTTCCCTGGCTTTTGCGGCAAGGTTCTGGACGGTGGTCTCGAGCCGTTTCAGTTCCCTGTCCCGTCGTTGGATGACCCGTTGCGTCAGGCTATCCAGGGATTCCTCGTTGCTCTTTTCCCCATATTCCTGTTCGATCTGGCGGTTGAACGAGCCCTCTGTCCGTGGACGGATGGTGAACTCCTTTTCCGGAGCCTCCTTCACCGGAGGAAGGACCAACGGCTTTCCGCTGATCTCATCCCGCCCCGGACGACGGAACAGCAGGTCCAAGATGATGTTGTCCTGGTCGGTGACGATGATGTTCGCCTGGCTGCCGCTGTAAAACCGGAAATACAGGTGCATCAGAACCCCATGGTTGTCCAGATCCAGGATGATCATCCGGTCGAACGGCACCTGATGGGCGCTCTTCACCAGCGAGCCTTCCACGTGGCGCCGGCAGAACTGGACGAACCGTTGCAGCTTGAGCGTTTTCATTCCTTGGGTGGCGGCGATGGGACTGGAGAGCAGGTGCATGCGTGCGTTGGGGGTCCCGACTTCGGTGTACAGGATCCACCGTCCGACATCCGGTCGGTACATCTGCCAGCTCAGGCAGTGGAAATCATGCTGCACCACCGCCTGGATGGAGGATCCTTCCAGCGGCAACTCGGAGAGCAGCAATCCAAATTCTTTCCAATTCAGTGACATCACCACCAAAGGGTATGTCATTTCCCGCCGTTGCACAACGGGGAAAGAGCGGCTACCATTCCAGCGAGGAGTTCCTATGGCCTGCATGCTGGTTGATTTCGCGTCTGAGACGCTGAAACGGAATGTCGGATTTGTGGCGTATCTGCCGACGGATATGGGAAAGGAAGGGCCGCTGCGCAGCCTGTATCTGCTCCACGGACTCCACGGGGACATGACCAGCTGGCTGGTCAACTCCCGGGTCGCGTTCTATGCCCGGGAGAAAGGGATCTGCCTGTTTCTTCCCAATGGGGAGAACATGTTCTATGCGGACAGTGCCATCACCGGGAACCGGTACGGTACCTTCGTCAGCCAGGAACTGGTATCGTTCACCCGAAAGACGTTTCCTCTCTCGATGCGGCGTGAGGATACCTTCATCGGGGGACTATCCATGGGAGGCTTCGGAGCCATTACCAACGGACTGCGCCATCCCGAAACCTTCGGTGGGGTGATCGGGCTCTCCTCGGCGCTGATCAAACAGCGGGTGCTTTCCTCAACAAATCCTTCGTCTGACGGAAAATTCAGCAGGACGGAATATCAGGCGATGTTTGGTCTGGAGGATATCCGCTCGTTTTCCGGTTCGGAGAACGACTACGATGCATTGGCGGAAAACGTGGCGGGAAACACGGAAAAACCGAGGTTTTTCCTTGCCTGCGGGACAGAAGACGCATTGTTCCCGCCGAACGAACAATTTCGGAAAAAGCTGCAAGGATTGGGCTATGATGTGACCTGGTCCCAGGGGCCGGGAGCGCATACCTGGGACTACTGGGAACGGTTGATTCTGCCTGCCATCCAGTGGATGTAATTCATACTTGACGTGGACGCGAGAGTTGGTGTACTGTCTTTCCGTACCAGTGTTGCGGCAGTGGCGGAATTGGTAGACGTGCAAGCTTGAGGTGCTTGTGGGGGAAACTTCGTGAAGGTTCAAGTCCTTTCTGCCGCATTCAAAAAATTGACGTAAGAGGCGGTCGGAATGCATCCGATCGCTTTTTTTCGGTTTCCTTGGGAGTGTACATTGGGCCGAATATGACAGAAGTTGTCCGTACGGATGGAATATTCGTCGTCAAAAACCGTTGACGATTGCGACTCATAGATGGAAAATTGCAGGAAACATACAAGGAGCTTTGATGGGGTGGTTGGCATTGAATGGGTACTCGTTCGTCTCACTGGTGGTCCTTCTGCTGCTCAACCACCGGTATCACGAACCCCTCTCCAATCGCCGCCGTTCCTTTACCGCCATGGCCGTCTTGCTGATGGCTCTTACCGTCGCTGATTCTTTCGCCCGGCTTGGTTCGACGCCGGGGTATCCGATTCTCTTTGCGGAAGTGGGGAATTTCCTTACCTATGGGTTTGATCCGTTGATCGTCTTTTTGTGGATGCGGTACCTGGGCAATTGGATTGAGATCAGCGAAGCGCAGAAGAAGCGTTGGATGTTTCCCGTTCTGCTGTTCGTCCTCCTGAACTTCCTCATTTTGCTCCTGTCCCAAGTGACGGGATGGTACTATTGGTTTGACACCCAGGGGCGGTACCATCGCGGTCCCGGTTTTGGCCTTCGGGCTATCCTCTTCATCACCACGATGGTTTATTCCGAAGTATACGTTCTCACCCAGAGGGGGAAGATCAGCGGCAGATACATCCCGACACTGGTGGTGTTTTCCCTGGTCCCGCTGCTCTGTGGAATTCTCCAGGCGCTGATCTACGGATTCGCGCTGGAATACGCCGGAACCACCATGTCTCTTGTTGTCATCTATGTGTTTCTGCAGGATCGGGACGTCAACATCGACTACCTTACCGGAGCGTTCAACCGCAGAAAACTGGACTTCACGTTGCAGGAACTGGTCAGGGAACGGAAACGGTTCGCGGAGATCATGATCGACCTGGACCATTTCAAACGAATCAACGACACCTATGGACATGCCGCCGGGGACGCGGCACTCCAGGATACCATGCGCATCCTGCTTCGGTGCTTTCCCAAGAATGCCCTGATCGCCCGCTATGGCGGAGATGAGTTCTGTGTGTTCCTGCCATCCATGACATCGGCTGAACTGGATGGGAAATTGTTGCTGCTTGACGTGACCGTCGCTGATTTCAACGCGGAAAGCGGGCTGGAATACGCCCTCACGTTCAGCATCGGGGTAGGCGTGTATGATCCGGATTCCGCCATGAGCGCCGAAGCGTTCCAGAAGATGGTGGATGGCCGGTTGTACCAGAACAAGCAGGAGCGGATGATGGTGCGTGAAGATATCTCAAGACCTATGCATTTGGCGTAATTGCGCATCATTGTTTTGTAAATACTGCAAGAAATAATTAAAATATCAAATATAAATTGACTTTACTTATAAGCAGACCTACACTCTTCAAATATAATTGGAAAGAGAGGTTTGTTATGTCAAAAACACCAAAAATTGTGGATATGCAGGTCTATCCTGTAGCGGGACATGATTCGATGTTGATGAATCTCAGTGGAGCCCATGGGCCTTTTTTCACGCGGAATGTAGTGATCCTGACGGATGAAACGGGCACCGTAGGGGTCGGGGAAGTACCGGGAGGGGGGAAGATCACCCAAGCGCTTGAAAATCGCAAGCAAATGGTCATCGGAACGGAGATCGGAGCGTACAAGGATACCCTTCGCCATGTGAAATGCTCTTTGGATTCTGAAACTGACCAGCGGGGGCAGCAAACGTTCGATCTTCGTACTGGTGTGCATGTTCTTACCGCTTTGGAAGCCCCGTTGCTTGATTTGTTGGGAAAATATCTTGGATTGCCTGTCGCTTCCCTGCTTGGGGAAGGAAAACAACGGGACCGTGTGAAAATCCTCGGATATCTGTTTTTCGTACAGGACAGGACCAAAACGGATTTGCCATATGCGACGGAAGCGGACAGCCCGGTGGAATGGTATCGGATTCGTCATGAGAAGGCGATGACCCCGGATGCCATCGTCCGGCTTGCCAAAGCCAGCAGAGCAGTCTATGGATTTCATGATTTCAAGTTGAAAGGCGGTGTACTCCCTGGAGATGAAGAAATGCAGTGTATCCGTGCGCTGAAGGAGGCGTTTCCTGACGCGCGCATCACGCTGGATCCCAACGGATGCTGGTCATTGCAAGAAGCGGTCCGGCTTTGTTCCCCGATGAAAGGGATTCTCACCTATTGTGAAGATCCCTGTGGCGCGGAAAATGGATATTCCGGTCGTGAGATCATGAGTGAATTCCGGCGCAGGGTGGGGCTTCCCACAGCGACCAACATGATCGCTACGGATTGGCGGCAACTCTGCCATTCCTTGGAGTTGCAGTCAGTGGATATCCCATTGGCGGATCCCCACTTCTGGACGATGGAAGGTTCGGTCCGAGTGGCTCAGCTGTGTGATGAGTTCGGTTTGACGTGGGGGTCCCATTCCAACAACCATTTTGACATTTCGCTTGCCATCATGGCGCAGGTAGGGGCTGCCGCTCCCGGCAATCCCACCGCGTTGGATACCCACTGGATCTGGCAGGAAGGGATGGAACGGTTGACCAAAGAACCGATGCAGGTCAGGGATGGGTATATTGAATTGCCTGACAAACCTGGATTGGGAATCGAACCGGATATGGATCGTATCAAAGAGGCCAATCGGCTGTACACGGAGCATTGTCTGGGAGCACGGAATGATGCTCTGGCGATGCAATTCTTGATCCCCGGTTGGAAGTTTGACCCGAAACGGCCCTCAATGGTACGCTGAGTGATGGGGTGATGATGGGAACGGAAACATACAATCTGCGCAAGGGTACGATCCTGATCTTGTTGACCAGTCTGGGGTTTGGCCTGCTGAACCTGTTCGTTCGCCTTGCCGGACCGGTCCCGTTCCTACAGAAATTGTTTTTCCGGAACATCGTAGCCTTGGTGTTCACCACCGTTCTGTTGTTGGTGAAGGGGAAAGGTCCACGGTATGTGGGGCTCCAGGTACGCCAGCACTGGGGGAAACTCCTGTTGCGCGCATCCTGCGGCACCGTTGGGATGATCGGCAATTTCTTTGCCGTTGACCATCTGCTTCTCAGTGATGCCTCAATGCTCAACAAAATGGCACCGTTCTTTACTGTGGTGTTCTCCGCGCTGTTTCTTAAGGAAAAGGTACGGGGATCCCAGATTATCTGTCTGGTGACCGCTTTTCTGGGGAGTTTGTTGGTCGTCAAACCATCCTTTTCCAATATGCTGTTGGTGCCGGGAATCGTGGGGTTCATTGGGGGGATGGGAGCGGGTGCGGCATATACCGTGGTCCGAAGCCTTGGCAAAGAAGGGACAGACGGGAATGTGATCATCTGGTTTTTCTCGCTGTTCACCACATTGGTGACATTGCCGTTCCTTCTGTTCTCCTATTATCCGATGCATGGTAGGGAATGGTTTTGTCTGATGATGGCAGGAGCCTTTGGCTGCATGGGTCAGTTCTGTGTCACCGCAGCCTACCGCTATGCGCCGGCACGGGAAATCGGAGTGTATGATTACAGCCAAGTGTTGTTTTCTGCCATTTTGGGGGTTCTTGTGTTCGGCCAGGTACCTGATGTGCTTTCTTTGATTGGATACGTGATAATCATCGGTGTTGGGGTCGTGATGTTTACGATGAATCGTTCTCAACAACCAACGCAGGTACAATAAACTCCAAACAGAATAATAAAAATCTTTTTATACAACATACACGGTGAATGAATACCATAATGTGAAAATGGGTTTATTTGAATTTACCGTATCACATCAAAACAACTCTTCTTTCATTTTACCATCATTAAGTAAAATCAAACAGAATAAGTTAAAATTATATGATATTTATAGAAAATAAAATATTATTATAAAAAATCAAATATAAATTGACAAATTACAGATTAAGGATACGATAGTGGTATACGCATATAAAACGTAACGAGAAGGAGAGGAGTTATGAAAAAGTTTTTTTGGTTGTGCCTCGTGTCGATGCTTATGGTTTCGACGTTGTTTGCCCAAGGAGGAAGTGAGAAAACGTATCCCACACGAGACGTCGAAGTGATTGTTCCTGCTGAGGCTGGTGGTGGTACGGATACGATCAACCGCAAATTGATTTCCATTATTGAGAAGAATCACAAAGGTGTCACCTTGTACGTAACCAATAATGGTGCAACGGAGGCCAATGGCCCCTATCAGGTAATGACAGCAAAACCGGATGGATATCGCATCGGTGCGATGACGTACGGAAGTGTTGTGGGATCCGTATATTTCAAGTTGATCCCTCAATATGACCTTGACAAGCTCAACATGTTCTGTATGGTCACCCAAGAATCGGATGCCTTGATGGTGAGAGCGGATTCTCCCTTCAAAACGTTCGCTCAAGTGATTGATGCCGCAAAGGCCAATCCAGGGAAGATTCGCATCGGTGGTGCCAATGCGGGTTCACGGACTTCGCTGTTGATTTCGCAGATGGAATCGGTCTTTGGCGTTGATTTCAATGAAGTGCAGTACATTGGTTCTTCCACACAACGTGAAGCGTTGCTGAACGGTGAGGTTGATGCCATCATCACCAGTCTTGGGGATTTGGCTTCCGTCATTGCTTCCGGTCAGGTAAGAGGACTGGTAGAATTTTCCAAAACGCAGAACAAAGCATATCCTGATGTGCCCACAAGTGCATCTCTGGGATATCCTGAACTCCAGTGTGCCTCATTCATCATCATGTGCGCTCCTGCCGGAACTCCTCCTGAGGTGGTAAGTACCTTGGAAAGCCTTTACAAGGAAGCTCAGAGTTCCAAGGAATTTCAGGATTGGATTGTTTCCATTGGCGTGTCTCCTGTTTGGAAGGGTGCTGATGAAACCAAGCAGTATGTCAAGGAAGTGCAAGGAAATGCGTTCAAATTGTTGGATGCTGCAGTGGCGAACGGGTCTCTGAAACTGTAATCGTTGAAAAAGAAGGAAAGCTGTATGCGCATGCATGATTTCACCAAGCGGTCGGTCTTGATCCCCTTGTGTTGTATGGTGTTCTTGTTGGGCTACCTTGGGGTGGCCCTTTCCATGGGGCCGCTTCTGCTGGACAGTGGATTGACCAATGAGAATTTTATTCCTGTCATCATCTCGACCGGGGGAATCCTGCTCTGTGCAAGCATCATGCGGGATGAATTGAAGCGGACGGAAGAAGGTAAACATGGTCCTGAAGAGAAGAAAGGTGGGCGGTTTTCCGCAAAGCAAGCTATTCTGATCGCCGATCTGTTTCTTTTTATCCTTTTGTATTATTGGGTTGGCATTATTCCCGCTTCCTTCATTTTCACGTCAATCTTCATGATTTTCTTTGATGATTCCATTTGTCATGTAGGAAAGAAGCTTTTGCTGTCAGCAATCATCACGGCAATCGTCTACGTCCTGTACGCCATCGTGTTCGGCGTTCACTTTTAAGGAGGGCTGCAATGTCCACGTTTGGTCAAATATTCTCTGGATTCGCCGTGTTGTTTCAGTTGCAGAATTTTTTGGCGTTGGTCCTTGGGTTCTTCATTGGACTGATTTTCGCCATCATTCCTGGATTGACGGCGACGCTTGCCATCGTTTTATTGCTGCCAATGACCTACAGCATGCAGATGAATACTGCATTGTGTATGTGTATGGGCATTTATATGGCGGGGATGTATGGTGGCAGCATTACAGCGATTACGATTAATATTCCAGGTGCTCCATCCAGCTGTATGACGGGGTTGGAAGGCTACCAGTTGATGCGACAAGGGAAAGGTGCCATGGCAATTGGCCATGCATCCTTTGCTTCCGCGATTGGTGGGACGATCGGGGTGTTATTGTTGATCTTAATTTCTCCGATCGCCGTAAAAGCCGCATTGCTGGTGAAAACCCCAGGGAAAGCGTCATTGGTTCTCTTTGCGTTCATTGTCATCTGCGCCATGCAGGGGAAGGGTTGGAAGAAAGCATTGGTGATGACCATCATCGGAATGGTTTCCTCTACGATCGGCATGGGGGTGCTCAGTCCTACTGCGCGATTTACGTTTGGATCCGTCGTATTAATGGAAGGCATTGAATTCATCCCGGTGGTTATCGGTTCGTTTGCCATCAGCGAGGTGCTTACGCAAAGCGAAATGTTGAATCGGGAATACCAGAAGGTCAGTGATTCTGTAAAAGACATGAAGATCAACAGGAAGGATTTCTTGCCTCGATGGTCCGACCTGAAGGAAATCGGGATAGTAACCTATATAAAAAGCTCATTGATCGGGTTCTTTATTGGTGTCCTTCCTGGAGCTGGCGGATCATTGGCCTCGTTTGTCTCGTATGCCGAAGCGCAACGTTCTTCGAAACATCCGGAACGATTCGGGAGCGGTGCATTGGAAGGAATCGCAGCGTCTGAATCCTCAAACAACGCAGTGTGTGGAGGCGCAATGGTCCCCATGCTTGCGTTTGGCATTCCCGGTGATGGTGTCACTGCTGTGGTGCTCGGGGTGTTGATGGTCTATGGAATTGTCCCCGGTCCGGATATCTTGACCCGGCAAATGCACTTGGTCACCCCGATGTATGCGGCATTGCTCATTGCGGCGTGTGTCTTGATTCCTGTTTCCTTGATGCTGTTTGGCCCGTATTACATCAAGATCGTTCGGATCAACCGAATCGTGTTGTATTCTTCAATCGCGTTGATCGCCATTATTGGCGCGTATGCCGCCACCAGTTCAATTTTTCAGATCGTGGTTGCGGTGGTGATTGGCATCATCGTCTATTTCATGCGCAAGGAAAAATATCCAGCCGTGACGTTGATCCTTGGCGCATTGCTTGGCCCGATGTTTGAAGGGTATTTCCGCAGGAGCCTCTCCATTTCCAAGAATAACCTTGCCATTTTCCTGGAACCGGATAGTCTTGCGTTTCTTTTGCTGACGGTCTTTTTTGTTCTGTTTCTTACGAAATTCAACAAGAAAGAGAAGCAGTGCTGAGTGAGAAGGAGAAAACGAATGAAAATACTGGTTCCCCAAGATGTTATTCTGGATGGAGTGCAGTCCTTGATTGATAACGGAGCGGAGATTGTACGATGCAAAACGGATGAGAATTCGTTGATCGAAGCAATTCGTGATTGTGATGTGGTTCTGGCACGTACGGAAATATATTCTCGCAGGGTGTTGGAACAAGCAAAACAGTTGAAAATCATTGCTCGGTATGGCGTTGGATTTGAAAAAATTGACCTTCAGGCTGCGGATGACCTAGGGATTTGGGTAACCAACACTCCCTCTGCATTGACCAATGCGGTCGCGGAAAGCGTCATGTTGCTGATGCTGGCCACAGCCCGACACATGCGATTGTGTGACAAAGAAATGCGAAATGGAAACTTTGGCATTCGTTCGCTTTTGGGTATGGAACTGCAGGATAAAGTGCTCGGAGTGATTGGTTTTGGCCGGATCGGGCAAATGGTGGCGAAGAAATGCCATTTTGGTCTTGATATGCGGATTTTGGCGTATGACCCGTACCTGTGCGCCTGCCAAATTCCCGAGTATGTGACCTGGGTGGATAATCGGGACGAATTGCTTGGCAGAGCGGATGTGGTGTCGTTGCATCTTCCGCTTACGCCACAGACGCAAGGCTCGGTGGGAAAGGCATTCTTTGATGCAATGAAGGATGGTTCGATTTTCATCAATGCAGCCCGAGGAAAAGAAGTAGTGGAGGATGATCTGATCGCAGCCCTGAAAAGCGGAAAGTTGTATGGGGCTGGTCTGGATTGTTTTTCTTCCGAGCCGCTTCCGCTTACCAATGAACTGTATGGATTGGACAATGTCGTGATGACGCCACATAACGCATCTGCCACCGCTGAGTCGTTCCATCGATGCAGTGAAGACATGGGCGCTTGTGTCAAGGATGTGATGTTGGCGCAGAAGAAGCCACGTTTCGCAGTCAACCATCCAGCGCATCCCCGGATGGGTTCGGAAACGTAAGGGGGAGGAATATGGGGTATCAGACGCCCGTTATTACGGAAATGCAGGCCATCCCGGTGGCGGGATATGACAGCATGTTGCTGTCCCTCAGTGGCGCTCACGCACCATTGTTCACGCGAAACATCGTTGTTTTAAAAGATTCCTCCGGCCATACCGGCGTGGGGGAGGTGCATGGTGGTGAAGCGATCCTCAAATCGCTTGAGGATGCCATCCCATTGGTGGTGGGGCAACCGATCGGAGCATATCGGAATGTCATCGGGAAACTGAAGGATATGCATAATGCCAAGGCGAAGGGAAGTGATGGGTTGCAGAATCTGGACCTTTCCAAGCTGAAGGATGTGGTGCATGCCGAGACGGCCATCGAGGCTGCAATGCTTGACCTTATGGGTCAGTTTCTCGGTGTGCCGGTATGTGAATTGCTGGGAGAAGGAAGACAGCGTGAAGATGTCGTGATCCTCGGATATCTGTTTTATGAGGCCGATTATCGCCCGTATGGCCTGCCCTATCGGGATGATACTAGTGATGAAAATCCGTGGTTTGCCATCCGGCGTAAACCGGCGATGGACCCCCAGGCTATCCTTCGACAGGCTAAGGCGTTGAAAGCGCACTATGGCTTCAAGGATTTCAAACTGAAAGGTGGTGTCCTTGATGGTGAGACGGAAATGGAGACCATCGCGTTGCTTGCAAAGAACTTCCCGGACGCACGGATCAACATCGATCCCAACGGTTCCTGGAGTCTTTCCGACGCGATACGGTTATGCAAGGGGAGCGCGTTGACCTACGCGGAAGATCCCTGCGGCACGGAAGCGGGATATAGCGGCAGAGAGACGATGGCGGAGTTCAAGGAAGCGACAGGCATCCCGACAGCGACCAATATGATCGCTACGGATTGGCGTCAGTTCCGTCACGCGGTGGTGGAAAAATCGGTGGATATCGTCCTGGCTGATCCTCACTTCTGGGGAATGGCGGGGTCGGTGCGTATCGGTCAGGTGCTGAATGATTGGAATCTTACCTGGGGATCCCATTCCAACAACCACTTTGACATTTCCTTGGCGATTTTCGCTCAGTGCGCGGCAGCCGCTCCGGGGAACATCACGGCGCTTGATACCCATTGGATCTGGCAGGACGGACAGTATCTGACGAAGAATCCGTACCAGATCAAGGATGGAAAGATTCCTGTATCGGATGCCCCAGGCTTTGGTTTGGAGCTTGATATGGACGCGGTCATGAAGGCCAATGAGCTGTACCGGAAACTGGGCAGCGGAGACCGGAATGACGCGAAGTACATGCAGTTCTTGATTCCGGGTTGGAAGTTCGACTCGAAAAAGCCCTGCATGGTTCGTTAATGAAACCTATTTGGTTAGGAGGAATGATAAAAAGTCAGTAGGTGGTTACTGAGGCTCTGTCTGAAGGGTGTATCATTATAGATACAAGGTTGGAAGACAGAGTAGGTGCAAGTTCGACATGTTTGATGGTCGTAAGAGGCCGATTAGGAGAATGAAGAGTTTGTACCGAATCATTCAATGGTCACCGTCAGCGATGGCGGATAGGCCGGATAGGAGATTGGACGGAATCACCGAACGGAAGCTGTCTTGCCGACCAAAGCACAAGGAGGCCTTGAGATGGGCAACAAGCAGCGAGAAGAGAAGATTGAACAGTTGAGCGTAGGGGTCGACCTGCACAAGAGCCAGCTCACCATCTGTGTGATGGGAGAGGACGGGGAGCTGTTGCAGGAAGGGATGTACCGGACCACGACGGAGGGCTACCAGGCATTTGTGCAGAGGATGCATGAGTGGGAGGACGAGCGGGGATGCTCGGTCGCCATGGCGGTGGAGACCACCGGCAATGCACGGTACTTCAAGAACCGGATGGAAGGCGAGGGGTTCTCCGTGGTTGTGGTGAACACCAACAAGTTCAAGGTGATCAGCCAGAGCACCAAGAAGAACGACAGAGGGGATGCTGCAACGCTGGCCTACTACCTGGGCAAGGACATGCTGCCGGAAAGCCACCTGGCGGACCAGAGCAGCGAGGAGCTCAGGAGGATGATCAAGTGCAGGAGCCTTTTGGTGAGCAGCACGGTGAAGATGAAGAACCAGATCCACGGGATGCTGCTCGGCTACGGGATCACGACCAAGGCAGCCCAGCTGCAGAGCAATAAAAAGCGGCAGGCCCTGGTTAAAGATCTCGCGGATCAAGGTTTTACAGAGGCCGCCGCATCACTCGAGGTGATACTTGGCATTATAGAAGGTGTGCAGGAGCAAATCAAGGTCCTGGAGAAGCGCCTTCGGGAGATGACCAGGGACGACGAGGATGTGCAGCTGCTGATGACCATCCCGGGTGTCGGGTTCCTGACGGCCAGCGCAATCGCCGCCTACACCAAGGACCTGGACAAGAGGTTCTGCGGGGATTTCAAGCGGTTCGCCTCGTACGTGGGCATCGTGCCCTCGGTGCACAACTCCAACGAGACGGTGCACATGGGCAGGATAACCAAGCACGGCCCGCAGGAGCTGAGAACAGCACTCGTGCAGGCCACAATGGGCATGATACGGCTCTCCAAGATAACCGGTGAATGGAGGCTGATGACCGATTACCGGGCAATGAAGACGGGCAAGGGTTCCGGCAAGTCAATCATTGCAACGACCAGGAAATTGGCGAGAATCATCTTTGCCATGCTCCACAACAGGGAACCGTTCAATCCAGCCTTGATGGTGAGGGACAAGTGTCTGTTCACCGTCGAGGAGGTCATAGGGGCTTGACTTGACAGCTCCTATAGTAAAACAAACAAAGGTTAGCAGTTTCCTAACTTTACTGTTGACTTTTTATAGGAGGAGCAACATGAAGATTGCGTTTATCGGTCTTGGAGTCATGGGGAAGCCCATGGTCCGCAATTTGCTGAAACACGGCAACGAAGTGTGGGTGTATGACCTGAGAAGGGAAAACATCGAAGCGGTGACCAAGGATGGGGCGAAGGAAGGTGCCAGCAACGCTGACATCGTGGAGAAATGCCCGGTGATCATCACGATGCTTCCCAATTCTCCGCAGGTCGAGGCGGTGGTGTTGGGCAAGGATGGTCTTCTGGAGCACGCCAAATCCGGTTCTGTATTGATCGACATGAGTTCCATCGCGCCTGCGGCCAGCCAGAAGGTGTGTGCGGCTTGCGCCCAGAAGGGCGTGAAGATGCTGGACGCCCCGGTTTCCGGTGGCGAGCCAAAAGCGGTAGATGGGACGCTGGCCATCATGGTGGGCGGCGAGAAGGCGCTGTATGATGAGTACAAGCCGCTCCTGCTGCAGATGGGCGCGACCGCGGTGTATTGCGGTTCGATCGGAGCGGGAAACACGACGAAGCTTGCCAACCAGATCATCGTGGCGGTGAACATCGCGGCCTGCGCCGAGGCGTTCACCATGGTGAAGAAGGCGGGGCTGGATCCCGACCTGGTGTTCCAGGCGATCAAAGGCGGGCTGGCCGGCAGCACGGTGATGAACGCCAAGGTACCGATGATGATGGCTTCCGACTTCAAGCCGGGATTCCGCATCGACCTGCACATCAAGGACCTGAACAACGCCTTGTCCACCGGACACGAGGTGGGATCTCCGCTTCCCTTGACTGCGGAAGTCCAGGAGATGTTTGAGACGCTGCACGCCGACGGATGCGGTTCGGACGACCACAGCGCTCTGGCGAAGTATTACGCCAAAGTCTCGGGAACGAAGATCGGAAAGTGAGAAGAGCGACATGAACACCGATTTCATCAAGGGGATCGTACCACCTATCGTAACGCCGGTGACCAAGGACGAGAAGATTGACGAGAAGAATCTCCGCCGACAAGTAGATTTCATGATCGATGGAGGAATTTCGGGCGTTCTCGTCTGTGGTTCGAACGGCGAGTTCTATATGCTTGGGGAGGATGAGATGGAACAGGTTCTGTCCATCGTCCTCGACCAGGTTGGTGGGAGGATTCCTGTGTTCATGGGCATCGGCGCCATTCGTACGTCAACCTGTGTACGCATCGCCCGGATGGCCCAGAAACGGGGAGTCCAGGGGATCTCCATCCTGCAACCGATGTTCATCAAACCCAATGAGGAAGAGCTGAAGCGTCACTTCGCGACGATCGCCCAGAGTGTCCCTGAACTTCCGGTGTTGTTGTACAACAACCCGGGCCGAACGGGATATGGAATGAGTCAGGATCTGGTCTCCGTGCTATCCCATGAGGTGCCGAACATTGTCGGCATGAAGGACAGCTCCGGGGATCTCACCCAGACGGAGGAGTTCATCCGCAGGAACCAGGATGTAGGCTTCAAGGTACTGTGCGGCAAGGATACGCTGGTGTATGCCGGTCTTGCCGTAGGATGCTGCGGAGCCGTCTGTTCCACGGCAAATTTTGTACCCGCGTTGGTGTGCTCCATTTATGACCGGTATGTTGAAGGAGATCTGAAAGGTGCGCTGGAAGCACAATACAAGCTCAATCCGATACGCCTGCAGATGGACAAATCAACGTTTCCTGTCGCCACGAAGGACTATGCCAATCTGCTTTCCATCCCGGTGGGCGATCCGATTCTTCCGACGTTGCCGTCCAATGAACGGCAGATGGAAGGGTTGAAAGCCCAGCTACTTTCTGCGTGTTATCTGAAATAACACCGGTTTCCGTTACAAGAACACCGCACCTTCTTTGGTGCGGTGTTTCTTTGTGTGACACGCATGACATTATTCTAAGGTGAAAGTCCTAAGGGGCGTAGATACCGACGAACCCGATAGCGACTTGCAAGCTCCATGTCGTGAGGCATGAGGCGAAAGAAGCAATAGCGAAATCGTGGCCTGACGAACAGGTAACCCGGACAGAGATGCCCGAGTGGCTGATACAAGGCACCCAAAGGGGACAAGCTGGCAAAGAACAGTCAAGCTCCGAAAGGTATCGAGCCTTTGGTTGTAAATCAGACAGGTAAACGAGGAAAGAATAGTGGATTACCGTGCGAGGCCTCTCCAGCGCCTTAGGCTGCAATATCGCCGTATGACGGTGCAGTAACAACGAATGGGGAGGAGTCAGCAGAAGCCATAGTAGCAGAGAGGGACTCTGCGAAGGGCTGAACGAATGAATGCCTTCGAAGAAGAGAAGGCCAATCCGCCAGCGTGGAAAAGGCGAGAGCCTTAACGCGAACGCGATGCGGAAAGGAGGTACCTCATGAGAGGGGAAGACAGGACAGTGCCGAACACTGGGCTGTGCAGGGAGCTGGTCTCGGTCGGGAACATCACCAGCGCCATCAAGAAAGTGAAGGCGAACAAGGGTGCGTGCGGAGTCGACGGCATGGACGTGGCCATGCTGGACGAGCACTTCGCGAGGCATTTCGGTGATATCCGGTCAAGAATTCTTGCAAGGACGTACAGGCCGATGCCTGTCCGAAGGGTGGAGATACCCAAGGACAACGGCGGGGTGCGTCTTCTGGGAGTGCCCACCGTAGTGGACAGGGTAATCCAGCAGGCCATTGTGCAGGTGCTGACGCCGGTGTTCGAGCCGACGTTCTCCGACTACAGTTTCGGGTTCCGCCCGGACAGGAGTGCGGAGGATGCGGTGAGATTGGCACAGACCTACATGTCCGAGGGATACAAGCATGTGGTAGACCTAGACCTGTCGAAGTTCTTCGACACGGTGGACCATGACATCCTCATGGGACTGGTCGACAAGTACATGCCGGACAAGGACATCAGGAGACTCATATTCTCGTTTCTTGAAAGCGGGGTTCTGACGAACGGATGCATGATGGCCACGGCACAAGGCACGCCACAAGGCGGCCCCCTGAGCCCGATGCTGAGCAACATTTATCTGACCCCATACGACAAGGAGCTTGAACGCAGGGGGCTCAAATTCGTCAGGTATGCGGATGACTGCAACATCTTCGTGAAGTCGATGATGGCATCCTACAGGGTGAGGGACAGGGTGATTTCCTATCTTGGGCGCAAGCTCAAGCTGAAGGTGAACATGGAGAAGACAGAGGCGAGGAAGACCGTAGGGTCGAAGTTCCTCGGGTTCGAATTCATCACCAACGGGGAAAAGGAGACGCTCGGCAAGCTCAAGCCCACAGAGAAGAAAGTGAGGAAACTGGAGGACAGAATCCGTGAGATAACGGCACGAAGCCGTGGCGTCAGGATAGAGACTGTCATAAGGGAACTGAACGCGACTCTCAGGGGGTGGATATCCTACTTTGCAAGGGGGAACATGAAGTCGTACCTGAACGAGGAACTGATGCCGTGGGTCAGGAGACGGGTGAGGCAGGTTCTCTACAAGCAGTGGAAGAACGGCCGGAACCGTTGCCACAAGCTAAGGCAACTGGGGGTGCCGGAATGGGTCTTCGGCAAATGCAATTTTGCGAGCAACTCATACTGGAGCATGTCCGGCGGGCCCATGAACAGGGCCCTCACAAACAAGATTCTCGAAGAAAGATTCGGGTTGGTGGATGCCGTAGCCCATTATGCCAAGATTCATGCCCAACGCATGATGAAAGACCGGGTGATGCTGGAATTAAGGTATCACAGTCTATTCGTTTGAACCGCCGTATGCCGAACGGCACGTCCGGTGGTGTGAGAGGAAGGAGCCTGGCGGCTCCCTCCTACTCGATTTCCTGCTCTGCCATTTCCCATTTATTTCTGCAGAACAGTCAAACAATGCAGTAAATTATCCATTGTTTTTTCGAGATCACCTTTTGCACGAAGTTTAGATTCCGAATACGGAATAGCTAATCGGTTGATTGAGAAGATACCTGTTACTCCTTCCTCATATGCGCCTTCCACGTCATCGGCGATATCCCCGACGATCGCGATCACCGGGACGTTGTGGCGTTTTGCTGCGCGTGCGACGCCAATGACCACTTTTCCGCGGAGCGACTGGCCGTCGATTTTTCCTTCCCCGGTGAACACCATGTCGGAGTGTTCCATCAACTGGTCGAAATGTACCGCATCCAGAATCGTCTCAATGCCCATCTGAAGCGTAGCGCCAAAGAACGCCTTCATGCCGCCACCCATTCCACCAGCGGCACCGCTTCCCGGAACGGATTGGATATCGATATCCCGTTCTTTTTTGATTACGGAAGCGAGTGACATCAGATTCTGATCGAGCACTTTGACAAGCAACGGGTCAGCTCCTTTCTGGGGCGCGAAGATGTACGCTGCTCCATTTAGACCATAGAACGGATTATCAATGTCACACATGGCGACGATTTGGACCCCATGCATCACAGGATTCATCGTGGAAAGGTCAATGGAATGGACTCTGTCCAACGAACCACCAACCGGGACAAACGGATTGCCCTCGGCATCACGGAACGTCACGCCACAAGCTGCGGCGCACCCGCATCCCGCGTCATTGGTGGAGGACCCTCCCAGACCAATGATCATCTTTCTGCAGCCTCGTTTCGCAGCATCCAGCATGAGTTGTCCGACGCCATAGGTGGTGGTGTGGTCAGGATGCTTGTCATCCCCCACCAAGGCGAACCCGGCTGTGGCTGCCATCTCCAAGACGGCGGTCCCGTCGGGGAGAATGCCATAAAAGCCTTCCATCGGTTTGCCATACGGTCCCTTGACTCCAGGGACGGTGATCCGCTCTCCGCCTACGGCCTGGAGGAATGCTTCCACGCTTCCTTCGCCGCCATCGGCCACGGGGATGCTTTTGACGTCCGCGTCCGGATAGAAACGAAGGATCGAACGTTTCATGATCGTGCAGATTTCAGACGAACTCATGGTCCCTTTGAATTTATCGGGAATCAAAACGAAATGATGCATGTGAACTCCTTTGTTACGCAAGCGCTCCATTATATCCAAGCATGTAGCTGATCTTCTTGGAAGTCTCCTGCAGCATGGGGATGGTTGATTCCACCTCTTCAACACTCATGTTGCTCTGTAATGCTGAGAGACTGATGGCGGCGACGATTTTTCCTGTCTTGTCCCTGATGGGTACGGCATTGCAGTTGTCGTCAACCACGAATTCCTGACGATCCCGTGCAACCTGCTCTTTCCGGACTTTTGCAAGTTCGGCATGAAGCGCCTCAGTGGTCGTAATGGTGTTTTCCGTATAACTCTTCAATCCCTTTGCCGTGATCAACTGTTCCAGCTGGTCATCAGGAATCTCACTTACCAGTATTTTCCCCAAACCGGATGCATGGAATGGGAGCGTCTTTCCAGGGGTGAAATAGGTACGGGGTAGGGTGAGACTGTCGATTCGATCAACGACGACAATGTCTTTGTCATACATGACGGCAAGGTTCAGGTTCGCTTTTTTGTATTGCGTCCAGACCAATTCAAGGTACGGCATGGTCAATCTTCGGATTTCCAGGGACAATAATGCGTTCTTTGACAGTTGCAGGCTTTTCAGGGAGATGGAATACTGGCCCGTCTGTTCGTTCTTCTCCATGTATCCGCTGGAGACGACCGTGGACAACAGGCGAAACGCCATGTTGGTGTTCACGCCAAAGGTCTGCATCACATCGGCGATCGAAATGGAACGGTCGAGTTTGATAGCCAGATCGAGGATCTGGAAACAACGTTCTGCACCTTTGATGTTGTAACGATCGGAAGACGTTTCTTTATTCATGCAACATTCCTTCTAGGAAGAGTATATCATAAAACTCAAAGATGGTTATACTTTTTCTCCGAAAACAAATGTTTTCACAAATAAGAATGGGCCAATCGCCGATGCATTTTGATATATTCATGGAATCTGTCTAAAATAATAAACAATATAGGATTGTTTGTAGAAGCTAAATGTGAAGAATTTGAAATTAACAGATTTGAATTTGAAAAATAAAGAGAATCAAGGATCAATATCAACAGAATCAGATATTTCTTTTTTCCCCATACAAGAACAGAGGAAACGCCAACGAACAGGACTTTTTTGGTGTATACTGGGTGCTATGAAAACGCGGAATTATGGTCTGCCATACCGGTCGATGGGCTTCTTGTGGGCTCTGGCGCGGTTGGGTGGTGGCGTGATGCTCAAGGGCGACACGATCCATGCGCGCCCGTTCTCCCATGCCATCAAAGGACCGGCCATTGTGGTAAGCAACCATGTCTCGATGTTCGATTGGTATTTCATCACCCGTGCGCTTCCCCATACAGCGCTCCACATGGTGATGGGCAGGTATTTCCTGGGAGTGAAATGGTTTGATACGCTGCTTCGTCATGGCGGCGTGATCCCCAAGGCGGTCTTCGCCCATGACAACGCCTCGGCCATCGCGTCGATGCGCGCCCTCCGTCGGGGTGGGGTGCTCGCCGTATTTCCCGAAGCCAGGCTTGGGGTGAGCGGGCGGCTGGAGTCAATCCCCCAAGAGAACATCGTGATGATCAAACGCTTGGGGCTGCCCGTCTACAGCGTCCACATCGACGGCGCGTCTTTGATGAATCCCAAATGGGGCGCTCGCCGTGACGGTGCCTTGGTCGAAGTGTCCGCCCGACAACTGTTTACTGCAGAAGAGATCAAGGGAACTTCGTTGGATGCGGTGCGGGACGCGCTGTACCAAGACCTGTGGTTTGATGACTTTCAGTTCCTTGCCGATCATCCCGAGATCCATTATCGGGTTGAGAAGCCGGCTGAGCATCTGGAATATGCCGTCTGGTCCTGTCCGAAGTGTGGTGCGAAGTATACGTTGGAAAGCGATGGAAATCACATCCACTGTACCGCATGCGGACTCTCCGCGACGATGGATGACCGCTATGGCCTTTCCGATGGCCCTGCCACCGCTCAAGGCTGGTACGACAATGCGGTGGACCGTCTGTACGCCGAGGCGGACAAGGAAGGGGAGGGGTATCAGCTGACCTCACCGGTTACCCTCGGCACTCCTGACCCACAAGAACAAGCAAGGGCAACGAGTCGCGGGACGAGGGGTATGCGTGCTGGACAAGAACGGCCTTTCCTACCAAGGCACCCAGGATGGAACGGACGTCCATCTCTCCTTTCCGTTGGACGGGATGTACGTCCTGCCGTTCGGGGCGGGAAAGAACTGGGTGTCATACAACGACAAGGCGGAATGTTTCATCTTCCGCCCTGACGAAAAACGCATGTGTTCCCAGTGGTACGTCGCCAGCGCCTGGTTGAAGGGGATCCCGCTCCCCCGTTACCGGGAGAGGGATTTCAGCTGAGCATCTGGGACTCGAACGCGTCCAGGAGCTCAGAGAATCGTTTCGTCGCAGCCCTCACCGCCGAACCATCGGCCATGTCCACGCCGGCAAGGCGCAGGGAATCCATCGGGAAACGAGAGCCTCCGCTCTTCAGGAAGGACAGATAATCGTCCCGTTCCGCTTCCCCGCCGCCCAGAACCCGCTGGGACAACGCGATGGCCGCGCTGATGCCGGTGGCGTACTTGTACACGTAGTAGGCCGTGTAGAAGTGGGGGATGCGAAGTCCTTCCAGATCACTCTGGGGGGTGAATTCCACCTGGTCTCCGAAGTACGCTTCCAGCAGGTTGCGGTACCGTTCCCTGAGGCTTTCCACGGTGAGAGGTTCTCCCCCTTCCACCTGGCGATGCACGCCATCCTCGAACTCAGCGAACATCACCTGCCGGAACAGCGTGGCGACAATGTCATCCAGCTGTTTGCCCAGCAGGAACGCTTTCTGTTCCTTGGATTCCGCGTGATCGTACAGGTAGTGGAACAACAGCTGTTCGTTGAACGTGGAAGCGACTTCCGCCTCGAAGATCGTGTAGTCGTAGCAGAAGAACGGGTTGTTCCGTTTGCTGTAGTAGCTGTGCATGGAATGCCCGCCTTCGTGGATCATGGTGAACAGGTCGTTGATCTCTTCTCCGGTGAAGTTCAGAAGAATGTACGGCTTGCTGGTGTAGCACCCGCTGGAGAACGCGCCGCTGCGCTTCCCTTTGTTCTCATACCGGTCCACCCATCCTTCGGTGGTGAGGCCTGCGTGGATCGTCCTCACATAGGATTCGCCCAGTGGCTTGAGCGCTTTGCACACCGTCTGTACCGCATCATCGTAGGTGCTCTTGAACGAGACGCCTTTGACCAACGGGACGTACACATCCCAGTGGCCGAGACGGTCAAGCCCCAGTACTTTCCGCTTCAGCTCATAGTAGCGGTGCAGTGAGCCGAACGCCTGGTGGACGGTATCCACCAGTGATTCGTACACCTGGTCGCTGATGGCGTCAGGGAACAAGGCCCGTTGACGCGAGGAATCGAACGAGCGTGCCCGCGCGTGGAAGATATCCTCATTCACCGATCCCTCGTACAGACGGGCGATGGTGTGCTGGTGTACCTCGAACGCATGGTAGAGCTGGTCGTACGCCATTTTGCGGATCATCCGGTCGGGATTGGTCATGAACGTGGCGTAGGTGCTCTGCGTCAGCGGTTTGCCGTCGATGGAGCCGAAATCAAGATCCACATTGGTGAGGTCGGAGAAGGCAAGATGCGGCGTCTGGGCGCACTCCGACTGCATGGCGAGGAGCCGTTCCTCCGGTTCGGAAAGGACGTGCTGTTTTGCCCTGAGTTCCTTGGAGAGCCAGATCCGGTATGGGGCAAAGGATGTGTCATCCAGATACCCCCGAAGCGTCTGGTCGTCCAGCGCAAGCAACTGTGGCTCGAACCAGGAGAGGGCCGAGCCCAGTTCGGAAAGCGTCTGGCTTGCCAATCCGTACATCCGGACGTCCTTGGGATCGGAGGCGTCGGCGCTGTAGCGCAGCATGGCGTAGCATCCGACCCGTTCGGAAAGAATGGAAAGCTCTCCATACCAGGCAAGCGTATCCAAAAGCCCTTGTTTGCCTTCCCTCATCTTCGCTTTCCATGTGGGCGCTTCCTTGGTGTATTCCTTCAGCCGAAGCACTCCCTGCTCCCAATCCGCTTCCGAGGCGAACAGGCTGGAAAGATCCCATTGGTCGTGGATATCCACGTCAGCACGTTTCTTGGTTTCCATTATTGCATCTCCTTGAGAAAATCACGGATGGCCCGTCCCCGGTGGCTGAAATTGTCTTTTTCCCCTTCGGGAAGCTCCGCCATCCCACATCCGGCCTGGTCGATGAAGAAGACAGGGTCATAGCCGAATCCCGCCGTGCCGGATGGCTTGTCCATGATGTGTCCATCCACCGCTTCCTGGAAGACGAAGATCCGGTGGTCGTCCAGACGCACCACCAGGGCGCAGACGAAATGGGCCGTCCGGTCCTTCCACTGGGGGAAGGCGCTCAGTTCGGAAAGGAGCAGCGCGTTCTTCTCTGCCGCGGAAAGCTCGATCCCGCCCTTCATGCCATAGCGCGCCGAATAGATGCCGGGCCTGCCGCCCAACGCGTCGACACACAGCCCGCTGTCGTCGGCCATGATCACCACACCCTTCGGCGCGGCCGCATGCAAGGCGTTGGCTTTCAGCATGGCATTCTCGATGAACGTCTTCCCCGTCTCATCGCACGAGAAGGTGATGCCAAGGTCGGAGGGCAGCAACACCTCGTGCTGCTTGAGCATCCGCGCGATCTCCGTTTTTTTATGGGTATTGGAACTTGCCAAAAGGATTTTCATACCTTCAACCATACTTCTTTGCCGCTTCATCGTCCAGACATTCCCGAATGACCGCTCTGGCGCAGTAGGTTCCGGAATTGACCGTCCCCCGGGCGATGCCTACCAGTCTGCTGACCTCGGTATGGGATAGACAGAACGACTGATGCTGCAGCTCCTCGACTCTGCGGTGCAGCAACTTCCGGTTATGCTCGGCCATACGCAAGAGATGCAGTTCCCGCGCCATGGCGTACTGGCTTTCCCATTGGCACTGGATCATCCTGCGGTAGTGGAAGTTGACCGATTCCAACAGGCGTGTACGTTTTTCCCGAAGCGGTGCGAGCACGCTCTCGGCGGTGAGCAGGTAGGATTGGAGCGATGCCTCAGGGACACCAAGCAGCAACGCCATGCTTTGGGGAAACGTGGCGAGGCAGTACCCTGGAGCGGTGGTCAAAAGCAACATAAAACCTTTGCGTATCCATGGGATGGCAAGTTTT
This sequence comes from Sphaerochaeta sp., assembly GCA_022482495.1. Lineage (NCBI taxonomy): Bacteria > Pseudomonadati > Spirochaetota > Spirochaetia > Spirochaetales > Sphaerochaetaceae > Sphaerochaeta > Sphaerochaeta sp. Next base: position 266,485 of record JAKVPA010000001.1, on the reverse strand, counting down.
TCCGCGAGTCGGGCAATGGGCGGGGTGGGGGAAGGAATGCGGCTTTGCCGGATCTGGCATAACGCCTGGAACTGACGTGGCATTGCCGACAACGGCAGGACCCGGCTGCGGGGATGATACTCCGGTTGCGTCTCCTCAACCGTTTCGGGGAGCACCAAAAGCGGAAACTGGGTGACGGCATCCCTCCATTGTTCCTGACGCCGCCGGCGCATCTCAAGTGCCGGCGCTCTTCGGCGGACGATCCCTTCGATGAACTGCTCGAAGGGAAGCCGGGATGGATCGTATATCTCCAGGTAACGGTCGATGGACGGCATGCAGTACAGCAGAAAGTCGGAACATGCCTCTTCGGGGAGCAGGTGCAGCTTTTTGGGTGTCAGATACAGAAGGCGCATCGCCTCCTTGCGGGCCGCATCATGCCGTTGGGATGCATCAGGATCGTGTTTCCACGCCAGAATGATTTGGGTGGACGCAGTAACTTCTTCCATAAAGGTCTCCTTTTCAGACCTCTATGGAATGCAAGTTGTGTGCCAGATAAAATGGTCAGGAAAGCTGGCGGGTCAGGTCCTTCAGAAGCATGCCGCGGATTTCCTCGATGGGACGCGCCACCGTTACTCCGCTTGCATGCTTGTGTCCACCGCCACCATAGGTCGCGGCAAGAATGCCGACATCCACGGCGCTGTCATGACTGGAACGGAATCCGACTTCCGTATTCCCCTCCGGTAATTCCTTGAACAGCATCACCACCTGGACGCCTTCCACGGAAAGCATCTGGGAGTAGAACAGGTCACTGGGACGATCCTCCCCGTACATTTCCTTGTCTTTCTGGTAGCAGAAGGAACACATCACCTTGCCATCCAGAAACGGTTCGCTGCGTTGGATCAAAGCTCCAAGGTAGTGGATGTACGGAAGCGATTTGCCTCCGGTCATCGTCATGTAGACGGCGTTGGGTGAGACCCCAAGATCGACCAGTTCGGAGACGTAGTCCAGCGCGAAACCCTGGCCTGCGTTGATGAACCGGAAATAGCCGGTATCCGTGGCGAATCCGAAAAAGATGAACGACGCGGCGTCCTTGCTGATCGGCTGTTGCAGCGCATGGTACAGATGCTGGATCAACAGGGTGGTGGAAGGGGAGGAGGGGACGATGTATCGTTCGTCGCCGAACGGGTCGCCTGAGGCGTGATGGTCGATGACCACCGTCTTCAGCCCCTTGGTCTGCTGGTACAGCGTACCGATCCGGTCGGAGGTGGAGCAGTCGGTGACGATCAACAGAGGATCATCGGCGTGCATCTCTGCGGTGACCTCCTGGACGAAGTATTTCTTCCATTTGGCGATCTCCGTCCGCTCGAACGGGCCGGCGTTGGCTAGAACCACCTTCTTGCCCATGCCGGAGAGCAGTTTGCCCAGCGAAATCTCGCTGGACAGACAATCCCCGTCCGGGTTGACGTGACCGACGATGATCACGCTTTTGCGTTGGGTGATCAGCTCAAGAATGGTCGCTGGGTACGTTGGGAGTTCCATGCTCATCTCCAAAGAGGATCTGGGGATCCTTGTTTTCCTGGACCGCCTTCTTGTCCACGATCACTTCCTTCACACCGGGACATCGACGGGATGGTGTACATGATGTTCATCATCATCGATTCGACGATGGAGCGGATGCCACGGGCTCCGGTGTTCTGCTCGATGGCCTTCTGGGCGATTGCGTCAATGGCATCGTCGGTGAAGGTCAGCTTGATGTTGTCCAGCGCGAAACTCTCCTGGTACTGCTTCAGCACGGAGTTCTTCGGTTCGGTGATGATCCGTTTCAGCTCATCCTTGCTGAGGTTCCCCAGCGTTACATGAATGGGGAGACGTCCGATGAACTCAGGGATCAGGCCGAATTTGATCAGATCATCCGGCATCAGCTGGGAATACAGCGATTTCAGATCCCTGGCTCCCGGCTCCTCCACATTGGCGCCGAATCCCATCGAATGGCTGGAGACCCGTTTCTCGATCACCTTGTCCAGCCCGACGAACGCGCCGCCGCAGATGAACAGGATGTCCTTGGTGTTGATGCGGATCATCTCCTGGTTGGGGTGCTTCCTGCCGCCTTGGGGCGGGACGGAGGCAACCGTTCCCTCAATGATCTTGAGCAGTCCCTGCTGGACGCCTTCTCCGGACACATCACGGGTGATGGACGGGTTTTCCCCTTCCTTCTTGGCGATCTTGTCGATCTCATCGATGAAGATGATGCCGTGTTCCGCCGCGCTGACGTTGTCATCGGCGTTCTGGATCAGCTTCAGCAATATGTTCTCCACATCCTCGCCCACGTATCCCGCCTCGGTGAGCGTCGTGGCATCGGCGATGGCGAACGGAACCTTCAGCTTGCGGGCAAGCGTCCGTGCGAGAAGTGTCTTTCCTGTTCCGGTCGGTCCGATCATCAGGATGTTGGATTTCTCCATCTCGGTGTTCATCTTCTTGCCGAACTTCACCCGCTTGTAATGGTTGTATACTGCGACGGCGAGGATCCGCTTGGCGTCATCCTGACCGATGACGTACTGGTCCATGAACTCCTTGATCTCCTGCGGGGTGGGGATGACGTCGGGCAGCATGTCCGTCGTATCCTCCTGCATGGCAGGGTCATCCTTCAGCATCTCCTCGCAGACCTTGACGCATTCGTCGCAGATGGCCACGCCTGGTCCGTTGATCAGGCGTTTCACCTCGTTCGCGCTTTTTCCGCAGAACGAGCAGGTTTGTGCGATTCGTGCCATTCCTATCCTCTCCTTTGCATCACGGAGTCAACAATCCCATAGTTCACTGCGTCCGGAGCGGTGAGGAAGAAATCACGTTCCGTGTCGGCGATGATCTCATCCCGGCTCCGTCCGGTATGCCGTACCAGAATGTCGATGGTCAATTGCTTGATCCGCTCCAGCTCTTTGGCCTGGATGCGGATGTCCGTCTCCTGACCTTCGACATTTCCCCACGGCTGGTGGATCATCACCCGTGCCGACGGAAGGATGAACCGTTTTCCTTTGGAGCCACCGCACAGCAGCACCGCCGCCATGCTTGCCGCCTGACCCATGCAGATGGTCTGCACGGGAGAGGCGAGGTACTGCATCGTGTCGTAGACGGCCAGTCCCGCCGTGACGCTTCCACCGGGGCTGTTGATGTACAGGCTGATGTCCTTCTTCGGGTCTTCCGACTCGAGGAACAGCATCTGGGCCACCACCAGGTCCGCCGTGCCGTCGTTGATCTCGCCGTCCAGAAATACGATACGGTCCTTGAGCAGGCGGGAGAAAATGTCATACGACCGCTCCCTGACCCCGTTCTGTTCGACCACCATCGGAATGAACGATTGCATCCGTTCCATCATTACGCTCCTGCTTGTTCGGTCTTCGCTTCTTCCTCATCGTTCATGTAGGCTTCGAAGCTCTTTTCCGGCCCGTCGGCGAACGTATTGTTCTTCTCCAGGAATTCGCTGACTTTCCGGAATCTCAGATCGTCTTCGATCATCGTGCGGTAGTACGCCTTCTGGCTTTCGTCGGTGACGTCCTTCAGCTGCTCATCGCACGCCTTGTCCAATTCTTCCTTGGACACTTCGAACTTCTCCGTGTCCTTGATCTTGTCCATGACAAGCTGGACCTTCAGCGCTTTCTCCGCTTCCGGTCTCCATTCATTCAGCAGGTCTTCCTTGCTCTTCTTCTGGTAGTCCAGGAACTTTGTGATCTGCTCTTCGCTCAGGCCGCTCTGGCGGATGTAGTTCTTCCAGTCACGATCAAGCTCGAAGTCCACCATGCTCGTGGGAAGCGCGACCTTGACGTTCTGGGCAAGCTGGTCGGCCAGCTTGTTGAACTTCTCGTCATCCCGCTTCTGCTTCACCTGGCCTTCCAGCTTCTCACGGGTGGCTTTGACCAGATCGGCGACGGTCTTGTACTCTTCCTTGACATCCTGGGCGAAATCATCATCCAGTGCCGGGATATCCTTGTGCTTGACGCTCTTCATCGCCACTTTCAGCGTGATGGTCTTGCCAGCCAGATCGGAGGTCTTGAATTCCGCGGGATAGCTCTTCTGGAACGTCTTCTCGTCCCCGGCCTTCATTCCCAGGACGTCCTTGTCGATCTCGTAGTAGTTGTATCCACTGCCCACGGTGAAGGTGAAATCCTTCCGTGCGGTGGAGGCGACTTCCTGACCCTTGTCATCCAGCTCGACATAGTCGATGTTGACGATGTCCCCATCCTCGGCGACACCTTTCTTGTCAACGACCATGGCGTTCTGCTCGCGCAGGTGGTCGATTTCCTTGTTCACGTCGTCGTCACTGACCACTACCTTGGGCAGGGTGAAGGTGAGTCCTTTGTACGGGGGAAGCTCGAAGACCGGCATGACATCGTATTTCACCGTGAAGGTGACGTCGGTATTCGGTTTGAACGGCAACAGCTTCTCTTCGTCCTGGAGCTCCGGTGTGCTGTAGGGAAGCGGCTTGTCCTTCGGATCGAGTTTGTCAATGTTTTCCTTCAGGAACGCTTCCATTGTGTCGAACGTGCTCTCGGCGCGGAGAGACTCACCATACTTGGCCTCCAGTACGGATACGGGGACGTGGCCCTTGCGGAACCCTTTGATCTGGATGTTCTTCACATATTTGTCCAAGGTCTTCTTGTAGTCCGCCTCAATCCTGTCGGACGGCACGGTAAGCGTCAACGCGACGCTGGAGTTCTCCAACTCCTTGATGTTCTTCTCTTCACTCATCTCAATTTCCTTTCGCCTCCCGTGGGAGACTTCGATATCATAACGGCAGGGGCATAAAGCCTCAACCTGTTTACTATAATACAAAACAGGCGCGAACGGCCACTCCCCATGTGGTGCGGCAAGACCGATTTTTGCTCAGCGGATGAAATCTTCCCGCATTGGGGTGAATACGTCAAGCAGTTTGGAATCCTCCAACGCCACCACCCCGTGGATCTGGTCTGGTTTGATCAGATAGCTGTCCCCCGCCTTGAGGATTTTCTTCTCTCCTTCGCAGGTCACTTCGAACGAGCCGCTGATCACATATCCGATCTGGTGATGCGGATGATGATGCAGGCTGCCCACCGAGCCTTTCTTGAACGTCAACTCGCAGACCATCATCGTCTCATCATAGGAGAGCACCTTCCGGGTGACCCCTCCGCCAAGATCCTTCGCTTTACAATCCGTATTGAACGTCAACATCGGTTTTTCTTTCCCTCTTGTGAGGAGTATAGTCAAAAATGGGGAAGGAGAAAAGGGAAAACCGTGCTACAATGCGTTGCGGGAGATTGCCACAGATGAAAACCATCATGCTGAAAGGGATCAAAGCGTTGTTGCAGGAAGGAGGGAAGGAAAGCCTCCGTGACGCAGATCTTGTGATCGAAGGGAACCGGATCAAACAGGTAGGGAAGGACCTTCCCGTACCCTCGGACACCCAGGTGATCGATTGCCGCCACGATGTGGCCATCCCCGGGCTGGTCAACACCCACCACCATTTCTACCAGACACTGACCCGTGCGCTTCCTTCCGTGCAGAACGCCAAACTGTTCGACTGGCTGACCAGCCTGTACGAGGTGTGGAAGGGCATCGACACCGATGCGGTGACGACCAGCAGCCTGCTTGCGATGAGCGAGCTGGTCCGCACCGGATGTACCACGACGACGGATCATCACTACCTGTACCCCAAAGGGTTCGACGGGGACATCATGGCGCTGCAGTTCCAGGCGGCCGACCAGATCGGCATGCGGTTCTCCCCGACCCGGGGGTCGATGAGCCTGTCAAAAAAAGACGGGGGGCTTCCCCCGGACTCGGTGGTCCAGACGGAAGAGGAGATTCTTTCCGACAGCGAGCGGTGCATCCGTTCGTTCCATGATCCATCCCCCCTCTCCATGCACCGGATCGTCCTGGCTCCCTGTTCCCCGTTCTCCGTCACCAAGGAGTGCATGGAGGAGAGCGCGCGTCTTGCCCGTTCCTACGGCGTGCGGCTCCACACCCACCTGTGCGAGACGAAGGACGAGGAGGAGACCTGCATGCGGATGTACGGCGTCCGCCCCCTGGCGTTGATGGAGGAGTGCGGTCTGTTCGGGCCGGATGTGTTTTACGCCCATGGCATCCATTTCAATGACGAAGAGCTCCGGGCTCTGGCAAAAGCGGGGTGTTCCATCGCCCACTGTCCTTCCAGCAACATGCGGCTGGGCTCGGGCATCTGCCGGGTGCGGGAGATGCTGGATCTGGGCATCAACGTCGGCATCGGTGTGGATGGATCGGCGTCCAACGACAGCAGCGACATGCTGGGGGAGCTTCGGATGGCCATGTTGCTGCAACGGGTCCGCTACGGCGCCTCGGCGCTTACCGTGGGGGAGGTGATGCGCATGGGGACGGAAAACGGCGCGGCCATGCTGGGCTACACAAAGGTAGGGCGCCTGTACCCGGGATGGGCCGCCGACATCGCCTTGTTCAACGTGGATGACATCGCCTATGCCGGCGCTCAAGCCGACCCGGTTGCCAGCTTGGTGTTCTGCGGGGACAGCCATATCGCCGACATGACGATCATCAACGGCAAGATTGTGGTACGCAAAGGAAAGGTGCTTGGCGTGGATGAAGAGGAACTGGCACGGCATGCCAATGAAGTGGCGGAACAATTGTTGTGTAAAACGTACTGATTAATGTTGGCGAAAGGGGTATACTCCCCCCATGCGTTCTCCTCTCAGCCAATATGACACGATGACCAAGACGCCGGTCCGTGTCCTGGTCATCCGGTTGGGTCTGCCTACCACGGTGAGCATGCTGGTCACCAACATCTACAACGTGGCGGACACTTCGTTCGTCGGGCAACTCGGCACCAGCGCCAGCGGTGCTGTCGGCGTGGTCTTCGGCCTGATGGCCATCCTTCAGGCATTCGGCTTCATGCTGGGCCACGGCGCGGGAAGCAACATCGCCCGCCATCTGGGAGCCCAGGAGGTGGAGGACGCCAAACGGTACGCGTCGACCAGTTTCTATCTGGCGCTCGCAGCCGGTGTGGTGATCATGGTCATCGGGTTGTGCAATCTGGATGGATTGTGCCGCCTGTTGGGCTCCACCGAAACGATTCTTCCCTATGCCCGGATCTACGCCGCCTGCATCCTCATTGCGGGACCCGCCATGACGACCAGTTGCGTGATGAACAACATTCTCCGCTATGAGGGGATGGCGACGCTTGCCATGATCGGGCTGACCCTCGGCGGGGTGGTGAACATCTTTGGCGACTGGCTGTTGATGTTTGGAGCGTTCCATCTGGGGATTCTGGGCGCAGGGCTTTCCACGACGATCAGCCAGTACCTCAGCGCAATCGTGCTGTTTTTCATGTTCCACACCGGACGGACGCAGAGCTCGTTCCATCCGAAGTACATCAGTACCAAGCCGTTGATGCTGAAGAACATCATCACCGTAGGGTTCCCCTCGATGATCCGCCAAGGTTTGACGGCGCTTTCCACCATGGTGCTGAACATCAGCTGCGGCCCGTACGGAGACGCCGCTGTCGCCGCCATGTCGATCTGCGCCCGGATCATCAACTTCCTGTGGTGCGTAGGACTAGGCATCGGCCAGGGGTTCCAGCCGGTCAGCGCGTTCAACTACGGGGCGCGCGCCTATCGCAGGGTGCGGGACGCCTACCGGTTCACCGTGCTGTTCGGCACCGTCCTGCTCTCCGACTTTGCCGTGCTGGGATTCATCTTCGCCCCGTCGTTGGTGCGTCTGCTCCGTGATGATCCCCAGGTGGTCGCCATCGGCGCGTTCGCCCTGCGGGCCCAGTGCGCCACAATGGTATGCCTGGGCTTCACCGTGGCGAGCAACATGCTGTTCCAGTCCATCGGAAAGAGTCTGGTGGCGACGATCCTCGCGCTGATGCGCAGCGGCTTGTGCTTCATTCCGTTGCTGCTGGTGCTGACGCGGACAATGGGGCTTCGGGGCATCCAGCTTGCCCAGCCGCTTGCCGATGTCGCCACGTTCATCCTGACCATACCGTTCGTTCTCCAGTTCTTTTCCCGGCTTCCCCGTGAGGATCAACCGGCTCCCCATGGACCGAAGGAGACGCAATGACGGGAAGCATGCGTTTTACCGAAGGCCCCATCTACCGACCTTTGATCCGTTTCTCCTTCCCGGTGTTTCTTGCCTTGTTCCTCCAGGCGGCCTATGGCGCGGTGGACATGCTGGTCATCGGCCGGTTCGGTGACGCGTCGGACGTCAGCGCTGTTTCCCTGGGGGCGATGGTGATGCAGACGGTCACCTTCGTCCTGTCGGACATCGCCATGGGCTCGACCGTTTTGATCGCCCGGAACATCGGGGAAGGGAAGGATACGGAGGTGGGGCGGGTGATCGGCGCGACGATCACGTTGTTCGTCGTGCTTGGCATGCTGGCCATGGCGGTGATGGAACCCTTCTCCGGGGTGGTCATCCGGATTCTTCGCACGCCGGTCCCCGCCCAGGCCAAGGCGACGGCGTATGTCAGGATATGTTCGGCGGGCATGCTGCTCATCGTCGCATACAACGTGCTGGGCGCCGTGTTCCGTGGCATGGGAAACTCCCGGCTCCCCTTGTTTTCCGTCGCGTTGGCCACGGCGTGCAACATCGCCGGCGATCTTCTTCTTGTCGGAGTGTTGGGGATGGGCGTGGCGGGAGCGGCCATCGCCACGGTCCTTTCCCAAGGTGTCAGCGTCGCCGTTTCCCTGGCGTTCTGCAGAGGAAAACGGTTCCCGTTCCCGTTCTCGCGGAAACATATCCGGTGGAACCGGTCGTTGTGCGGCGCCATCTTTCGTATCGGGCTGCCGCTTTCCTTCCAGGACCTGCTTGTCTCCCTGTCCTTTCTGGTCATCGCGGCGATCATCAACCGGATGGGGCTTACGGCTTCCGCAGGGGTGGGGATCGCGGAGAAGGTGTGTGGCTTTTTGATGCTGGTGCCTTCCAGCTTCATGCAGGCGATGAGCGCGTTCGTAGCCCAGAATGTCGGCTCGGGACGGACGGAACGGGCGGACAAGGCGCTTTGGTACGGCATGCTGACCAGCTTGGCCGTCGGCGTATGCATGTTCGTCCTTGCCTTCTTCCATGGCGTTCGGCTCTCTCTGCTGTTCACCACCGATACGGCGGTTGCCGCCGCCTCGGGGGACTACCTGAAAGCGTACGGCATTGACTGCATCTTCACGTCGTTCCTGTTCTGCTTCCTGGGATACTTCAATGGAAGGGGATGGACGAAGTTCGTCATGGTCCAGGGGATCGTCGGCTCCTTCGGTGTGCGGATTCCCCTGTCGTTTGTCTTCAGCGGGCTTGCCGGAGCTTCGCTGTTCACCGTCGGCCTGGCAACTCCATCCTCGTCTTTTGTGCAGATTCTTCTCTGTATGGGAAGGTTTTTTGCAGGTCGAAGACATTCCTGAGCTGTTTTTCATGGTTTTTTCATACTTTCCTCGCAGTTTCCCCATACCCCTTCAGTAAGGTTGGGTCAAACGTTGGAGGAAAAGAAATGAAAAAGCAATTCGTAGCACTCCTTATCGTGGCGCTGATCGCAGGTGGTCTGTTCGCCCAGGGGTCCAAAGAAACAACAAAGACAAGTTATACGTTCGGTGGGTCTTCCACCGTGGCGCCGATCGCCAATACGGCGATTCCGGCATTCGAAGCGGAAAATCCATCGGTGGCCATCACCTATGAGACACTCGGTTCTTCCGTAGGCATCAAGCAGCTGCAGGAAGGAACGCTTTCCCTGGCTGGTTCCAGCAGAGAGCTGAAGCAGTCCGAGCTGGACGCCGGCTTGATCCCGACGACCATCGCTCTGGACGGACTTTCCGTGGCGGTCAACAAGGATGTGGGCATCAGCAACCTGACCATGGCGCAGCTCGCCTCGATCTTCGCCGGGGATGTGACCAACTGGAAGGAAGTCGGTGGAGCCAATGAGACGATCCAGCTGGTCGTCAGGGACGAGACCAGCGGCACCTACGGTTCCTTCAAGGAAATCGTTCTGGACAAAGCGAAGAAAGAGCTCTCCAAGAACGCCATCGTCGCCAAGGAAAACGGTGAGGTCGCCACGAAGATCGCTTCCACGCCGGGTGCCATCGGGTACATCGGAATGGCCTTCGGAAAGATCGTCACCGAAGCGGGCGGCAGAGTGCTGACCATCGAAGGTGTCGAGCCGAACGCCGAGAACGTCAAGGATGGAAAGTATCCGATCTCCCGCAGCCTGTACATGGTGAGCAAGGGACAGCTCGAAGGTGTCGGAAAGCAGTTCGTCGACTTCCTCTTGGGGACCAAGGGTCAGGCGATCGTTCTTGACTCCGGATTCATCCCGTTGAACTAACGCGATGGACATTCGTTCGAGAAAACGGATTGAGCGGGGCGGCAGGGTGATCCTGCTCGCCTCCGCTTTGGTTTGTGTGGCCACCGTGGCGTTGATCACCATCTTCATCTTCGCCCAGGGAATACCGACGTTCCGTGACGTCCCCCTTACGGAATTCCTGTTCTCCACAAACTGGAGCCCGTCGGCAGCCGACCCCCATTACGGGGTGCTTTCCTTTATCGTGGCGAGTTTCATCGTCACCGGACTTTCCTTGCTCTTCGCCACGCCGATCTCCCTGGCGACCGCCGTCTACCTGGCGTTGTTCGCCAAAGGACGGAAGGCGGCGATCCTCAGGGAGAGCATCGAGCTTCTGTCCGGCATTCCGTCCATCATCTATGGCCTGTTCGGCATCGCCGTGGTGGTGCCGTTCGTCCGCAATGTGTTCGGGGGCAACGGATACAGCCTGCTCTCCGCGGCGTTGATCCTCGCCATCATGATTCTGCCGACGATCATCAACATCAGTGAAGTATCCATCTCTGCCGTATCACCGAGTCTGAAGGAAGCCTCCGTCGCCTTGGGCGCGACGACCTGGCAGACGATCAGCAGGGTGATCCTTCCCAGCGCGCGAAGCGGGATCGTCGCTTCCCTGGTGATGGCGTTGGGGCGTGCCGTAGGTGAGACGACCGCCGTGCTCCTCGTTGGAGGCAATGCGCCGCTTTTCCCCAAGAGCCCGGTCTCCATGGGACGCACGCTGACGATGAACATCGTCACCGACATGAGCTACGCCGAGGGCGTCCATATGTCGGCGCTGTTCGCCACGGCGATGCTGTTGTTCTTCTTTATTCTGGCGCTGAACCTGTTTGTCATCCACGCCACCCATAGGAGGGAGAAATGAACCGGAAGACCACCAATGCCATCGCGCTTGCCGTGGTGCGGATCCTCTCCGTCACGACGATCATCTTGCTGGTGGCGATCATCGGATATATCGCATTCCGTGGAATCTGGAAACAGACCCGGGTGATCCGGGATGTGGTTCCCCTTTCCCAGGAAGAAAAAGGTTTCGTCATTTCGGCGCCGGCATCCAACCAGTTGTCTGACCTTTCCTGGTTCACGCTCAGGAATATCGCCCAAGGAAAGATCTACAGCCTTCGCAACCTCAGCGGCGTCGATTCGCCGGTGACGCTGTACATCACCGATGATGTGCTTCCCGCCTTTCTCTCCCACATGGATCTTTCCAAAGACAAGGTGGTGTACCAGAATCGCATTCCCGATCACGTGGAGCGGGGAGGGATCGTCATCTCCTCGAAGAAAGGCAAGAATCTGAAGAAAATCCCATTGTATGATGAGGTGCTTGCCGTCAACCCCACCGTGGCGGCGCTGTACGGCAACAACCGCATCGCCATGGTGGAGCCGATCCAATGGGTGCACCTGCAGGAAGGGTCGGTGCGTTCCTGGAAAGAACTGGGAGGACCGGACATGCCGGTCAGGAACGTCTCCACGCTGGATGAAGTGGAATCCACCGAGGGTTCCTACCTGGTCGTTGACGCCGCCCAGTGGCAGGACGCAAAAGATGCAGGGCATGCCATCACCAGCCTGCAGGTGGTGGGCATTGAATCCGGGGTGAACCTCACCTGGGATTACATGACGGAAAAAACGGTGGAGTCCGGCAAGTACGGCGGCATCGGGACGATCATCGTCAACACGTTCTTCATGGTAATGCTGACCATTTTGTTCTCCCTTCCCATCGGTGTCGCCGCGGCCCTGTGGCTGTGCGAGTACGCCAAGGAAGGGAAGATGAAATCGATGATCCAGAGTGGCATCGATATTCTCTCCGCGCTTCCCTCCATCATCTTCGGCCTGTTCGGGCTGTTGGTGTTCGTCCAGCTGTTCCACTGGGGTTTCTCGCTGATCAGCGGCACGCTGACCGTCAGCCTGATGGTGCTCCCCACCATCATCCGCACCAGCCAGGAGGCGATCGCCAGTGTGGACCGCAGCCTGAGCGAGGCGAGCCTGGCCCTGGGAGCCACCAAGATCGAGACGATCCTCCGTGTGGTGCTGCCCAGTTCCAAACGTGGCATCATCACCGGCATGATTCTGGCCATCGGCCGGGCCATCGGTGAGACGGCCGCATTGATCTATACCATCGGCAGTGGGACGGATATCGCCCACAGCCTGACATCGTCCAGCCGTGTGTTGGCGATGCACATCTTCCTGACGATCACCGAAGGGCAGTCGACGGACAAGGCGTTCGCCTCCGCTCTGGTGCTGATCGTCCTGGTGCTGGTCATCAACACGGTGGCCAACCGATTGATTCATACAAGGAGGCGGTAAGCATGCCTGCGTTCACCATACGGAACCTGCACCTTTGGTACGGTGCGGTACACGCCCTGAAGGATGTCTCGTTGGACATCCCGGAACACGCCATCACTGCCTGCATCGGACCGTCCGGATGCGGCAAGTCGACGTTCCTCAGGACGCTGGACAGAATGAACGATCTGATCGACGGCGTGAAGATCACCGGAGAAGTGAAATTCGAAGGGAAGGACATCTTCACCGAATATGACGCCATGGCGCTTCGCAAGGAAGTGGGCATGGTGTTTCAACGGCCCAATCCGTTCCCCATGAGCATTTTGGACAATGTGGCTTACGGGCCCCGTCTGTACGGAAGGCTTTCCAAAGACCAGCTGATGGAGATCGTTGAGCGCTCCCTGCGCCAGGCGGCGCTGTGGGATGAGGTGAAGGACCGCCTTCAGAAAAGCGCACTTTCCCTCTCCGGAGGCCAGCAGCAGCGACTATGCATCGCACGGACGCTGGCAATCCAGCCTCGTGTGATCCTGATGGATGAGCCCACCTCGGCGTTGGATCCCATCGCCACCGGGCACATCGAGGAACTGATGACCCAGCTGAAGGAACGGTACACCATCGTGGTGGTGACCCACAACATGCAGCAGGCCAGCCGTGTCTCCGACAAGACCTGCTTCTTCTTGATTGACTCAGACCGGTGCGGATATCTGGTGGAGAGCGGAGACACCAGCCAGATCTTCTTCAAGCCGAAGGACAAACGCACCGAAGATTACATCAGCGGAAAATTCGGTTGATGAAAGGGGGACGGAATGGAAAAGAAATATCAATTGGATGACAAACTGCAGTTCTACCATGAACTGCTGGTACAGATGGCAAGCAGGGTGGAGGAATCCATCGCGCTTGCCCGGGAAGCGTTCGAAAAGGAAGACGTCAAACTGTCCGAAAAGGTCAAGGGAGATGATTACTTCATCGACCAGATGCGCGATTTGATCGAAAGCGACGGCGTGCGGATTCTGATCAGCGAAGCGCCGTACGGCCAGTACATGCGCCAGGTGATCGCCGGCATGAAGATCGTCACCAGCCTGGAACGGATGGGTGACCATGCCTGCCATCTGGCCGCACTGGCCGTCATGCCGATGACGCCGAGGAAACACCAGGATATCGCCGCGGTGATCGCCGAGATGGCTGAGGCGGACCATCACATGGCCGCCGAGGTGATCGACGCGTTGGTAAGAATGGATTCCCAGAAAGCCAGGGAGATCGCCAAGATGGACGATGAGGTGGACCGGCTGAACGCCAAGGCGGGGAAGATGATCATCGCCGTGGACGCCGCGGATGTGGCGGAGCGGGAAAACCTGTTCGATTACCACTACGTGTCCAAAGAACTGGAACGCTTTGGGGACCACGTCACCAATATCTGTGCCTGGATCGTCTATATGGCCGAGGGCGTCAAGCCCGACCTGAACTGAAGCGGGGCTCCAGCATCCGGTCGCTTTTCTCCTGCAGTTCCCCGATCTTCCCTTCCAACGGGATGGTGAACGTGAAGGTGGAGCCCTCACCGAGCTTGCTCTGGACCGTCACCGTTCCTTTGTGGATCATCGCCACGTGGCGCACGATGGACAATCCCAGTCCCGTTCCTCCGACGGAACGGGACCTTGCTTTGTCCACCCGGTAGAACCGTTCGAAAATCCGTTCCTGGTCTTCTTTTGCGATGCCGACTCCATGATCGATGATGGCAAAGGAGATCATTCGTCCCTCTTTTCTGACCTGTAGCGTGACGGTGGTGTGTTCCGGAGAGTACAAGATGGCGTTGATCACCAGATTGAGGAGCGCCTGGACCAACAGCGATTGGGAGCCGTACACCTGGGTATCGGCGGGAAGCGGGTTGTCCACTTTCAACGTGATAGACTTTCGGTCCGCCTTGTACGTGGCGCCGGTCAGCGTCTCTTCGATGATCACCCCAAGCGGGGAGGGTTGCATCGGAATAGTCGTTTCGTCCCGTTCCAGCGACGCCAGGGTGAGCAGATCCTGGATGATGCCCATCATCCGCTCGCTGTTCGCCTTGACGATGCTGGCGAACTTGATGCGCTCCTCCTCGCTGAGATCCTTTGAGGTAAGGATGTCGGAGAATCCCAGGATGGAAGTAAGCGGACTTTTCAGCTCGTGGGAGACGTTTGCGACAAAATCTTTTCGTACCTGTTCCAGGTGCTTCAGGTTGGTGATGTCCGACAGCGTGATGACCGCTCCGGTGACCAGCCCCTCCATGTGGATCGGGGCGATGCTCGCCTGGAAGATCGCCTTCTCGTTCTTCACCGTACAGCTGCCCGTCCGGTTGGATTCCAGCGTGTCGCCGCAGAGGGAGAGCAGGTCGGAGTCAGGAATCATCTCCATCAACGTCTTTCCCGTCCCGAACCGTCGTTTCGCCTCTCCGTTGGACAGGATGACCTGTTTCTTCGGATCGACCAGAATCACCGCTTCGGTCATCGTCTCCAGAATGGTGGAAAAGCGGCTGCGGTCCGTCTCCAGACGGTTCATCTGGGTTGAGAGCTGTTCCGCCATGGACTGCAGGGTGGACCCCACCATCTTCACCTCATCCGGTCCGTCGATCCAAATGCGTCGGTCCAGTTGTCCGTTTCCGTACGCTTTTGCCACCTCGGCGATATGGGTCAGCGGCTTGCTGATGCCGTCCATCAGAATCAACGAGACGGCCAGGGAGAAGATCAGGGCGGCGAGCAGAATCGGGGTGAACCGCGATACGAACACCCGCCTCCAGACGGAAACGCTCTGTTGTTCCAGACCGACCCGGAGGATGACCGGAGGGGAGAGGGCCAGGAGCTGTGCCTGGTACAGGGTGGATTTCCCGCTGGTGGCGGAGGTTCTTCGGTCTTCCCCGCTTCCTGTCTCCAATGCTGCCTTGACCTCGGTGCGGTAGGCGTGATTGTCCATCGCCTGAGGATTTTCCTGACTGTCGTACTGTACGGTTCCGTCGGGATCGATTACGGTAAGGCGTACCTGGTGGGATGACGCATAGCGATTCAGTTCCGCGGGATCCCAGGCGTTGGAAGCTTCGATGCTTTCTTTCAGGTATGCGCTGTGGCGGTGAAGGTTTTCCTCACTGAGACGGTCGGTGACATAGCGGAATGATTGGTCCGCCGTAATGAATGCGAGAAGGCCGGCAAGGAGCAGGAGCGATGCGACGATGATGGCTTGCTGGCCCCGCAGTTTCATGACTGCTCCTCCAGATACTTGTAACCGACTCCCCAGACGGTCTTGAGAAACGGACCTGCTTTCTTGATCTTATGCCGGATGGTGGCGATTTGCACGTCAATGGAGCGTTCCGTCACCGGGTAGTCGTCCCCTTTGGTGGCGGAGATCAACTGGGTGCGTGTAAACACCCGTCCGCTGTCTGAGGCCAAGGTCCAAAGGATTGAGAACTCCGTCGCCGTCAACGGAACGAGTTCGCCATCGACGGTGCAGGTGTGGCTTCTGCTGTCCAAAAGCAAGTGCTGGGTGGTCACCGTCTCTGGGGTTGCTTCCGAGGTGTGTTCCTTGGTACGCCGGAGCAACGATTTGATCTTGGCCATCAGCACGTTGATGCTGAACGGTTTGGTGACATAGTCATCCGCGCCGATTTCCAGGGCGGTGACGATGTCCGCCTCCTCGCCCTTGGCGCTCTCGACGATCACCGGAGTGGTCAGGCCAAGTCGGTAACGCATCGTCTTCAGCACTTCCAGTCCGTCCAGTTTGGGGAGCATGATGTCCAGCAGCACCAGATCGAACGATCCGGAGGAAAGATTGTCCACCGCTTCCTGCCCGTCACGGGCGCGGCTTACAGTGAACCCGAGCTTCTCCAGCTGATAGGCGAGAAGCGTAGCGATATCATCATCATCTTCTACAACCAAAAGGTGCGCCATATCCATGTTCACGCTACTGGAAAAAGCTCCATGACACAAGAGTTGACTGGCTGTTTCATACTTTTTTCATAGATTCGTCACCCGCTTTGGTGTCCACCTTGCCCCGGTAGATAACCAGCCGTTGCCAGCAGAATTCGGTGACGAAATTGACCAGCATGGTGGCGGCCAGCACCAGATAGTTGTTCCAGCCCCACTGGTCGACGAACAATTTTGTCCACCAGGTGGACAACGGGGTGAAGACGGCGTAGTACAACGCGACCAATGCCAGCGAGGCCAATACGTTGGCGTTGGAGCGGAACGTGTACGCCCGGTTGATGGCGAAGTTCCAGATGACGGAGAGGATCAGGGCGATCAGGTAGCTGCTCCATGCGCTCATTCCCAACAGTTGGAAACAGATCGTGTCGGTGACGGCCTGGATCAGCCCTGCCGATGCGGCGACGAGGGTGTACTTGATGGTTCTTAGGAATTCTTTGTTCATAGGCTGAGGAGGAAATCCCCGATTTCCTTCGCTTGGCGGATGGCCATCGGCTTGAGCGCCTCGGGGAGGTACTGGTTCTGCTTCATGCATTCGTAGGTCAGGTCTCCCCGGTATCCGCATTCCCGGAGCGCCTTCATGCAAGCCTTCCAATCGATCGTGCCGTAGAACGGCAGAAGATGTTCATCCGCAGTTCCGTGGTTGTCCGCCACATGGGTGGCGATCAGCCGTTTCCCATAGGTACGGATCTCTTTGGGAAGATCCAGCCCATGCATGTGGGCGTGCCCGAAATCCAGGCAGACACCGACCGTTGACGAGGAAAAGAGATCCACCAACGCGCAGAGTTCCCCAGAGCTTTGGATCTCCCTCTGGCCATCCAGATTCTCCAAAGCGATATGCATTCCTTCTTTCTCTGCCTGTTCAACAAACGGCGAGAGGTAGGCGACGTTTTGTGAAAGGCGGTTTTCATCCGCCGGTGCGGGGTGGATCACCACCACATCGACGCCAAGGAGAGAGCTGACATGGATGGCACGATGGATCAACGCGTCTTCCGACTTCCCATCCTCAACGGAGAAGGGAGAAGCGGTCCCGGGCATACGGCGCATGGCTCTGGTTGAACGTCAAGGACAACGAGTCCTTTGATGACTGGATGCGTTCGACCCGCTCCATGTACCGATCGGTACGCCAGATGGAGGAAGGGTTCATCATCTCACAAAAGTTCAGATCCAAGACGGAAAAGCCACCCTGCTTGTACAAGGGAAGCAGATGGTGCATCTCCGTTTTGGAGCCATCCGGACGAAAACTGACCAGATTGGTGCTGGTTGCGATACGCATGCCTGCATGGTAGGGCAACAAGCTGGTTTGGGCAAGAGCGTAAACCTTCATTGACAGCCTGCCGATGGGAGGGCTACGATGGGCAACAAGGGATGGAGAAACAATGATGAATGCGAAACGACTGGGGATTTACGTTGCGTCGGTGACGCCGTTCACCTCTGATGATCAGTTCAGTCCAAAGGCGCTCACCGCGCTGATGGAACGGAACCTGCAGGAAGGGGCGAGCGGCTTTTTCCTGGGAGGGTCCAGCGCCGAGTGCTTCCTCCTGTCCCACAAGGAACGGCTCCAGGCGTTTGAGACGGCCATCGCGTTCAAAGGACGCACCGAGCTGATCGCCCATATTGGTTCTCTTTCCACCAAGGAGGCGGTGCAGTACGGAAGGGAAGCCAAGGCAATGGGCTACGAGCACATTGCCGCCACGCCTCCGTTGTACTATGGCTTCAGCCCCAAGGAAGTCTGTTCCTATTATTATGATATTGCAAACCAGGTCGGACTCCCGGTGATCGTCTATAACTTTCCCGGCAATACCAAACGGGAGTTTGACCTTGAGAACCCCGATTACCGCGCCTTGTTCCAAAGCGAGGCCATCGAAGGAGTGAAGCACACCAATGAGGTGGTCTACCAGCTGGAGCGGTTCATGGAGCTCAACCCGAAGCTGAAACTGTTCAACGGGTTTGATGAGACGATGATCGCCACGATGGCGTACGGATGCACCGGCTCGATCGGCAGCACGTTCAACTGCATGCTTCCCCACTATGAGAAGATCTACCACGCGTTCGAAGCGGGCAAGATGGAAGAAGCTCGGACGCTCCAGCACCAGGCCAACAACATCATGCAGGCTCTCTGCAAGGTCGGGTTGATCCCCGCGGTGAAGTATGTGCTCCGTGCCCAAGGCAATGACGTGGGGTTGGCCCGCGCTCCGTTCTCCAATCCCACCAAGGAGCAGGAAGCGTACCTGGACAAGGTGTTTGCCGGAAATCTGGTAAAGTGACTACAGTCGGCGGAACAACGCCCAGACGCCCATCATCAACTCGCTGGGAATGAACTTGGCGAAGAAACGGTGGGCGAAGCAGATTGGTCCCGGGGTGGAGACGGCGAAGCCGTGCTTGGCGTCCCAGTAGGACCAGTTTGCCACCGATTTCACACTGCTTGCGCCGACGTAATGGTGAATGACCCGTTTCCCTCCCGCCTTCTCCGCCACCTTGATGAACTCCGTGTCCCGTATCCAGTACGGGCAGACGGCACAGACCGAAATCCCTTTGGGAAACAACTCAACCCGTAACGCCCGGCTGTACCGGTACAGGAACGCCTTGCTGGCGGCATAGACGTTCAGGTGCTGGAACGGCTGGAACGCCGTGGTGGAGCAGATCTCCATGATGCGGTCTCCCTTCTGCATGAACGGGAGGACGATCAAGGTGACGTCAACCGCGGCGCGGCAGTCCAGGTCGATCATCCGGTCGGTGTCCGCCCGACTGATCACATTCCAGTCTCCCAGCTTTCCCATGCCCGCCGCGTTGATCAACAGATGCACCCTGGGCTTCTCTGTCTGCAGCGTGGTTTCCAGTCGGGAGAGATCCTCCTGGCTGGTCACATCAAGCGGCATCACCCGACAGATGGGAACCTCCGCCTTGAGTTCCTCAAGCCGTTCTGCGCGACGGGCGATGATCCATATCTCCTGGATCCCTTTTTCCTTGGCTGCGATGTTCCGGACGTACGCTTTCCCCAGTCCGCTGGAAGCTCCGGTGACGATGGCGATCATGGTTTCCATTCTAGCACGATTCTTTGCTTTCCTGTACGTTCAACTCATACAGTGCGGGATTGACGTGCACCATGCAGTGCTTGACCTGGGGGAACGCGTTCTCGATGGCATGATGGACGTTCTCGGCGATGTTATGCCCTTCAATGACCGTCAGGGTGGGGTTGACGGCGATCTCCACGTCGACGTACGCCTTGTTACCGGCAAGTCGTGTCTTCAGGTTGTCCAGATGGACGACGCCTTTCTGCTGTTCGATCAGATGTTTGACTTCCCCAAGACTTTGGGGATCCATTGAATGGTCGTCCAGTTTGCTTACCGCGTCTCGGAAGATATCCACCGATACCTTGATGATGAAACCGCAGATCACCAGGCTGGCGATCGGGTCGGCCACCGGGTATCCAAGCCGGGCTCCGACGACTCCCGCCAGGGAACCGATGGAGGAGAGCGCGTCACTGCGATGGTGCCACGCGCTGGCCATCAGGGCAGGGGAGTTGATGCGCTTGGCGCCGCTGCGGGTATACCAGAACATCCATTCCTTGGTGCCGATGGAAACGACCGCGGCGATCAACGGGAGAACGCCGGGTATGGGCAACTGGTCCCAGGTTCCCCGCACCACCGTGCGGATGCCGGCATAGCCGACACCGATGCCGGTGGCAAAGAGCGTACCGGAAAGCAGGATTCCCGCCACACACTCCAGTTTCTCATGCCCATAGGGATGTTCCTTGTCACTGTTCTTCTCTCCCATGCTGACGCCCACCAGAGCGATGCAGGAAGCGAACACATCCGAGGCGCTGTGTATTGCGTCGCTGATCATTGCCGAACTGTGTCCGGCAAAGCCTGCAATGAATTTGAAAAGGGAAAGACCGATATTGGTGAAGATGCCGACGTTGGATACCCGTACGGCGATCTGATGGGTGTTTTGTGCCATAGATTTCCTCCTGGAAACGTAAACCGTCCCACAGAGAATCTCCCTGTTGTCCTTACGAACCCAGCCCCATGGATCGCTCCATCGCCTGCTCAAGATCAGAGCAAACATACTGACAAATCCAAGACAAGTCAATAATCTTCCCTTCCTGTGAAAAGATGTCAACGGAATGGCAAAAAATAGGTGGTTTTTCTCTTTGGAAACTTCCTTTCAGAGTAGTTGACAAGTATTTGATAATTCCGCTATAGTGCTACACGTTGATTCGCGATAGGGTGTCACCCTGGTGCTTCAACTGTATGGTGGAAGTAGTTCAATGGTAGAGCACCAGATTGTGGATCTGGCTGTTGAGGGTTCGAGCCCCTTCTTCCACCCTGTGGAGACGAGCGCTCGTAGCTCAGTTGGATAGAGCATCGGACTTCGAATCCGAGTGTCAAAGGTTCGAATCCTTCCGGGCGCAGAGAGCCTTTTGGTTTTGGGTTTTTGAAAGGTTATGTCTTGGGCCGCTAGCTCAGCTGGTAGAGCAGCAGACTCTTAATCTGCGGGTCAAAGGTTCGATCCCTTTGCGGCTCATACTTTTTTGGGTAGTGCGCCAATGCATCGCGAGAGTGGTGAAATTGGCATACACGCCAGACTTAGGATCTGGTACCGCAAGGTTTGCGGGTTCAAGTCCCGCCTCTCGCAAAGAAGCGGAAAAAAGATCTGCGGGAGTGGCTCAGTGGTAGAGCTCCACCTTGCCAAGGTGGTTGTCGCGGGTTCGATCCCCGTCTCCCGCTCTTCCGAGCAACGACGTCCTGAAAAGGAAGGTTCGTTGCTCTTTTTTTATTTATTGATTGGAATAACAGTTTGTCATCTCACAAGACTGAGCGTTTCAAGTGTATGATTCGTTTCTTTCTTTCTTAGCTTCAAATCCTCTCTGTCCCTTCATTGGCATCTTATGCTAGGATGACCGGAAAGAGGCTACACATGGATATCTTGTTTGCGGGCTGTTATGGGACGAAGGAAACCAGGCATGGGATGATCCATACCATTGAGTTGGATGAAACGACCGGGAGGATGCGGAAAATCTGGAGCCTCGATCATTCCGTCAATCCATCATTCCTCGCATTCCATGGAAACCGGTTGTATGCCGTGAACGAGACGGACAAGGAACGGGACAGCCGGGTGGACGGCTATCTGATCCAACCGAACGGCACGCTGACCTTTCTGGGTGGGACCCCGGTTCCCGGAACAGCGGTCTGCCACGTATCCGTCTTCCCCGATGGCAGGGCGCTTGCCTTGTCCAGTTATGGTTCCGGCATTCTTTCCGTATGTTCCCTGGACGCGAAAGGGATTCCCCTTGGTGTTTCCCTGACATTTCGACATAAAGGACATGGACCGGTCATCGCCCGCCAGGCAGGACCACACACCCACAGCAGCATGTTCGACCGGACAGGCAGGACGTTGTTCGCCGCAGATCTCGGTTGTGACGTCCTGTTCCGTTATTGCCGGGATACGGATGACGCGTTGGTCGCTACGGGAAAGATTCCTGTTCCCGCCGGGGAAGGCCCCCGCCACATGGCGTTCCATCCGGACAACACGTTCCTCTACGTGGTGGGTGAGGTAGGGTGCCATCTGATGACCTATTCGTTTGATGAATTGACGGAGGAAATGACGTTGCGCGGTCTCAGTCCTCTTGCCGAGAAACGGGAAGGAAGCACGGCCGCTGACATCCATCTTTCCTCGGACGGCAAATGGCTTTGGACAACCACCCGAGGGGAAGACACCATCTCGACGTTCTCCTTGGAGGATCCCTCAAAGCCTCGTTTGGTTTCCCGGCAGTCATCCGGAGGATCTGGTCCCCGGAATTTCTGCATCAGCTCTTCCGGACAGTACCTCCTCGTGGCGAACATGGGGGATGGCTCGTTGGTTTCCTTCCGTATTGAACCAGGAAACGAGCTTGTCGAAACGGACCGCCTTCCGTTGCCAGGAGTGGCGTTCATCGGACCGTTTCGTCACGATTGATTAGAAAATATGCTTTTTCTGGTAGTTCTTTGGTGAAATGCCCGCCACCGTCTTGAATTGGTGGGAGAACGTGTACATGTCCGGATATCCCAGTTTTTCCGCGATGACATCGCAGGGATACCCCATGGAAAGGAACTGTTTGGCTTGTTCCGTCTTTGCTTTGATCCGATACGCCAACGGAGAGATGGTGTAGGTTTGTTTGAATTCCTTCCGGAACAGATGGTATCCAAGCCCAAATGTCGCGGCGATTTCCGGGATGCTTGACTGAAAATCCGTTTCCAGGCGTTGTCTGGCGTGTTCCATGGCGGCGGTCCGTCCGTTCTCATTCAGGCAAGGGGCCACACATTGGGTGATGTAGTGGGAGAAGAAGGGGAGCATATCCAAAAGATCCTTGTCAGAAGCCATGCGGATCTTGCGCATCACTTCCATGAAGTCGGCAAACCGCTGTTCATCCATCGGTTTCACCGGAAAGACGGGAGGAACATTCAGAACGGACGGTGTGCTGGTGATCAACAGAGAGAAGAATGCATCGGGAAGCCGGAGAAAGCATCGGCGCTGGTGTACCCCGGGATACAACGTCAGTTGGTAATCAATGCGGTTGTTTCGGAAGATCATATTTTCATCGGTGATGGCATAATCCTTCTCCGGCGTCTTGAGCTCTCCCGATCCGGTGATCACCCAGGTAAGCAGCATTCCTTCCTTCATGCTGGTGGTGCGATGGATGTATTCCGTGTTGCTGCTGATGCCGCAGAACACTTCCCCGCCATTCATCGAGGCAAACATACCTTCGTACTGGTCAAACCAACGATAATCCATCCTTCTCTCCTTGTCTCAATTCTAACATCTTCTTTGAAAAAAGAAACATTTTCTTTCTCCCAGAGTGAGGTACGATGAAACCAAGATGCACATGTTGAAACGTTCAATTCTTCCAGAAAAAACCTTATTCATACCAACTGCCTCATTTGATGACGCTGGTGGATGGTTTGTTGATAGCGAGTTCATCTTGGAACTCGGATTCCCGTATTTGCTGGCTCATGGGCTTGGTGTTCCCGTCCCGGATGCAAAAAAGACAATCACCATCACGGAAGGCGGGATCTATCACCTCTACGCCTATACCTACAACTGGGTCGCTCCTTGGCATCCTGATATGGCGCCTGGTTGTTTCAACGTACGCTTGGGCGGACAGGTAAGCCTGACGTTGGGAAAAACGACGACGCAATGGGGCTGGGAAGATGGAGGGACGGTTTCGTTATCTCAAGGGCCTGTTGATATCCTCTTGCATGACCTCACAGGGTTTGAAGGACGATGCGCCTATCTGGTGCTGACGCAGATGGATGGGACGATCCTGCCGCAAGACAGGGCCTCCTTGTTCGCGTGGTATCAAGAGGCTACGAACAACCGGGAACCTGAACAGGAAGGGAGATTTGATTTCCTGGTTGCCGGGGGCGGCATCGCCGGGATGTGCACTGCGGTTACCGCGGCACGGGAAGGTCTTTCTACCGCATTGGTGCAGGATCGCCGGCTGGTGGGTGGAAACAACAGCAGTGAGATCCGTGTCTGGCTGGGAGGTGGCACCAACTATGCACCGTATCCTGGAATCGGCAATATCGTCGGGGAATTCGAACAGCACAGGATCGGGCACTATGGGGCGGAAAACAAAGCACAGTTGTATGAGGATGACCGAAAAATGGGAATCCTCCAGGCTCAAAAAGGATTGGACTGTTTTCTCGGGTGCTGTGTGATCGGGACGGATACCTCGGATGAGTGCATAACGTCGGTCCTCGTTTGGGATTATGTCCATGACCATCTGTTCCGCCTGTCCGCGCCGCTGTACGCTGACGCGACGGGAGATGGAAATCTTGGATTCCTGGCCCATGCGGATTATGAGACCACCACCAATGGGCATATGGGGGTGAGCAACCTCTGGCATATCGAGCATACCGGACGAAACGTGGCGTTCCCCCGATGTCCGTGGGCTGTGGATCTCTCCCAGGTTGCGTTCCCTGGCCGTGGAAACGTTCATGACATTTATGGCAATTCCCGGGAAAAATCGTTGGGATGCTGGTTCTGGGAAAGCGGTATGGAGAATGATCCCTTCCTCTATGCGGAACGGGCACGCGACATGAATTTCCGGGCGATGTACGGGGCCTGGGATGTGCTGCGCAACGTTGATCACGATTATGAAGGGTATGAACTGACTTTTTGCGCCGCGGTGGCGGGAAAGAGGGAGTCCCGGAGGTTGCTCGGGGACGTGGTGCTGACCAAGGCCGATTTCAAGAAACCCTATTCTGATGGTTGTGTGCCGGCGACATGGGATTTTGACGTCCATTATCCGGACAAACGTTTCTATGCCGCCTTCCACGAAGGGGATGCGTTCCTGACGATGGATTGCCGTGAATCATTTCAGAAGCCGTTCTTCCTGCCGTATCGGTGCTTGTACTCGCGCAATATCCGCAACATGTTTATGGCTGGCAGGAACATCAGCACCAGCCATGACGCTTCTGGAACGGCACGGATCATGCGAACTGGTGGCATGATGGGGGAGGTGGTGGGATACGCCGCGGCGATGTGCCATAGGTATAGGTGTCTTCCCCGTGATATTTTCGAGTCTCATCGGGATGTTTTCCTGCAAAAGTTGGCAAGTATTCCGAAAAAAGAAGTGGAGAAAGTCGGCGATACCATTGATTGATGGTGCGCTGGATCGGACAATCGAAGGAGGTTGCTATGAAAAAAAGGTTGCTATGGGTGATGCTGGGATTGCTCGTCACGAGTATGCTGTTTGCTGCCGGTGCCAATGAAAAGTCTGTGAACGAACAGACCCAAAACGGGCCGGTGAATCTCGTCTGGGCCGGGTGGTCAGGGGAAGAGGAAGCGACGAAAGATATCTTCCAGAAGATGCGGAGCCAGTATGAGGCTTCCAGCGGCAATACGGTCACCTGGGTTGGTTGGACATGGGCAAACACCGCCCAGCAGCTGTTGATCAGATTGCAGGGTGGCGAACAACTGGACATCGCGCAGGCGGATATCGGTATCTTCAACACCATTGCCCAGACCGGCGCGCTAGCCGATCTGAACGAGGTGATGGGCGCTTCCTATCTGAAGGATACGTTCCCTGAATCGGCGCTGTCGGTAGGTAATATTGATGGCAAGCAACTCGGCCTTCCGTGGTCGATGGCTTCCATCACCATGGTGTACAACCCTGCGATCCTCAAAAAAGCGGGATGGGACAAGGTCCCCACCACAATTGCTGAGTTTGAACAGTGCCTGGCCGATGTGCAGGCTCTTGGCGAAGGTATCGTTCCGTATGGGCTTTCCACGAAAGACTCCACCGCTGCCGGAGACTTCATGCCGTGGCTCTGGACCTTCGGTTCCAGTCTGTTCGATGCAAGCGGAAAGGTTGCCCTCGGTCCCAAAGCCGTGGAGTGCGTGAAGTGGTATCAGAATCTCCTGCAGAAAGGATATATCCGGATGGATATCGGAAGAGGCGATGCCCGCCAGTTGTTCGCCCAAGGCAAGATGGCCTTCTATGATGATGCCGTGGTGGCGAAAGGCCAGGCGGTGAAAAACGGCGTGAAACCGGAAGATGTGGTGAACGTTTGCTCCGCCATGAGCCGGCCGGTGATGCATGCCGGTGACAAGCCGCAATCGACCATGTGGGGGCATATGCTGGTGATCTTCAAAAATTCAGCCTACAAGACGCAGGCGGCGGATTTCGCAAAGAGTTTGGTCTCAGATGATATGGCGCTGGAGTATTTCGAGAAGAACGGCATGCCTCCGGTCACCAAGAGCGCTGCGAACCTGCAGGTGGTCAAGGACGATGCCTATCTGAAAGGTTTCATGCAGTCAACGGAGACGGCCCGTCTGGAAGAGACGGCGCGCATGGCAAACGCCAGCGAGATCAAAGCGGTCGTGACGGAAGAGTTGCAGTTTGCCTTGTTGGGCAAGAAAACGGCCCAGCAGGCGGTTGCGGACATGACATCTCGGCTGCAAAGCCTGTGACGGGAATCTGAGGAGGAGAGGGGATATGGCGCGGAATCACGGAAGATTGTCAGATGGCCAGGTGGGGTTCCTGTTGGTCATCCCGGGTTTGGCGGTGTTTTGCGCCATCATCCTCTATCCATTCATCTCGGCGGTATTGCTTTCGTTCACCGACCGGTCGTTGCTGTTTCCCGGAAGCAATTGGGTCGGTTTGGAGAATTACCGGAAACTGTTCCTCAATGTCTATTTCTTCAAGACGATGCTGACGACCCTGTGGTTTGTCGCGGGGGCCACCTTGCTTCCGTTCGTGTTGGGGTTCATCTGGGCGATCGTCCTGCATGAGCAGTTTTTTGCTTCCCAGGCGCTGCGTGGCATCACGCTGGTTGACTGGATCATCCCGGGAACCGCCATCGGGTTTTTGTGGAGTTGGATTTTCAATGGGGAGTATGGCATTCTGAATGGCTTGTTGCTCAAGACAGGCCTCATTCAGAAGGGAGTCCCCTGGCTGGGCCAGACAACAACGGCCCTCCTGTGCGTCATCATCTCCCGTGCCTGGCAGATGCTTCCCTGGTACATGGCATTCCTTCTCGGAGGGCTTCAGGGAGTTTCCCATGAGCAGGTGGAAGCGGCGAGGATTGATGGCGCAAACAATATCCAGGTGTTCCGCCATGTCGTCCTTCCCGGGATGCGGCAGATCGTCAACATCGTGCTGGTTCTGGGGGCGATCGGAAACCTGCAACACTTCGATATCCCTTGGACGATGACCCAAGGTGGTCCGGCGCGGGCGACGATGACCTTCTCCCTGGAGGTATATACGACGGCGTTCAAGAACTGGAAGATCGGGACGGCGGCGACCATCGGCACCATCTGGGCGATTCTGCTCCTTGTCTTCAATATTGTGTACCTGAAACAGGTGGAGGAATCGAAATGAAACCAGCCGGTATGTTCCAGCGAAGCGCAGGGTTCCGCATCTTTTTCTGGTGCTTCGCCATTCTTATCGGAGCATTCGTGTTCCTTCCGCTTCTGTGGATGGTCAACACGGCGTTGAAACCGATGGACAAGACATTCACCCTCTCTTTCTTCACCGGTCCGTTGACGTTGGATAACCTGATCGGCATCCTGAAGAACCAGACGATCATGCGGTATCTGCGCAACAGCCTTCTGGTCTCTTTCGCCAGCAGTTTCGCCGCAACAGTGGTCAGCGCCATCTCCGCCTACAGTTTTTCCAAGTTTCGGTATACCGGAAGGAAGTTCATTATGGGAATGTTCATGATGAGCCAGGCGTTTCCCCAGGCGATTCTTCTGCTTGCCATTTATCTGATGATGCAACGTCTCGGATTATTGGGGAGTTATTGGTCCTTGTTGTTCTCCTACGTCGTGTTCACCTTGCCAGTTGGGACGTGGACGCTGAAAGGATATTTCGACGCGCTTCCCGATTCCTTGATCGAAAGCGCCAAGCTGGATGGAGCAGGCAACCTCACCATCATGACGCGGATCATCTTTCCGCTTGCCATCACCGGCATGACATCCATCGCCATCTACGGATTCGTCTGGAGCTGGAACGATCTCCTGTTCTCCATGACGTTGGTCACGGACACTGCAAAACGCACCCTCGCTCCGGGCCTGGTGATGACGTTCCTGGGCGAAGCCAGCACCAACTGGAACGCCATGATGAGCGCAAGCATCATCGCGACGTTGCCGGTGATGATCGTGTTCATTTTCCTGCAACGCTTCTTCATTGCCGGTTTGACCAACGGAGCGGTGAAAGGCTGAGATTCATCAGAAAATTTGAGAAGAAAGCAAGAAACTTTTCTTTTTTGGTTGCGTTTGACCATAGCCCCTCCTACAATGGTTTGGTGTTTTGTTTGAGGGAGGGATTGCATGGAAACGAAGAAAAAACGGTTTCTCGGCTGGTACTTTGAGTTCAACCTCTTGTACCGGATTCTGATCGGGCTTGTGGGCGGAGCGTTGCTTGGCATCATCTTCAAAGAGAAGATTTTGTGGATCGCCCCGTTTGGTGATTTGTTCGTCCGCTTGTTGAAAATGATCGTCATGCCCATCATTGTCGCCACCCTGATCACCGGTGCGGCGTCGATCAGCCCGGCGAAACTGGGAAAAATCGGGCTGAGGGTCGTGGGATTGTATCTGGTCACCAGCGCCTTTGCCGTCTGCATCGGCCTTCTTGCGGGATCCATCTTCCGTCCATCGGCCAAACTCGCCGCGACCAACATCGCGGATGCCGCAGCGAAAAGCGCCACCAAAGTATCGGTCAGCCAGACACTGTTGAATATCGTGCCGACCAATCCGTTCGACTCCATGGTGAAGGGTGATGTGCTTCCGGTGATCTTTTTCGCCATCCTGTTTGGCATCGGTGTCTCCTATCTGCAGATCAGCGAGGACGAGCATGTCCGCAAAACCGGCGTGACGTTGCTCAACTTCTTTGACGGGGTTTCGTCCGTCATGACGAAGATGGTCAACGGCATCATGCAGTATGCGCCGATCGGCGTGCTCGCCCTGATCGCTTCTGTCTTCGCCAAACAAGGAGCAAAGGCGTTCAGCGCACTTGGCATGGTCACCCTGACGGCGCTCGTCGGAGACGTGATGCACATCATTGTGATCTACATGGGCATGGTCGCCCTGTTCGGCCTGAATCCGTTGAAGTTCTGGCGACAAGCGAAGAACCCGTTCATCACGGGCCTTGTGACCCGCTCCTCCTATGGAACGCTTCCCGTTTCCATGGAAGCTGCGAAGAATCTGGGGGTTCCCAAAGAAGTGTACAGTTTCTCCCTTCCGCTGGGGGCGACGATCAACATGGATGGAACGGCGATCTATGAAGGGGTGTGCGCCATCTTCATCAGCCTGTCCGCCACCGGGCACATGCTGACCGGCTCCCAAATGGGAACGGTCATCCTGACGGCCACGCTGGCGTCCATCGGTACGGCGGGAGTCCCGGGAGCCGGCGCCATCATGCTGTTGATGGTTCTGGAATCCATCGGGTTGAAAGTTGAGGCGGGCACGGCCATTGCCGGAGCCTATGCGATGATTTTGGGCATTGACGCCATCCTGGATATGGGCCGCACCTCGCTGAATGTCACCGGAGATCTGACATGTACGACCTGTGTCGCCAAACAAATGGGAATGATTGATATGGATTATTGGAAATAAGGGAACATTCCCTTTGCAGGAATGATGGACGCCTTTGGGCGTCCATCGTGTTAATCATTTCCTGAATCGTCGTTTCTGCGGATGATCACCGAGGTGATGAGGTAACAGACGGCGTAACAGACAAGAAAGGGCAGGAGTCCCGTCGGACCATCCAGCAGACCGATGATCAGATACAGGATGAACGCTACTGCCACCGAGATGGTTGCGATACGGACTTGGTGACCTCGCTTTACCATGGCTCAGTTCTTGAAACTGTGGATCGGTGCGGGGATGTGGCCGCCACGCTCAATGAATTCCTTGCACGACTTGGTATTGACCGGCATGATGGGAGCATAGCCGAGAAGCCCGCCGAACTGGGCGGTATCCCCGACGTGTTTGCCAACTACCGGAATGACCCGGACGGCGGTGGTCTTCTGGTTGACCATGCCGATGGCGGCCTCGTCGGCAATGATGCCGCTGATCGTCG
This sequence comes from Sphaerochaeta sp., assembly GCA_022482495.1. Taxonomy (NCBI): domain Bacteria; kingdom Pseudomonadati; phylum Spirochaetota; class Spirochaetia; order Spirochaetales; family Sphaerochaetaceae; genus Sphaerochaeta; species Sphaerochaeta sp. Next base: position 236,394 of record JAKVPA010000001.1, on the reverse strand, counting down.
ACGCCGGCGTGTCGCCCGGTATGGCGATCATATCCAAGCCAACCGAGCAGACGCTGGTCATCGCCTCAAGTTTTTCGATCCTCAGGCCTCCGCTTTGGGCTGCGGCGATCATGCCATGGTCCTCGCTGACGGGAATGAACGCGCCGGACAGTCCTCCGACGGACGAAGAAGCCATGATTCCGCCTTTCTTCACCTGGTCGTTGAGAAGGGCCAGCGCCGCCGTGGTGCCGGGGCACCCGACTTCCTCCAAGCCCATCGACTCCAGGATTTCGGCGATGGAATCGCCGACCGCTGGAGTAGGGGCAAGGGACAAATCCAAAATGCCGAACGGAACGCCAAGCCGTTTGCTGGCTTCCTGTCCTACCAACTGTCCTAGACGTGTCACTTTGAACGCCGTCCGTTTGACCGTTTCGCACAGGGTGGTGAAGTCTTTTCCTTTGACGCACTGCAGCGCCTGTTTGATCACCCCCGGTCCGGATACTCCGACGTTGATCACCGCGTCGCTCTCCGTCACGCCGTGGAACGCCCCAGCCATGAACGGGTTGTCATCCGGGGCGTTGCACAGCACGACCAGCTTTGAACAGCCGATGCTGTCATGATCTTTCGTCGCTTCTGCGGTTTCCTTGATGATTTCACCCATCAGCTTGACGGCGTCCATGTTGATGCCGGTACGGGTTGAGCCGATGTTCACCGACGCGCACAGATGCTCCGTAAGCGCCATCGCCTGGGGGATGGCATTGATCAACAGTTCCTCACTCCTGGTCATTCCCTTGGCGGGAAGGGCGGAGAAACCTCCGATGAAGTTGACGCCGACCTCTTCTGCAGCCTTGTCCAGCACTTGGGCGATCTGGGCGTAATCCTCACTCGTTTTGCAAGCCGAGCCTCCGATCAGGCCAATGGGCGTGACGGAGATCCGTTTGTTGACGATGGGAATGGCGTACTCATCCTCGATCTGTTTCCCGACGGCGACCAAGTCCTTCGCCGTGGTGGTGATCTTCTCGTAGATGTTTCGCTTCAGCACTTCCAGATCACTGTCCACGCAGTCAAGCAGACTGATGCCCATCGTAATGGTCCGCACGTCGAGCATTTCCTTCTCGATCATGTGGTTGGTTTCACTGACTTCCATGAGGTCGATCATATGCGCTGCATCTTCTCAAAGATTTCTTCGCGCTGGAGCTTGACGACGACGCCGAGCTTTTCACCCACCTCGTCCAGTTCTGCCGCGAGTTCGTGGAATTCCTTGGTGCTGGTGTCCGTGTCACAGACCAGCATCATGGTGAAGAATCCGTCCATGATGGTCTGGGAAATCTCCAGGATGTTCACGTTGTCTTTGGCCAACGTGGTGCAAATTCCTGCAATAATGCCTACGCGGTCCTTGCCGACCACACTGAGTATCGCTTTCTGCATATCGGCAGTATAGCACGCCCAAGAACGATAGGAAATGGGATAAAGCATGTGTTATGTATGAAAACCTCTTGTTGGAATTGTGGACCTATGGCATAGTGCTAGTGTATGGAACAGGCGACGGACTTCTATTATTGTATTGCGTTGCCCAAAGCCGGCATCGAAATAAAAATCGTCAAACGCTTGAACAGGGCGTTTACGATGGGCAATTTCGAAGACATTGATTTCCTTTCGATCTGCCCGCAGAAAGACGTGTTGCTGCAACATCATGGAAAATGGGAGAAGGTGAAGAAACCGATGATTCCCGGCTATCTGATGGTCAGGACGACGGCTGAGCCTTTGTTTGTCCAGAATCTGCTCTATGACGGCCATTGCCCCGGACGCCTCCTCCGCTATGGCGAAAATGGCGGTTATGCGCTGTATGGGCGTGATCTTGCCTATGCCCAGTGGGTGTTCTCCTATGGCGGAACCATCGGGTTGAGCAAGGTGCGGCTGGTCCCCGGCAGTCATGTCCAGGTGATCTCCGGGCCATTGAAGGCCATGCAGGGCGTCATCGAGAAGGTGGAGAAGAAAGGCCGCAAGGTGTGGATCAACATCACGATGATGAACCAGGTGGTCAAAGTCAGCATCGGCGCCGAATTCCTCCAGCCGGACGAACCGGACAATACCCCGATTTCCTACTGAAACGCTTGCTTTCCACAAAAAACAAAACCTTACCTATTGACATGCTTGGTTAGGTTGTTCTAACCTCTTGGGTGGTTAGGGTTGTCTAACACCAGGTGTTTTCCACCAGTCCGGGAGGTCAAAGGTTTGATGAGTGCGGTGCTGATCGCGGTTCTGCTTGTCATCTGCAGCGTAGCGGTATGCAGTGTCATTAAACGCGCCGCATATGGGTGTTGTGGTTCCGTCAGCCATGAGCGCGAAGACGGATCCGTTTCTGACAAGAATCCCTCGCATTATCCCTATCGTTGGACCATGTTGATTTCCGGAATGAAATGCAACGACTGCGCTCGGAAAATCGAGCGTTCGCTTGATCGCATCGACGGAGTATGGGCTCGTGTGGATCTGAAACACGGTTCCGCCGAAATCCTGGGGAAGGCGCTCATCGATGATATGACGTTGCGTCTTGGGGTGGAGAATCTGGGGTACCAGGTTTCCGCCTTGGTGCGGAATGCCGGAAAGGATGTTCTCTCATGCGAATGAAGTTAGGTTTTTCTAACTGTAATGAATACAAAGGATTCCTGCGGTTCGTTGACCGCACGGAGGAGGTGGTATGATGCCATTGGTTTTGGCGGAGATCGGGAAGGAGCAATCCATTCTCACCGTCGGAGGAAAGGCGAAGACGCGGGCGTTTCTCGGAGAGCTTGGGTTTGTTCCGGGGAATTCCGTTACGGTTATCTCGGAGAACGCCGGGAATCTGATCGTAAAGGTGAAGGACTCACGGGTGGCCATCGACAAAGAGCTGGCTGCGAAAATATTGGTATGAGGGGAGCATCATGAGAACGCTGAAGGATGTGAAGGTAGGAGAAACGGTCACCGTGGTGAAGATCCACGGGGAAGGTGCGCTGAAGCAGCGCATCATGGACATGGGGATCATCAAGGGAGCGAAGCTGTACATCAGGAAAGTCGCCCCGCTGGGTGATCCGGTTGAGTTGACGGTGCGTGGGTATGAGCTTTCCCTGCGTAAGGGTGACTCTCAGAACATCGAAGTTGAATGAGCAAGGAGATAGAGATGGATAAGATACGGATTGCGCTTGCCGGAAACCCGAACTCCGGTAAGACGACATTGTTCAACGCGCTGACCGGTTCCAACCAGTACGTGGGAAACTGGCCCGGCGTTACGGTGGAGAAGAAGGAAGGTGGCCTGAAGGGGCACAAGGACGTGATCATCACGGACCTTCCCGGCATTTATTCCCTCTCGCCGTATACCCTTGAGGAAGTGGTTGCGCGGAACTATTTGATCGGAGAGCGGCCCAACGCCATCATCAACATCATTGATGGCACCAACCTGGAACGGAACCTGTTCCTCACCACCCAGCTTCTGGAACTCGGCATCCCGATGGTCTGCGCCGTCAACATGTCCGACCTGGTGGAAAAGCAGGGGGACAAACTGGATCTGCACCATCTCTCAGAGGATCTTGGCTGCCCGGTGGTCGCCATTTCCGCATTGAAGGAGACGGGGTTGAAGGAAGCGACGGAAAAAGCCATCGAAATGGCACGCTCCGGCAAACTTCCCGTTCCCCGGCATACCTTCTCCGGCAGTGTGGAACATGCCATCGCCCACATCGAGGAAGCGACGGTGCACGCCCTTCCCGAGAACCAGCAGCGCTGGTTCGCCATCAAGCTGTTCGAGCGCGATGAGAAGGTGATGGATTCGCTGAAGCTCCAGCCGGAATTGATCGCCCATATTGAGAAAGACATCGCCGCCTGTGAGAAAGAGATGGATGACGATGCCAAGAGCATCATCACCAGCGAGCGGTACGCCGTCGTCGCGCAGATCATCGGGGGATGCTACATCAAGCGGCACCAGCCCAGCATGACGACAAGCGACAAGATCGACCGGGTGGTGACCAACCGCTGGCTGGCAATCCCGATCTTCGCCGCGGTGATGTGGCTGGTGTACTACGTTTCCATCACCACGGTGGGAAGTCTGCTGACCGACTGAGTCAATGACACGTTGTTTGGTGAATGGATCATTCCTGGCTTGGCAGGCTTGCTGGAAAACACGGGCGTGGCCGCGTGGCTGCAGGGCCTTTTGGTCGACGGCATCGTCAGCGGTGTTGGAGCCGTCCTCGGCTTCGTCCCGCAGATGATCGTCCTGTTCCTGTTCCTGGCATTCCTGGAACAGTGCGGGTACATGGCGCGCATCGCGTTCATCCTTGACCGTATCTTCCGCAAGTTCGGACTGTCCGGCAAATCGTTCATCCCGATGTTGATCGGCAGCGGTTGTGGAGTGCCGGGCATCATGGCTTCCCGTACCATTGAGAACGAACGTGACCGCAGAATGACCATCATGACCACGACGTTCATCCCCTGTGGCGCGAAACTGCCCATCATCGCCTTGATCGCGGGCGCCATGTTCGGCGGCGCCAGCTGGGTCGCACCGAGCGCTTACTTCGTTGGAATCGCGGCCATCATCATCAGCGGCATCATGCTGAAGGAGACGGCGATGTTCAGCGGCGATCCCGCCCCGTTCGTCATGGAGCTTCCCGCCTACCACTGGCCGACGGTCAGCGGTGTGCTCCGCTCCACGTGGGAACGTGCTTCCAGCTTCATCAAGAAAGCCGGAACGGTGATTCTCCTTGCCACGATCCTCGTCTGGTTCACCTCATACTTCGGGGGGGTCGATGGCCAGTGGCGGATGCTTGACCAGATGGAGATGGACCACAGCATTCTGGCTTACATCGGCAATGCGATCGCCTGGCTGTTCCGCCCGCTTGGCTGGGGAAACTGGAAGGCTGCCGTGGCTACCATCACCGGTTTGATCGCCAAGGAGAACGTCGTCGGTACGTTCGGCATCCTGTACGGCTTCAGTGAAGTCGAAGAGAACGGCGCAGAGATCTGGGGTCAGCTTCAGGCCGCGTTTACGCCGCTTGCCGCCTATTCCTACCTGGTGTTCAACCTGCTCTGTGCTCCATGCTTCGCCGCCATCGGCGCCATGAAGCGTGAGATGAACAGCGCCAAGTGGACCTGGTTCGCCGTCGGCTACCAGTGTGTGTTCGCCTACATCATCAGCCTGTGCATCTACCAGTTTGGGTTGTTGTTCGGACAAGGCCACTTTGGGATCGGCACGATCGTCGCTTTCCTGAACGTCGCCTTGATCCTGTACCTGCTGCTGAGGCCGTACAAGGAAAGCGAAAAGCTTACCACGACGGTAAAGGTGAAAGCGTAATGGCCGCCACCATCATCATCACCATCGCCCTTGCGGCGGTGGTGGCGCTGGTGATCCGAAAGATCCTGAAGGACCGGAAACGGTCCAAAGGATGTGGAACCGGTTGCGGGTGCTGCCCGCTCTCCGGTTCCTGCCACCAGCATCACCATGAATGAACGGCAGCTCACCCCCAGTCAGATGCGGTACCTGGTCGCCATTTACCTGGAAGGGGATGGCATGGCGGTACGGTCGGTTGACATCGCCTCGTCCCTCCGGGTGACCAAGGCGAGTGTCGCCACCATGCTGAAGGATCTGATGGAATTCGGGTTGGTGACCAAAGAACCCTACGGGGATGTATTCCTGACGGAATCCGGGCTTGCCATCGCGAAAAGGCTGGCATCCAAGCAACAGCGGATCGCACAGGTACTCTCCGAGCATCTCACCTTGGATGAACGATCCATCCAGGAAGTCTCCTACCTGATCCTCGGATTGGGTGGCGACAAGGAGATGATTCCCTGCACCCAGATAGGGAGAGAAACGGGGAATCTGGGCCGGTAAAGGAGAGAGAGGATGATCAGGACGATCCATGTGAAGAAGGTGTATCATACCTCGTCGGAGGATGTGGTCGCCCTGGATGATGTGAATCTTTCCATCAACGATGGCGAATTGGTGGCGCTCTCCGGCGCTTCCGGTTCGGGGAAGACCACGTTGCTCAATGTGATCGGGACGTTGGACTCCCTCACCGGAGGGGATGTCGAGATCAACGGACGTTCCCTCCGTCAGATGAGCGAAAAAGAAAAGACGTCGTTCCGAAGACTGCATCTTGGCTTTGTGTTCCAAAGCTACAATCTGATCCCCGTCCTCTCCGCATGGGAAAATGTCCTGTTGGCCTTCCAGCCGCTTTTCCAGAAGGAATTGGCCCAAACGGGAATCACCAACATCAAGGAAGCGGGGATGGCGGCCCTGAGGGATGTGGGGCTTGCCGCGTACGCCGACCGCAGGCCGGGCGAGCTCTCCGGTGGCCAGCAGCAACGGGTGTCCATCGCCCGTGCGTTGGTCCGACGCCCATCGTTGATCCTCGCCGATAAACCGACGGCCAATCTGGACAGCAAGAACAGTTTGACGATTCTGGAGATTCTCTCCCAGATGAACCAACGGGACACCGTCACGGTGTTGTATTCTTCCCATGATGACGTGGTGCTGAACCACGTGCGACGGGTCATTGTCCTGAAAGACGGACAGGTCCAGCAGGATGGTTCATGCTGAACACGCTCACTCTGGCATGGAGGAACATCTTCCGCTACCGGGTTCGTACCATCATCACATTGGTGGCCATTGCCGTTTCGGTGTGCATTTCCATTTTGGTGGATGGTCTCCTTCGGGGCGTCAACGAACAATCCCTGTTCAATCTCACCACCTATGAGACGGGAGAAGTGACGTTGTATGCCGACGGCTATTTCGCTGACCGCGCATCCTATCCCACGGAACATCTTCTTGAGGAATCCCAACGAAAAACGCTTGACCAGATCCTGGACTCCCATGGCATCGCGTTCGCGCCACGATACAAAACGGTTGCCGATCTTTCCTTTTATGATGAAGGCCATGACCTTGACGCATCCCGTTCCGCCGTGCTGGTCGGAGTGGACCCCCAGCGGGATGGGGCGGTGTTCCGTCTTCCTCGGTCGGTCAGTTCCGGACGGTGGCTGGAAACCGGTGATGACGGAGTGGTGGTGGGGGAGGGACTGGCCGACAAACTCAACCTTTCCGTGGGGTCGCTCCTGACCATCCAAGGCAAAGGAAGGGAAGGGTTCCTGGAAACGTTTGACGCTCCGGTGGTGGGGATCCTGACGACGGAAAATCCGGTGGTCAACTCCTCGGAACTGTTCATGACGCTGGATGCCCTTGACGGCATGTTCGCGTTGGATGGAGGCGTGACGGAATACGCCGTATCCGATGGAAAGGTCTCGTTGGCCGGACCGCGGTTCCTCAAACGGATCCGTTCTTTGATCACTCCGGTTTCCGGCATCCAGGCATATGACTGGCGGGAGGTGGAATCGGATCTCGTCGCCGTGATGAACGGGGACAAAGGCTCCTCCCTGATGATTCTGGTCTTCCTGTTTCTGCTTGCCGCTGCCGGCATCACCAACACGATGTTGATGGCGGTGATGGAACGGCGCAAGGAGTGCGCCATGTTGCGCGCCATGGGCTTTTCACGGGGTGCCGTCACCTCATTGTTTGTCTGGGAAGGAGTGATGACTGGCCTTTTGGGCGCTTTGTCGGGCGCGCTGGCCGGTGCATTGGCCACCTATCCGTTGGCGAAATACGGCATTGACCTGTCAGGCATGCTTCCTGCGGACATCGATCTGGGATACCGGATCACGCTGGTGATGCGTTCCGGCTATTACCCGCAGAGCTTCATCGGCATTCCGCTGTGCGCCGTGGCGCTCTCGGCGCTTTCCTGCCTGGTGCCCGTAGCCCGGGCGACGAAGGAAGACGTGGCTTCCTTGCTGAGGAGAAGCTGATGATTACCCTTGCGCTGAAGAACTGCAGACGGAACATCCGCCGCACCGTGCTTACCGGCACCGCGGTGCTGTTCGCCATCTGGGTGGTGATCGTCATGCTTGCGTTCATGCGTTCCATGCTGACCGGGATGATCGAAAACAACAAGGACTTCGAATGCGGAGACATACGGATCCGCACCGCCTCCTAATCCGAGTTCGAGGATGCACTTCCCCTGCAGTTCTACCTGCCTGATGTTGAGCGGAAACTCCAGCTGGTATCTTCGTTGCCGGATGTATCGTTCGCCGAGGCGGTGAGCAAAATCCCCGTGTCGGTATATCGTGACGGGGACCTGACCACCGTCACTGCCGTCGGTGTGGATGCCTCAACCAGTAGGTTTGCCGTGGGAAAGAGCGTTACAGTGCTCTCCGGCAGGATGATCGAAACCGGAAAGAATGAAGTGGTGCTGACCAAACGGCTTCTTTCCAAGCTGGGGCTGTCGCTGGGGGATTCGGTCACCTTGCTCTCTAAAACGGCGACTGGTGGGACCAATGGCGCCTCCTACCGTATTGTCGGGACGGTTTCCTACGCAAACGCCCAGTACAACGGCGATGTCCTGGTCATGCCGCTCTCCCAACTTGATCTGTTGGGGAGGATGCCGGGGGGTGCCCTTGAACTGTACGCCCATCTTGTACCGGATGTCGATCCCAACGACGCGGCCCAGATGATCACCCAGGCGCTCTCCGATCCCTCACTGGAAATCAAGACATGGAAGCAGGTGACGGTCATCGCGGCGTTCCTGCCGATGTATGATGTGATGTTCCTGCTCATCGAGATTCTGTTCTTCTGCATCGCCTCGACGTTGATCTTCAACACCACGATGATGGCGGTGATGGAATGGAAACGGGAGATCAGCACGATGATCGCCCTTGGCTTTTCCCGCTCTTCGATCATCCGGTTGTTCGTGACGGAAAGCGCCATTGTGTCCTTCATCGCCGCGGTCTTGGCGACGGTGGGTGCGTTGCTTGCCATCTTTGCCGCGGGAGTGCATGGCATTGACTTGTCGGCGATGGGCGCCGATGCCGTACAAGGCTGGGGGTTTTCCCAAGTCCTGTACCCGACGGTATCGGTGCGTTCGGCGTGCGGTACGGCGGGGTTTGGATTTGCCGTTGCGGTGATCGCCGCGTTGCTTGCGTCACGGGGCGTCAGGAAGATCGAGGCGGCTCAGGCATTACGGGAGGAGGATTAGGATGAAACGGTGGAGACAGGTGTTTCTGGTAGGATGGATGCTGGTGGTGCTGGCTCCTTTGGGCGCTGCGAACCTCACGGCCGACCAGATCGTGGACGCGATGACCACGGCGATGGACTATCAGGACGCGACGTTTTCCGCCACGTTGGTCAATACCGACCGGCTGGGTTCAACCAGCCTGACGTTCGACACCTACCAGAACGCACGGGACGATACGTTGCTCGTCGTGACGGAAGGCGCGGACGCCGGTCAGAAAATCCTCCGGTTGGATGATGACATCTATCTGTACTATCCCGATGCCGATGAAATCATCCGTCTTTCCGGTTCCTCCCTGAAGAACGCGTTCCTTGGGACGGATTTCTCCTATGAGGACCTGACCGGGGACGACGATTACACTTCACGGTTCACCTCGACGCTGAACGGGACGGAATCCATCGATGGCGTTTCCTGTTATGTCATCACGCTTACGGCGAAAAAGCTCTCAGAACCGTACCAGATGGAGAAGATGTGGATCGACCAACAGCGATTCATCCCGTTGAAAACGGAGTTGTACTCCAAGAGCGGAAAACTGCTCAAAGTGATGACCTACCAGGAGTACCTTCATGACGGGGATGTCTGGTTTCCCGGGAGCATTCATGTAACCAACGCGGTGAAGAAGGGCAATTCCAGCGTGATGACCGTCACCAACGCGACGTTCAACAAGGGTGTTGATCCCTCCCTTTTCAAAAAGGAGACCTTGGCATGGTGAAACGCCTCCTCTCGCTGATGGTTTGCTTGGTGCTCTCCGTCACGCTGTGTGCGGCGACGACCATCAAAGGCGGCGGGACGTTTGCTGGATCGTTCCTTTGGCAGGAGGAAACATCCGTACGGACCTACACCGCAGAGCCATATCTCGAGGGGCTCTTCTCCTCCTCAAACTTGAAAGGGGATGTGAAGCTCTCCGCCCTGGCGGCAACTTCACCGTCCGGCAGCACGCTGACGGGCTCATTGGATCGCGCGTTCTTCAAATTCCGCGTCCCTACGTTCGCGGACACCAACCTGACGGTAACGGTGGGAAAGGCTCCGGTATCCTGGGGGATCGGCGCATTCTACCGGGTGGGGGATGTCCTGTTTGACCAACCGTTCTCCAACAAGGAGATCGGCACGGATGTGGAGAATACCCTGTGGGTGTTGTCACTGTCCCAACCGTTGGGTGGCGGCTTCACCTTGGATGGCGCGTTCGTCCCCACGGAGGAAAAAGGTGGGTTGCTGTTGCGGAAGGACTTCCGCACCCCGGTGGTCAAGGAGATCAAAGGCGCCGTCTCCGTGGATCATGACGCAGCGGTGAAAGCATCGGTCAGTGCCGATCTTTCCCTGTATTTCGATGTCACGCTGGGAATTGAATCCTCATTCACCGAGGGGAATGAGTACCGCGTGGTCGCCAACGCAATGCGTATGTTCACGTTCCAGGGGAATGCGGGTGACATCACCGGCACGCTGTACGTTTCCGGTCAGATGGACGGTAAAGCGAATACCGCGGATCTGCTTCTTGCCTGGATAACCGAGCTGGATCCGAGAGTCACGTTGACGACGGCCATCGACGCTTCCTTTACCGATGATGGGGACAGCCAGTATGTGCTCGCCGGCGTGGATGTGACGCTATCCGATGGTGTGGATCTCAAAACCCAGGCGTACGTGGTGCGACAGTCCACGGAAAGCCAGCTGGGCTGCGTGCTGCAAACCGCCCTGAAGCTGGCGTTCTGATCCCATCCGGAATAAATTATTTCATAGTATCAAACCAAATACGGTATAATATATTGATACATTATATTGTTTTTTCTCCAAGGGAAAATATGGTATCTTCTTTCTATACCGCTATATCTGGGATAATTTACAAATCATACGCTACAGATAGTAGACACCAGCAGGAAGTCAGCATATACTGGGGGTGCTTTCGGGAGAAGCAGGGTGCAATTCCCTCACTGGTCCGCAACCGTACAGCCGGGTCGCCACGAGAGCCTTTGAAACTAACGAGACTTAGGAGCATACCATGTACCACGTTTTGAAACGAAACGGGTCAGTGGTGGATTTTGACATCCACAAGATTGAACGGGCCATTGAGAAAGCGTTCGTCGCGACTGACAAACCCACAAACCAAGACATCATCACGTTGCTTGCCTTGCGGTCCTCGGCGGATTTCGCCCCCAAAGTAATGGATGGCATCATTTCCGTGGAGGATATCCAGGACAGCGTGGAAACGGCGTTGTCCGTCTCCGGCTATCATGATGTCGCCAAAGCGTACATCCTGTACCGCAAACAGCATGAGAACGCCAGAGCCGCCGAAAAGACCATGCTTGACTACCGCAAACTGGTGGACAGCTACCTGCACGCTGATGACTGGCGGGTAAAAGAAAACAGCACGGTGAATTACAGCATCGGCGGCCTTGATCCTCTCCAACAGCGGCGCCATCACGGCGAACTACTGGCTCAGCCAGATCTACGACAAGGAAGTGGCCGACGCCCACCGGAACGCCGATCTGCATCTGCACGATCTGTCCATGCTCTCCGGCTACTGTGCCGGCTGGAGCCTGAAACAGTTGATCACCAATGGCCTGGGAGGAGTGGAGGGCAAGATATCCTCGTCTCCGGCGAAGCATCTTTCCACGTTGTGCAACCAGATGGTTAACTTCATCGGCATCATGCAGAACGAATGGGCTGGCGCCCAGGCGTTCAGTTCGTTTGATACATACCTCGCGTCGTTCGTAAAGGCAGACCATCTCTCCTACGCGGAGACCCGCCAGTGCATCGAGTCGTTCGTCTTCGGCGTCAACACGCCGTCCCGCTGGGGCACCCAGGCTCCGTTCTCCAACATCACGCTGGACTGGACGGTGCCGGAAGATCTGAAGGACCAGAAGGCAGTCATCGGCGGCAAGGAAGCCTCCTTCACCTACGGGGATTGCAAGGCGGAGATGGACATGGTCAACAAGGCGTTCCTGGAAACGATGATCGGGGGAGACGCCAACGGCCGCGGGTTCCAGTATCCCATCCCGACCTATTCCATCACCAAGGATTTCGATTGGTCCGAGTCGGAGAACAACCGGCTTTTGTTCGAGATGACGATGAAATACGGCACTCCGTACTTCAGCAACTACATCAACAGCGACATGAAGCCTTCCGATGTCCGTTCGATGTGCTGCCGGCTCCGGCTGGATCTCCGTGAACTGCGCAAGAAGGGCGGCGGATTCTTCGGTAGCGGGGAGTCGACCGGTTCCATCGGCGTGGTGACGCTGAACATGCCGCGTCTGGGGTATCTGGCAAGCGATGAGGCCGATTTCTTCACCCGGCTGGACAAATTGATGGACATCGCCGCGCGGAGCCTGAAGACCAAACGGACGACGATCAACCGGTTTTTGGAGGCGGGGTTGTACCCGTACACCAAGCGGTACCTCGGTACGTTCAACAACCACTTCAGCACCATCGGCCTGGTGGGGATGAATGAGGCGTGCCTGAACGCCCGCTGGATCGGAGAGGATCTCACCCAGCCTGAGGCACAGGCGTTCGCCAATAGGGTGCTGGATCATATGCGTAGCCGCTTGTCCGACTACCAGGAGCAGTACGGGGATCTGTACAACCTGGAGGCTACCCCTGCGGAAAGCACGGCGTTCCGTCTTGCCAAACATGACAAGGAGCGGTATCCGGACATCATCACCGCTTCGCGTGGATCGGTTCCGTACTACACCAACAGCTCCCATCTTCCCGTCGGGTTCACCGATGATCTGTTCAAAGCGATGGACATCGAGGACCAGTTCCAGGTGAAATACACCTCCGGTACGGTGTTCCATGTGTTCCTTGGCGAAAAGCTTTCCGATTGGCGGAGCACCGCCAGCCTGGTGCGCAAGATCGCCGAGCACTACCGCCTTCCGTACTATACGATCAGTCCGACGTACTCCGTCTGTCCTGATCATGGGTACATCGCCGGCGAAGTGTGGGAGTGCCCGGTCTGCCACAAGAAAACGGAAGTGTACTCCCGGATCACCGGCTACTACCGGCCGGTCCAGAACTGGAATGACGGCAAGGCGGAGGAGTTCCGGGAACGGAAGACGTATGATGTCCTTCATGCGTCGGAACCAACCGTCAACGTGGCAAAGCCGAAGAAGAACAAACCAGAGATGATGGCAAAGGTGGAGAAGATCCTGCTGTTCACCACGCCGACCTGTCCGAACTGCAAGGTGGTGAAAGCCGCGTTGGACAAGGCGGAAATCTCCTATGTCGTGGTGGATGCTGCTTCCCATGCCGATCTTTCCCGTTCCTATGGGATCATGACCGTCCCGGTACTGGTCACTCCTTCCGGCCGGTATGAGGGGGTGGGGGCCATCACCCAGTGGGCGAGGAGCGTGATCTGATGCGTATCGGCGGGTTCCAACCCGTCGACCTGGTCAACTTTCCCTCCGTTGTGGCTGCCACGGTCTTCACCATGGGCTGTGACTGCCGCTGTCCGTACTGCCACAATCCGACGCTGGTACGGGCGGAGGAACCTCCCCTGTCCGAAGAGGATGTGGTTGGGTGGTTACGGGAGAGAAAGGATCTGGTCGACGGTGTAGTGGTCAGTGGGGGGGAGCCCTGCATGCAGGACGATCTTCCCGGGTTCCTGCGTACCATCAAGGAGATGGGTTTCCGGGTCAAGCTGGATACCAACGGAAGCTATCCGTGGATGCTCTCCGCGCTCTTCTCTGATGGCCTGTTGGATTACGTGGCGATGGACATCAAGGCGGATCGTGAGGGATATCTCCGGGTGGCTGGAATCCCCGCCTCCCGAGTGGAGGCTTCCGTTTCCCTGCTGCTTGGTGGGTCGGTTCCGTACGAATTCCGAACCACCTGTGTGAAGGAGCTGCTCACCACGGAGGATATCCGTTCCATCGGGACGTGGATCCATGGGGCGAAGCGGTACGTGCTGCAACGGTTCAACCCCAAGGTCACGTTGGACAAGAAAGCGGGGGCATGGTCTTCTTTTTCAGATGAGGAGCTGGAAGAGCTTGCAAAGGCGCTCAGCCCGGATGTCAGTGTTGTGATCCGTTGAGGTCCAGGCCTTCCTCTTTGGCGAAGAACGCCTTCATGCAGTCGAAGGTCTCTTCGCTGATGTAGTGTTCGATGCGGCAGGCGTCCTGTTCCGCGGTGACCGGGCTGACGCCGATGTTCTTGAACATCTTGGTGATCATCACATGGCGTTCGTAGGTCCGGTCGGCGATCTCCTTGCCTCGCGGGGTGAGATAGATGTAGTTGTTCTCGTCCATTCGGACCAGACCGTTCTCCTTCAACGTCTTCATCTGCTCGCTGATCGTCGGTTTGGAGTATCCCATGCGGACGGCGACATCAAGGGAACGGACGTGCTCAAGTTCCTTGCTCAGCACGAGAATCGTTTCCAGATACATTTCGACCGCTTCCTTGATGACCATTGTCGCCTCTTTCTCTTTAGTATACTGACGAAAAGGCCTTGGATGCAAGGAAAACTGTTGACTTATCCGCCTCGCATGCCTATGTTTAACAGTGGCGGGGGGATGTAAATCCTGTATGATGCCGCCGAAGGAGTTTGTCATGGACAAGAAAGTTGCTGAACTGCTCAACAGCCAGGTAAACAAAGAGTTCTACTCCGCGTACCTATATCTCGATTTTTCGGATTTCTACTTTGAGAAGGGTTTGTTTGGGTATGCGAGCTGGTACCGCATTCAGGCTGGTGAAGAGCTTGAGCATGCGAAGAAGATGATCCAGTACCTTGGCGAAAACGGACAGCATGTCACGTTGGAAGCCATTGGAAAACCGAATGTACCGATGAAAGAGCTGATCGACCCGCTGAAGGCTGGTCTGGCTCATGAGAAATACATCACCGCCTCGATCAACGACATTTATGCCGCCGCCGAGGATTCGAAGGATTATCGCACACAGGAATTCCTGGGCTGGTTCATCAAGGAACAGGGCGAGGAAGAGCTGGATGCCGGCAATCAGGTCAGACAGTTCGAGATGTACGGCTCCGATCCGAAGACACTGTATTTGCTGGACAAGGCTGCTGGAGAGCGGAAGTAATTCCGATACTTCGGTCTGCATCATGGCGCGGAACGTTAGGTTCCGCGCTTTTTTTATGGGAATTCGGTGAAACGTATTGTATTTTTCCCGGAGGCTTGATATCTTACCGAATATTCGGTAACTACCATGGGAAATGATACGAGACAAGCCATCATCTGGGCGACGCTGAAACGGCAGTCCATCCATCCGTTCGATCCTGTCACGCTGGACAAGGTGGCATCGGATGTCGAAATCTCCAAGACGGCGATCTTCCATTATTTCCCCAACAAGGACGCGTTGCTCCACGATGTGGACGCGTACCTTCGCGATGAGGCGTCCCAGATGCGCCGGCGTGTCCTGGAAGAGGGAAGCGACCCGCTTGCCGCTTTCACGTCGGAGTTGATCGCCCGCAAGGGTTCCCTGTACGTCTACGCGCATCTCCTGTTTGGGCCTGACCGTCCACCGCTGTTCCACATCGGTCCGGTATTCGGACTGGAAGGAAAGAAGGATGCGCGCAGTGAACTGGCCTTCCGCGCTGGTGTCTTTTTCCCCATGGCGTTCCATGAGGTGATCTGCAATGATCTTCCCCAGGAACAAATTCCGGCGTTCGTCGCCCGGGTGCGCCGGTGGTATGATCATGGGCTCGGCCTGAACGTCAATGTCACCCCCAGGAAGTGGAGTGAAATGGATGTCGATCCTTCCCAATTGGCCTCCGACCGGAACCTGTCCGCCCTGAACCGTCTGTTCTCCACCTATGGCATCCAAGGCGTCACCATGGGGCGGATGGCCAAGGAGACGGGCTTGGCGCAGAGTTCGTTCTATTACCAGTTCGCCAACAAGGAAGAGATGATCAGCAAAACGGGCAAGGATGAGGTCGCCCGTTTCCTGAAGCTTCTCGATGGGCGGCTTTCCGTAGTGAAGGAAATCGAGGATGCCGTTATCACCATCTTCGGGACGACGAACGCCTATTATTTCGCACGGCCGTGGCTTTCCCGGGTGTACGCGTTCGTCTCCGCCCCGGCGTTGTACCTCCATCCATCCGTGCTTGAACCGTATCCGCATCTCCGTTTCTGGAGAAATGAGCTTTCCGCGATACAACCCAACGCCGGGGAACTGGCGTTGTTTCTTCCATTGATTCCCCCAATGCACCCGACAGAGTCAGGGTGGGGGAAGGATGCATGCGATGCGCATGCCATTTCGATGTTGTCCCGGTATTCCCGTGGATCGGACAGGGAGGTCCTATGAACAAGATACGATGGATGTTGGCCATCACGTTGGCGATGCTGCTGCCTCTGGGAGCCATTGAGGTGACGGCGGACAAGGCGGTGGCGTTGGCCATGTCCAACAACAAGAGCCTGCAGAGTTCGGCCATCGACCTGCAGTCGGCACAGCGCGCAGAGAAGAACAGCTGGAACGGAATGCTTCCCACTGTGCAGACCACGGCGACGATTTCCCATGCCAATGAAGCGTCATCGGTGACGAAAAAGAT
This sequence comes from Sphaerochaeta sp., assembly GCA_022482495.1. NCBI lineage: Bacteria > Pseudomonadati > Spirochaetota > Spirochaetia > Spirochaetales > Sphaerochaetaceae > Sphaerochaeta > Sphaerochaeta sp. The sequence continues at coordinate 219,846 of JAKVPA010000001.1, read as the reverse complement.
AGCTAGCCTTAACCCTACCATGGGTATCAATACTGACCCCACCACATCGTTCACCTTCGGCCTTTCGGTGAGTTTCGCCTTCAATCCGGCGCTGGTCACCAACATGGAGACGGCGAAGCGGCAGTTGGCGGCAGGACAGATCACCTACGCCGAGGCAAAGGCTCAGATGGAACGGAACGTCAAGAAGCTGTTCTACGCCATTTTGTTGCAGCAGGAGTCTATGGCCATCCAGGAGAGCGCCTTGGAGAACGCCAAGGCCAGGATGGACCAGGCTGAGGACCTGTACACCAAAGGGTATGCCACGGAGCTTTCCGCCCTGCAGGCCCAGGTGAGCTACCAAAACACCAATGCAAGCACGCTGAAGGCGCGGCAGGCCCTTTCCCAGCAGATGGACAACTTCGCGTTCCTGTTGGGGTTGGATGACGGGGATGACCTGGTACTCGTAGGATCCATTGACACGGAGCTCTCCGTGCCGGAAGAGAAGACCGGACTGGATGCCGTGCCACGGAGATTCGATATTTCCGCGCTGGACAGCCAGCTCTCCATTCTGGATTCCCAAAGGAAGGCGCTGGACCAGCAGATCTGGGTCCCGTCCCTTTCCGTCTCGCTCTCCTGGCAACCGTACCTGGGGGATGTGACGAGTGATTGGGGGGATGGGGACAACTGGTACGACGCGGGTTCCGCTCCGAGCATTTCGTTGGCCTGGGACCTCTCTGCCATGCTTCCCTGGTCCAAGGCGCGGCAGAATGTCGCCTCGTTGGAAGAGAACCGGAAGAAACTGGTGTTGAATCGGGAACTTGCCGTGGACAACGCACGGATGGAGATCAAAAAGCTGTACGACACGCTGAATGCTTCCAAGCAAGCCATCGCGGCAAGCGAAGACTCCATCCAGCTCGCACAGCGCTCCTACGACATGACACTGGCCGCCTACCAGGCGGGGACGACGGAACTGCTGGACGTCCGAGACAGTGAAGCCCAGCTGAATCAGGCGAAACTCGCCCGGTTGAATGAACAATACAACTACCTGTCCGCTTTGCTGGATCTCCAGTACGCCACGCGGACGAACCTGTAGGGAGGAATCATCATGAAGCATCACACCATCGCGATCATTTCCATCGCGTCGTTTGTTCTCCTGGCCGGTTGTGACCGGCTGACGGGAACCAAGACGGCAGAGGCAACCCCGGCTACAACCGAGGTGAGCCAGCCGCAAGCGATTCCCGTGGGCACCCAACCGGTGAAGGTTGGTCCGATCACCAGCTACCGGTCGTTCAGCGGGGACGTGTATCCCGTCACCACCATGGTGATCCTCCCGGAAACCAGCGGGAAGATTGTCGAGACGCTGGTCAGGGAAGGGGACCACGTGACCAAAGGCCAGGTGGTCGCCCGGATCGACCAGTCCCGCCCGGGGATGAACTACCACCCCAGTGACGTCACCTCCCCGATGGAGGGGACACTGTTGTCCTTCTCCGCCCAGGTCGGTGGCATGGCGTCCCCCAGCGCGTCGCTGGGGACGATCATCACGGACAAGGACGTGGAGATCCACTTCGATGTGGTGGAACGGTATCTCTCGCTGGTCAAGGAAGGGCAGAAGGTGATCCTCTCGTTCGCCGCCTACCCGGATGAGACTTTCTCAGGGACCATCACCCGCCTGAGCCCGGTGGTGGACGGACAGAGCAGGACGCGCAAGGCGTACTGCAAGCTGGATACTCCGGATGAACGGATCATTCCCGGGATGTACGCCAAGATCCTGTTGGTCGAACAGCACCACGACAACGCGTTGCTCGTCCCCTCCAGCGCCGTGGTGTCCCATGAGGATGGATCGGTGATATTCGTCCTTTCCGGGAATGTGGCGAAAATGATGAAGGTGAAGACCGGCATCCAGGCGGATGGCATGACGGAGATCGTCTCCGGGTTGGCCAAGAATTCGGTGATCATCACCCAAGGCCAGGCGACGCTCAGTGACGGCTCGCCGGTGACGGTGACCTCGCAAGGAAAGGGGGCCGGCCAATGAGCGTTACCCGCAGCGCGGTGAAACATCCCACGACCGTCCTGATCATCTTTATTCTGCTGACGGCGTTGGGCGGCTATCTGATGGGAAAACTTCCCATCGACCTTTTGCCAGACATGGACATCCCGTACGTGTTGGTGCAGTCCACCTACACGGACGCGTCCCCCACCGAAGTGGAGGACAAGCTCACCCGGGTGCTGGAGAACTCCCTCTCCAGCGTCTCCGGTCTGAAGCAGATATCCAGCACATCCTCGCAGGGTTCCAGCACCATCATCATGGAGTTTGAGATGGATGCTGACATCGACCAGGCGGTGAATTCCATCCGCGACCGCATCGATTTGGTGCGGAACTACCTCCCCAGCGGTTCCACCAGCCCGGTGATCGTCCGCATGGATCCGACGATGATCCCCATCATGACGTTGGCGCTGACCAGTGACACGTTGGGACCGGAGGAACTCAGGACCATTGCGGCGGATACCGTCCAACCTCGGCTGGAACAAGTCTCCGGCGTCGCGTCCACGTCGCTTACCGGTGGCCGGGAACGTGCCATCCGGGTGACGATCCCCCAGGAGAAACTGGATGCCTATCATCTGTCGCTGACCAGCATCAGCCAGATGCTTGCGGCGCAGAACCTGCAGAGTTCCGCCGGACAGATCACGGAGGATGGCATCACCTGGTCGGTGACCACCGACGGGCAGTTCGCTTCGCTGGATGACATCCGTTCCACCGTCATCGCCTACAAGACCGGTTCGGACAATACGGTCAGCCGGATTCTTCTGGGAGATGTCGCCACGGTGACGGATGGCTACAAGGATGTGGACAGTTACGCCTACTTCAACGGGAAACCCGCGGTGAACATCTCATTGCAGAAGCAGACGGGAAAGAACACCGTCGCTACGGCGGAAGCGGTGCGCAGCCAACTTGATGTGATTCGCAAGAGCCTGCCTGCCGGGGTGGAGATCACTGAGGCGTACAACACCAGCGACATCATCGGGACTTCGGTCAAGCAGGTGGAGGACAGCGCCTTGCAAGGAGCGCTCCTTGCCATTCTGGTGCTGCTGTTCTTCCTCCGCAACTTCAAGAGCACGTTGATCATCGGGCTTTCCATCCCGATCTCCCTGGTCATTACGCTGGGGGTGATGTACTTCGCCGGCTTCACGCTGAATTTGATGACCCTTGCCGGTTTGGCGTTGGGCATCGGCATGTTGGTGGACAACAGCATCGTTATTCTGGAGAACATCTTCAGCTACCGGGAAAAAGGGGCAAAGGCGTCGGTGGCTGCCGTCCTGGGCTCCCAGGAGATGGTGATGGCCATCACCAGCAGCACGCTGACCACCATCTGCGTCTTCCTCCCGATGATCCTGTACAAACGGCAGCTTGGCATGGTGGGGCAGGTGTTCAACAGCCTGGCCTTCACCGTCGTCTTCTCGCTGGTCTGTTCGCTTCTTGTCGCCCTGTTTCTGGTGCCGGTGCTTGCGTCCAAATACCTGAAGATCGGAGACATCAAGGAACGGAACCAGAAAGGGTTCCAGAAGCTGATGACCCGTTTCTTCACCGCGTGGGACAACGGGTACGCCAAGGCGGTGCGCTGGACGCTGCACCACAAGGTGCTGGTCATTCTGGTGATCCTCCTGCTGTTCGGCTTCTCCATCAAGAAGATCGGGGACATCGGGTTCATCTACATGCCCTCATCGGAAGAGAACAGCGTCACCGTCTCCATCACCATGCCGCAGGGTACGGATCTTGAGGTGACGGATGATCTGCTTCGCCAGTTTGACGCCATGGCCCAGAGCAAACTGGCCGGGGTGAAGAGCAGTGTGGCGAGCAGCGGGGGGGCCACCACGTTGATGTCCAGCGGCGGAAGCTCCACCGCCTCCGTTTCCTATACGTTGTATGACAGCGCCGAACGGAAGGAAGGGTGGGATACCGATGCCACGGCGAAAGCGAAACTGGAATCGTTGTTCCCGCTGTTCCCCCAGGCTTCGTTCTCCATCCAGCAAAGCACCACCAGCCTGAGTTCAAGCAGTGGCATCGACATCGCCGTGAAGAGCAGTGACATGGACCGGGTCGTCTCCACCTCCAACGCCATCAAGACGCTGTTGGAGAAACAGGCGACGGATTCACTTGCTGATGTCACCTCGTCGCTTTCCGAGGGATTGCCCGAACTTTCCATCACCTATGACCGAGAGCGGATGTACGCGCTGGGAGTGACCATCGCCCAGGCCAACGCTGAGATCCAGAGTGCCATCAAGGGCACCACGGCGACGCTGTATCATGACAAGGGATCGGACATCGATGTGATCGTCAGCCTGGATCCCAAGGACAAGACCAGCATCGCCGATCTCGACAACCTGTACGTGACCAGTTCCGCCGGTCTCCGGGTGCCGTTGTCAAACTTCGCAACCTACACCCAGGGGACGGGACCGATCTCCATCGCCCATGAGGACCAGAGCAGGGTGGTCCACGTGACGGCCAACATCCGTCCCGGCCACACGGTGGACAAGACGCAGCGGGAGATTCAGGCGTTGATCGACGCCAACATCCCCCAGGACAGTGATGTGATGATCACCTACAGCGGGGATTACCAGGAACTGCAGCAAGGCCTGACCACGTTCGCAGAGATCATCATCATGGCGATCCTGTTGGTCTTCGCCATCATGGCAAGCCAGTTCGAGTCGTTCAAGAACCCGTTCATCATCCTGTTCTGCATCCCGCTGTCGGTGATCGGCATCGTGCTGATCTATCTTGCCACCGGCCAGACGCTCAGCCTGATCACCGCCGTCGGCCTGTTGCTCCTGGTGGGCATCATCGTCAACAACGGCATCGTGTTGATCAGCTACATTTCAATGCTCCGGAAGCGAGGTGAGTCGCTTGAGGATGCCTGCGTCGACGCGGCGAAGAGCCGTCTTCGTCCGATTCTGATGACGACGTTGACCACGCTCCTTGCGTTGATCCCCATGGCGTTCACCCAGCAGGAAGGCTCAGCAATGGTCCAGCCCATCGGACAGACGGTGTTGGGCGGTTTGGGTTTCGGAACGTTGATGACCTTGTTCCTCATGCCGGTTTTGTATTACATATTCAACCGACATGCGGACAAAAAGGCGCAGAAACGGATGGAGAAGGAATACAAGGATCTTTCCGTCAGGCAGGAGGAATCATGAAGAAACTGGAGATTATCATCAGTCAGGCGGTGGACGGGGATTTCCTCCACGATTTGGAAGTTCTGAAGGTGGGAGAACACTATACCCGCACCACAGGAGTGCAGGGGAAAGGGTACAGCTTCCCCAAGATGGGGGATGATGTCTGGCCGCAGCTGAACAACCACTATATGATCGTCGCCTCCGATGAAGAGGTGGAAGGGATCCGAAAGATCCTGAACCACCTCAGGGGGCAGTATCCCGGAGAAGGGATCGCCTGTTTCGTCTCCGAGGCGGAGGAACTGTGATGCGACGTTTGTTGTTCCTTTGCTGTCTGCTGTTCCTCGGCGTTGTGGGGTTTGCACAGATCACCGATTCCTACGCGTTTCTCAAGGATCGGTCTTCGTACGCACAACTGATGCAACTGGTTCGTGGCAAAGGGGACGCCGAGGAAGCCGAGCGCCTTTGTGAGACCTTCCGAACCCAGCAGGCGACACAGGAGGATCAGGTGGCGTCGATCCGCGCCACCCTTGCCTGTTCCCGCCTGTTGATCAAGGACGGACCGGTGCTGGATGTGGCCAAGGGAAAGACGATGGCGGAGCAGACGCTGGAAGATATCAAGAGTCTCCCTGAAGATTCCTTCTTTCGTCTGACGCTTGCCGCAGACGCAAATTCGTTGCTGTTCTTGGCGGACCGCTCTAATCTTTCCTATGGCATCGCGTCAAAGAAGGCGTTGGATGAAGCGTACAAGCGGTATCCGGACGAGTTCTACGCCATCTATTTGAAGGCGAACAACCTGGTCTTTGCCCCGGGGCTGTTCGGCGGGGATGTCTCCAAGGGAAGGGCCATGCTGGTGCAACTGTACCAAGAGACCCGTGACAAACTCGCTTCATGGGATCTCGCGTCGCTGTGCGGGGTCATCGGGATCGCGAGCTACCGCATGAAGGATCATCAGACGGCTTCTTCCTACCTTCTTGCCTCCAGCCGGATGTATCCGGTGGATTCCGAAGTTTCCGCGTATCTGGCCAAGGTAAGCGATACATGACTTGCCAGAGAGCGGGGAAATGAAGAGGATAGAGTCATGAGCACCTGTCTGATCATATCCGCCATGCCGGTCGATGTCCCGATTTCTCCCCAGCAGGGGGATTTTGTGGTCGCCGCTGACGCCGGATATCGTACCTTGCAGGGCCTTGGCATCACGCCGGATCTGGTTGTCGGGGACTTTGATTCGTTGGGATTCGTCCCTACGGGTGTGCCGGTGGAGCGCCGGCCAGAGCGGAAGGATGATACGGACACCATGCTGGCCATCCGTGCCGGTCTGGAAAAAGGCTGTTCCCGCTTTCTGCTGTACGGAGCGACGGGAGGGCGGACGGACCATACCATCGCCAATTTCCACGCATTGGCGTTTTTGAACGCTCATGGTGTGGAAGGTTATCTGGTTGGACGGGAGATGGCCACCATCGCGAAACGGGAGACGCTTCTGTTTCCTTCCGGCCTGACGGGTATCTTCTCCGTCTTCGCCTGGGGCTGTCCTTCGGCGACGGTCAGTCTGCAGGGGTGTTCCTACCCGTTTGATGGGGAACTCAGCGCAGATTTCCCCCTGGGAGTGAGCAACGCGTTCACGCATGCCCCTGCTTCCGTGACGGTCAAATCCGGAGAGATTCTGGTGATGTGGAATGCCGGGGTGCCGTGCTTTCCCCGACGGGAGGCGGTATGACGGCGGTCATCGATGTCGGAGGCGGCCTCCGCGGTTCCTATGGCAGTGGTGTGTTTGACTATTGCCTGGACCAAGGGATCGGTTTTGATCTGTGCATCGGTGTCTCCGCAGGCGCGGGGAACATCGCTTCTTTTCTCTCCAAACAGAGGGGCCGAAGCCTGCGGTTCTATGAGGATTACGCGTTCCGCAAGCAGTACATGTCGTTTTCCAATCTGGTGCGTACCGGCTCCTACCTGGATGTCCAGTACATCTATGGGACGTTGACGCGTCAGGAAGGGGAGGATCCGCTGGATTATGACACGTTGTGCGCCAATCCCTCCCGGATGATCGTCGTGGCAAGCGACGCGCAAAGCGGCAAACCTCGGTATTTCACCAAAGACGACATGCGCCGGAACGACTATGCGGTGTTGATGGCTTCCTCCTGCATCCCCATCGCGTGCAAACCGGTTTCCGTATCAGGACGATGGTATTTCGACGGCGCGCTGACCGACCCGATCCCTCTTGGCGCGGCTCAGGCAGCGGGTTGCGACCGGGTCGTGGTGATCCTCACCCGGCCGAAAACGATGACCATCACCGGGAAGCGTGAAAAGCGGATGGCGCCTCTGATCCGTCACCATTTTTCCCGTACGGCGGAGAACCTGAACCTCAGGGGAGAGCGATACAACCATGCGGTTTCCCTTGCCCGGGATTTGGAACGGGAAGGGAGCGTCCTGATCGTCGCCCCGGATGACATCGAAGGGATGAAGACGTTGACGCGGGATCGTTCCCAGATCCATGACTTGTACCTGAAAGGATACCAGGACGCTCGGCGCATCGCCCCGTTTCTTGCGTTCTGATGATTCCTTCTTGTTTTTTGTCCCGCATCTTGTGATACTGTGGAGGAAAAGAAGGATGAGGGGGTGGTATGAGTGAACGGCGACCAGGACACACATTGAAGGAGAAACCTACACAAACTTCCAAACCGTTTCTGGGTTGGTTTATCGTGTTGTTTGTCGTGTTCGTTGTGATGATCGGCATTGGGGTGCGGATCCCCAAAGAGAACCTGCTGTTGTCCTTTGGCGATTCTTCTTCCTATTCCTCCGGCTGGACAGATCCCTCCTTCCGGAATGTGGAATATGAACACAAGGCCTATCTGCTCCATGAAGGCGAGTCGATGACGATGGAGCACGTGCTCCCCGAACAGATTCCTGCCGGAACGGTGATCACCTTCCTGTCCAGTCATTTCCACATTGTCGTCACGGTCGACGGGAATGCGGTGTACGAAGAGGGGACGGCAAATCCTGGGCGTTTCGGCAAGGAGCTGGGGCGCCATTGGGTGACCATTCCCTTGGATCCGACATACGCAGGAAAGACGCTCCGCGTCACCCTGACCAACCAGGGTATCGGCCGGTACCTTGAGCTGTACACGGCACGGATCGGGCAGGTAGGGGCGATTCGGGCCCGAATCTTCCGGCAGAACCTGTATCTGTTCGGCTTTTGTCTGGTGATGCTCTGTCTGACCATCTGGCTTTTGGTCTATTACTTCATCCTCCGGCACTGGAAAGTGGCGTTCAACTACCAGTGTTACCTGTATCTGGGATTGTTCACGTTGGCGTCCAGCCTGTGGATTTTCAGTGATTCCGATTTCTTTTTCTTCTTTTCGGGAAACGCGTCGTTCCGCTACATGCTGTCCCATTTCTCATTCATGGTGATGCCGTTGTTCCTGACGCTGTTCTACCGTGAGCTTTCCCCCCATTACCGGAAGACGCTGGGATATTTCATCTACGCCTATTTCATCTATCTGTACGTCATTCTGGCGTTGTACGCGCTGAATCTGGTGCCGCTGAACCTCAGTCTGGTCACCACCCACATCTTCTGTTTCGTGATGGTGGCCATCCTGGCGTTGTTCGTGCTTTCCGAGTCGGTCCGCTATCATGACAAGACGATGGTGGCGCCGTTCCTGGCCCTCTTGGTGCTTGCCATTCCTTCGGCGGTCAACCTGGCGATGTTCTACACGAAGAGTTTCTATGACAACACCGAACCGTACCGCTGGGGGTTGATGTGCTTCGTCGTGATCGTGTTTGCCGTCACGGTGCGCAGCAGCATGAATGACTTCAAGGACATCCGGTTTGCCCGCTACTACAAACGGCTTGCCTATGTGGATGAGATCACCCACGGGAACACGGCCAACCGGTTCGTCGATGAGGCAAAACGCCTGGTCTCGGAGGGGGGCCGGTCGTATTACTTTGTCCACTACGATCTGGTGCAGTTCGCCATGATCCAGGATGTTCTTGGACGGAGCGAAGGAAACGCCATCCTCAAACGGGTGTATGATTTGATCGCATCCTGCCTGCATGAGAACGAGACGCTGGGATACCTCGGCGACGCCAAATTCGGCATGCTGGTCATGGCGGAATCCAACGATGTGCTGTATGTCCGGCTGAAGAAGATCTGGACGCTGCTCTCCGGCGTGGACAGCAGGAACCTGGGGGAACATTCCATCGTGGTGCAATCCTGCGCAGCGAAGTGGGGGGATCCCAAAACACTAATCGAAACCATCACCAGCCAGGCGTTGCTTGCCTATGGCAATCCGTTGGCCGATTATCTTCCCGATGTGCACTGCTATCTGTACAACGACGCTTGCGGCATGGAAATGCAACGGCAACGGATGCTAGAGGAGCGGATGCAACAGGCGCTCCGTGACAAGGAATTCGTCGTCTATCTGCAACCGACAATCAGACTGAGCGACGGCACGCTCTCCGGAGCGGAGGCGTTGATCCGTTGGCGCAATCCTGAGCTGGGGTTGTTGCAGCCGGGTGAATTCATTCCGCTGTTTGAGAAGAATGGGTTCATCACGGAAATCGACCTGTACGTCTTCAAGGAGGTGTGCATGTTGATCAACCGGTGGCTGGCCCAGGGCATCACGCCGCCAGTGGTTTCGGTGAACATCTCACGGACGGCGGTCAACCGGTACGAGGTGTTCCGGAAGTACGAGCAGATCGTCCGGGAGAGTGGGGTGCCCGTCTCCTACCTTGACCTGCAGATCTCAGAACATTCGGCGTACAAGGATGTCGGGGTGATCAAGCAGATCATCGACCGGATCCACTCCTGGGGCGCCACGGTGACGATTGATGATTTCGGATGCGACTCGTCCAACATCCAGGCATTGGGCGTGCTGGATTTCGATTCCATCAAGATCGACCGGAGTTTCTTCGCCGAAGGTTTCCCGGAGAATGAACGGAAGACCACCTTGGTCAAGGGGGTGATCAACATGGCCGGCTCGCTCGGACTGTCCGTCATCGCCCAAGGCATCGAGACGCACCCCCAGGTGGTTGCGTTGAAGAATCTGGACTGCAGCTACATCCAGGGATATGTGTATTCGCCACCCATCGCCATTTCGGAGTTTGAGCAAAAATATTTGCCGAAAGCGCAGAAAAAAGGCGATTGACACATCCCCATCCCTTGTGCAGAAATCATCCATTTGTGCTACACTCACACGAAGGTGGTGCAGCGCATGGATATTATTCTGAACCGGAAAAGCGTGAGGGTGTTCCGTGACGATCCTGTTCCGGACTCAAAAATCGTCATGCTTTTGGAGAGCGCCATGGCTTCTCCGTCAGCGGGAAACCAACAACCATGGGAGTTCTACGTGGTGAAGGACAAAACGGTGCTTCTCCGGCTTTCCCAGAGCAATCCCGACGCGGCATGTCTTGCCGGTGCGCCCCTTGGCATCGTCTGCTGTTCCCGCAAAAAAGCGCTGTTTCCCCAGTTTGTCGCCCAAGATATGGCTGCCTGTACGGAAAACATCTTGCTGGAAGCGGTAGCCCAAGGGTTGGGCGCCGTTTGGCTGGGCATCGCGCCGATTCAGGAGCGGATCGACTGGGTGACCAAGACGCTTGCCATCCCCCATACCTTGGAACCGTTCTCCATCATTGCCGTCGGCTATGCAGCCCGCACCACCAGCCGGGTGAACCGGTACGACAAAAGCAGGATTCATACCGTCTGAATACAAAAAACGGGAACTATGCAGAAGCATCGTTCCCGAGAGTAGCGGCGCAGGGAGTCGGACCCCGGACATACAGAATATGAGTCTGCCACTCTACCAGCTGAGTTACGCCGCCAAAATTCTGTCGCTCTAGTGACAATATCAGAAATCAGCCTGTTCATGCAAGGGGGTACGACTCATTTTCTTGTCTGATGTTTTCCCCGTTTCCCCGTTGTCTTTTTCTTCGTCTGCTACTACTCTACAAGCATGATCGGTTTCTTCATCAAAAAAGTGTTTTGGGATGGCTGGGACAACCTGTTGGGGCTCGTCCTGCAGAATTTGCTGTACATGGTGGTGCTGTTCGCCTTGTTGGGGTGCCTCTCGTTGGGAGCGGCCGGGACGGAAAACGCCTCGGCGACAACAACCGAGAAGGCCACTCCTACGACGGTGGTGGCCAGCCAGGTGGAAAAAGCCAATGAAACGGTGAAGCAGAGTGAAGCAGGGCAGGCCGGGCCGTATTTCGGCTTGTCCGTCGTCCTCCTTTGCCTGGTCGCCGGCTTGTTCGCGTTCCTGCAGGCGGGAACGGGCGCGATGAACCACGCCTATGCACGGTATGAACGGGTCGGATGGGCAGGCTTCAAGCGGGGGATCCGGACCAGTTGGCGGCATGCGCTCCTGTACTGGCTCGTCGTGCTGTTCCTTGCCGCGTTGATCGGTTTCGTCATGCCGTTCTACCTGTCCTACGGCAACATGTTCGGTCTGGTCATCACGGTGATTTTGTTCTGGGTCGCGGTGGCGTTCTCCCTGGCCATCATGTACTACTATCCGCTCCACTTCATGATGGAAGGGGACCGGCCGCTGAAGACACTGAAAAAGTGTTTCATCTTCGTGGCGGACAATACCGGAGTCAGCCTGTTCTGCGCCCTGGACATCATCGTCCAGGCGGTGATCTCCGTCTTCACCGTCGGCTTGATCCCGGGAACCGGCGGCATCCAGCTGACCGGCATGGTGGCGGGAAAACTGTTGATGAAGAAGTATGATTATCTGGAAGCCAATCCCGGCGCAGACCGCAAGCATCTGCCGTGGGCCGACCTGCTGTATGAGGAAAACGAAAGCATCGGACCCCGCTCCCTGAAGGGAATGATCTTCCCGTGGAAAGACTGAGATGGGCTACGAAGTGGAACTGAAGGCCCATGTGGCCGATCACGAGGCGTGCCAAAAGCGCCTCTCCGTGCTGGGTGACGGGCTCGTCCCGGAAGTGAAGGAAGATGTGTACTATTCACTTCCCGGAGGTCCCGCGTTGTTCCGTATCCGTCTGGAACGGTATGGTTCCTCCCAAGGGACGCTCTTGTTCACCAGCAAGGAGAAAACGATCCAAAATGGCGTGGAAGTCAACGTGGAGCATGAATTCACCGCGTCAGGGGAAGAGCGGGACGGAGCCATGGCGTTCGCCCGCTCCCTGGGATACGTGGAGTTCGTCCGCAAGTTGAAGCAGGGAGTCCATTGTCACATACCGTTCTCCGGCTTTCCTTCGCTTCACGTCGAGCTCGTCGAGGTTCCGCCGCTGGGGTGGTTTGTCGAGATGGAGTTCGTGCTGGACGACCAGGAACTGGTCGACCAGGCAAAACGGAACCTGCAGAAGGCGCTCCGCATGCTGGACATCGACCAGAGCGCCATTGAGAGCCGCTACTACATGGACATGCTACGCGCCCCAGCCAAGCAGCAATAATCCCAGGACGATCGAGCCGATGACGCCGAAGACGGTGTTGGTTCGGCTTGTCCACGTGGAAGGCAGGAGCAGTTCCTGCAGTGACCAGAGGGACAGCAGGGACGCGGCACAGATGCCGAGCAGGGAACGGTTGGTGAACAAGATCGCCATCGGGAGGAGCATCGAGATGACCAGGGATGCGAACAATGCGCCTTTGGTCTGCAGGGAAAGCAAAAACAGCGCCGCCGCCATCCCAAGGAGCGAGCATGCCGCGACCCAGGTGAGGTGGCTGCCCGCTTTCAACGCGATTGCGTAGACGCCACACCCCAACGAAAGGATACGGAACACGTTGCCAAGCGTCCGGAACACCCGATGGGCGGGCCGCATTGTCTCATCCAGGAAATGATCCAGCGCGGAGAAGGTGAAAGTTGCCAGTAAGAGCAGGTACAAGGCCATCGGCCAAGGGCTTCTGAACAGAGCGATCAGCATCAGAAGGCAACACAAGCCTCCGACGCAATCCACCACGCCACCCCAGACGGAGTGGGGTTGGTAGGGGGTCGAGGGGTTCAGCGAACGAAGGAACGAAGCGCGGTTGTACCGGAACCTGAACGAGGTGCCGTTTCCCAGCTGTGCCTGGAACTTCAGATCATCCACCTGTGCCGAATGACGGCAGATGTCCTCCACCTGCGCCAAGAATTGTGTAAACAACGCATCACGTTTTTCTTCCATATTCAACTCCAGAATTTGGTTTCCTTGATATCATCAACCAAGCGGCGGACTTCCGCTTCCAATGCATGGCAGATCATCCCTTCCGCCTTCAGACGGTCTGTCTTTGCCACTTCCAACGCTTCGGGAAACTCCATCGCCCGACCGATGTTTGCGTAGTAGTTCCTGCTGACCACCGTCATGTCACGTCCCGCAGTGAAGGAGAACTTTGCCCGCACCCTGCGCCGGGGCGCAACCAGACCGATGGGGATCACCGGGACGGGATGATCCAGATAGATTCGCGCCACGCCGGCGTGAAACGGACCGATCTTCCCATCTCCATACAGTTTGCCCTCGGGAAAAATGTAGACGGAGTCTCCCGCCTGGAGATAGGAAACCGCGGCCTTCACGACGCCCTTGCGGTCGGCGGGCGTCAACGCCTTGATCTGTTCCGTCCATTTGAGGAACGGCCTGACCAGACGGATCCCCCAGGCTCTGCCGATGACCATGTGCAGGTCATCCTTGGTCAACGTGGTGACGAAGTGGACGTCTGAGGAACTGAAATGGTTGGAACAGAACAGTTTGGGTCCGTCGGGAAGCGGTTCCTCCTTCCAGACGCAGAAATCGTAGTTCAGGCTGAGGATCAGCCGGACTGCGGTGCGGTAGATATGGTTGAGGATCCTGGCGACGGGTTTCACAGTTCTGATCGTACGGACAAACCGGGTGGGTTGTCTACCACACCGGCACAAGCAGATGGTTCGTTTCGTCCCATTGCATCGGTGTCCCGTAGACCGATTCGATCCGCTCTTTGATGATCACTTCCTGCGGCGCGCCCTGCGCCACCAGCTTCCCATGGTTGAGCAGCACCACGTCATCACTGTACACCTGGGCCATCGTCAGGTCGTGCAGCACCAGAATGACCAGTTTCCCCCCATGGTGGGCAAGATCCTTGACCAGACGCAACGTGGAGACCTGATAGGAGATGTCCAGATTGTTCACCGGCTCGTCCAACAGCAGCACCGGCGTATCCTGCGCCAGGGCACGGGCGATCAACGTTCGTTGGAATTCCCCGCCGGAGAGGGAGAGGACGCTGGCATCCGCTTTGTCGGAAAGATCGCAGGTATCCAGGCTTTCCTCCACGTGGAGCGAGCCAGCCATCGCCACGGCGTCCCGTACGGTGAAATCCTCCTCGATGCGCCCCCATTGGGGGACCAGGGCGATCCGCTTGGCGATTGCTCTTCGGGAGTAGGAGGCGATGTCTTTTCCTTCCAGCAATACCTGTCCTGACTGGGGGGCCAATTCCCGGTAGAGGAATTTCAGGAGGGTGCTCTTTCCGGAGCCGTTGGGGCCGATCACCGTGCACAGGCCGGGACCATGGAAGGAGAGGGAAAGGCCTTCAAACACCGGAGCGTGGGGATAGCCTCCCGAAAGGTTTTCCACCCGGATGATCTCATCCATACTGGTACCTCCCCCGGTGGAGCATCATCAGAAAGAGCGGGGTGCCCACAAGGGCGGTGATCACTCCGACCGGCATCTCACCGGTGGGAAGCACCACACGGCAGATGATGTCCGATGCGAGCAGCAGCAATGCGCCGCAGGCGGCGGAAGCGGGAAGGAGCCGGTGGTGCTTCGGGCCGGAGAGCAGGCGCGCGATGTGTGGGGCAAGCAGTCCGATGAATCCGATCACCCCGAAGGACGCGACACATACGGAAACGGCGATGGTGGGCAGGAGGAGGAACAACAGGCGGTAGCGGCGGATATCCAGGCCGAGGGACAGCGCCGAGGAGGAATCCAGCAGCATCATGTCCAGTTCCTTGCTGTGCCGCCAAAGCGGGGGAAACATCAGTATGGCAAGAACCGCCGCCATCGCCGCCTGACGGAATGTCGAGGCGGAGAACGAGCCCAGTGTCCAGAACATGATCCGCTGGTACTGTTCCCGCTCCAGCAGCATGATCAACGTCAAAAGGGAGGAGCAGAGGTAGGTGACGGCCACACCGCTGAGGATCAGGCGGGTCTGTCCTTGGTGGCGCAGGGAGACGGCAAGAATGAACAGCGACGCCCCCAGTCCTCCGATCAAGGCGGGGATGGTCAGGGAGACGGCGCCCAGCGCCGCGCCGATGGCCGCTCCCAGACTGCCGCCGGAGGAGATGCCAAGCACGTAGGGGTCTGCCATCGGGTTCTTCAGCACCGCCTGGAATACTGCTCCGGAGAGGCCAAGGATGGCGCCGCAGCACAGCGCCGCGATGGTGCGGGGAATCCGCAGGTGTACGATGATGTACCACAGGGGAGGGTCCTGTCCCTGGAACGCCCTGATGATTTCTCCCAGCGACGAACGGGAACTTCCCATCATCAGAGAGAGAATGACGAAGAGGAAGGTGGTGATGGGAAGGACCCAATGGAACGAATGCTTCGCCATCTCAGTCCTCATGGATCAGGCGGGCCAGTTCGGCCACCGCCTGCACCAGGCGCGGGCCTTGCCGGCCGATCAAATCCCCGTCGATCACATTGACTTTTGCGGGAAGATCACCGTACGGTTTGGTCGCTTTCCACTGGGAGAGGATTTCCTGTCCGTCGGAGCCGTCGTTCATCTGGCCCATCAGGATCACCACATCGGGCTTTGCCAGGACCAGCTGCTCTTTGGTGAACATCCAGTTCTTTCCGTCCTTCGCCACGTTGATGCCGCCGGCCAGGGTGATCATCTCGTCCATGTACGTGTCCCCGGTGGCGGTGGCGTCATACGGGCCAAAGGCCACGGCGATGTACACTCGCTTCTTCGGCGCATTCTGGTAGGTTGTCTGGATTTCCTCAAGTTGGGAGCGCATCGTCGCTTCCAGTGCCGCCGCTTCCTTTTCTTTGCCGATCACCAGTCCAAGGTCGTGGATGAAGGAGAAGACGCCGTCGAATGAGCCTTCCTTGTTGATGGAAATGGCTGGGATTCCTGCGTTCTGGATCGCCTGGTATACGTCATCCCCCACCATGGAACTGGCGATGACCAGATCCGGCTGGAGGCGGATGATCTTTTCCACCGATGGATTGATGATCCCTCCGATGGATGGGATCGCCGACACCGACTCGGGCCAATTGCAGAAATCGGTGCGTCCGACAAGCTTGTCCTCCGCGCCCAACGCACAGATGCCTTCAGTGACCGTCGGCCCAAGACTGACGATCCTGCTGACCGGTTTGATGGCGTAGACGGTTCCCCTGCTGTCCGTGTAGGTCTCAGTGGAGGAAACAGGAGTCTCCATCGTCGGCTGGCCAAAAAGAAACAAGGCTGCCAACATGGTGATCACTACGGAAAGAAATCGTTTCATACAGCGCCCCTTTGCCTATCTGTCGTAGGCGTGCGTCATGCCGGCAGGGTCTCCTGACTTGTACAGTGGCGGGACCGCGCGGCATTACCGACTTCCCCCGTGCTGGCTCTTTCAGCGTACCGGTGGGGAAGGACAAAGTCAACAAACCGCCTGGAAAAAGGGAACGGAAGCTGCTAGGATGGTGGCATGAAACAGGTGGAAGTGGCCGCCGCGGTGATCATCCGTGACGGCAAAGTGTTTGCCGCACAGCGTCCCGACCGTGGGGAAGTGGCGCTGAAATGGGAGTTTCCCGGGGGAAAGCTGGAAGCGGGTGAATCCGGGGAGGAAGCCGTGGTCCGTGAGATCCGGGAAGAGCTGAAAAGCACCATCCGCGTCCAAAAGGAGCTGGGTGTGGTCCGGCATCAATACCAGACCTTCTTCATCGTGATGCACGCCTATCGTTGCATTCTGGTGGAAGGCGAGCTCCCCCTTTCCGAGCATGTGGCCAGCAGATGGCTGGACGCTGACCACCTTCATTCGGTGGATTGGGCGGATGCCGACCGTCTGCTTCTGGATTCCGTCGCCAAGGAGCTTGCCCATGCCGGATGATCTTGGGGATCGGCTCACCCACAGTTTGCGGACGGGATTCATCGACGCGTCCGTACCCTCCGATGAAACGTTGCGTCCGACGTTGGTGTTGAACCGATATCCCAAGACCAAAGTGTTGTCCACGTTGGTGAAGGAACTCTCCTCCTGTGACGGTTTCCTGTTTTCCGTGGCGTTCATCACGCAGGGCGGGGTGGCTTCCCTGTTCAGCGCATTGCAGGAAGCGAGCCGGAAAGGGGTGAAGGGTCGGATCCTTACGACCGACTACCTCTCCTTCACCGATCCCGCCGCGATCGAAGCATTGTGTGCGTTTCCCAACATCCAGGTGCGTGTGGCCAGTGGTTCACGATTCCACGCGAAGGGATACCTGTTTTTCAAGGATCCCCTGCATCGTCAGGCAAGCGTGATCATCGGAAGCGCCAATCTCACCCAAGAGGCGCTCTCCGTCACCCGGGAATGGAATGTCGGGCTTTCCATGCTGCAGGGCGGCTCGTTCCTCGCCCAACTGGAGAGCGAGTTCCAGGACGCCTGGGACGAGGCGATCGAGGTTTCGGAAGCATGGCTTGCCCATTATCGGCAGATCTACCAGACGTTTCATCGGGATGTGGACCAGAACGCCAATCCACCCTCGACGTTCACCCCGAACCACATGCAGCAGGAAGCGTTGGTTGCGTTGGCTGGCCTCCGAGCCCAAGGCAAACGGAAGGCATTGGTCATTTCTGCGACCGGAACAGGAAAGACCTTCCTTTGCGCCTTTGATGTGAAGGCGGTGAATCCCCGGCGTATGCTGTTCATCGTCCATCGGAGCACGATCATTGCCGATGCCATCAAAACCTTCCAGGCGGTCTTTGGGAGCGATATTTCCGTCAGTGTAGTGGGTGATGGTTCCCGAGAGACCGATTCCCGGTTCGTGTTTGCCATGGTACAGACGCTGAACCATCCGGAGGTGTTGCGCCGATTCTCTCCTGACGCATTCCAATACATCGTCATCGATGAGGTGCATCACAGTGGGGCGGAGACCTACCAACGGGTGATGCAGTACTTTCATCCGGATTTCTGGCTGGGGATGACGGCCACCCCACAGCGGACCGACGGATATGACATCTATCGGTTCTTTGACCACACGGTGGCCTATGAGATCCAACTGTCCAACGCGTTGGAAGAGGGGATGCTCTGTCCGTTCCATTACTGGGGCATCAGCGATTTCACCGTTGATGGGCAGGAAGTGAGCGAGGTCTCCGATTTCCGGTACTTGGTGGCCGACGAACGGGTGCGGCGGATCCGACAGATGATACTTCGGTATCGTCTGGGAAACCCGGAGCCGCGTGGTTTGATTTTCTGCAGCAGGAACGATGAGGCACGGGAGCTTGCACGCAAGCTTGACGCGCCGGATATGCGCGTCCTGAGTCTGTGTGGCAGTGATGACACCGCGGTCAGGGAAAAAGCCATCGAACGGCTGAAAGCCCCGAAAACCGATCCTGACCATCTGGATTATCTGGTTACCGTGGATATTTTCAACGAAGGGGTGGACATCCCTTGCGTCAACCAGATCGTCATGCTTCGTCCCACCACCTCGGCCATTGTGTTCATCCAGCAGTTGGGAAGAGGACTGCGCCTGTATCCGGGAAAACAGTTCGTTTCCGTGGTGGATTTCATTGGGAATTACCAGCACAATTACCTGATCCCCGTCGCGTTGTTTGGCGATCATTCCTACGAAAAGGAAGTGATGCGCAAGCTGGTGATTGAAGGCAGCCTGGCCATCAATGGGGTTTCCACGGTGGATTTCGATCATATCGCCAAGGAACGGATCCTCCAGGCGGTGAACCAAGGTGGCTATACGGCGAGCAGACAGCTTGCCGCCTGGTATGCCGATGTCAAGCAACGGTGCGGACGGGTTCCGATGATGATGGATTTCGAAACGTTGAACGCCGTCAGTCCTCTGCTCTTGATCGCCCATTGCAAGGCGAAGGAACGTTCCTATCCGGCGTATGTCCGTACCGTTGATCCCGCCTCGTTCGATCCTCCCTTTTACCAAAGCCCACTGGCAGAGCCTGGCGTTCTTCGCAACGGCGTTGGCCTCGGGAAAACGTCCCTATGAAGCGTTGCTGGTGAAGCGCATCCTGGATGGTGAGCTGATGGTGGATATTGCGTCCATCAAGGCGGAGGTGCAAAAACGGTATGGGTACGAGCCAAGTGATCGTTCGGTGGAAGGCGCGTGCAACGTGCTGTCCGACCAGTTTTTCAAAGAACAGGACCGGACGAAATTCGGGAACATACGCTATCTCCAGCGACAAGGGGCGATGGTTCGGCCGACCACCCAATTCTTGGATCTTCTTTCTGAACCCATGTATCGGTCCTGTGTATCCGATGTGGTGGCGTTTTCACTGGCGCAGTTTGCAAAAAAGGATCTTCACCTCGTCGGGAAGGTGACTTCGTATTGTATGAGCGGTACACCCGTCAGGATGCGTGCCGTCTGTTGGGATGGGGGAAAGATCTTACTTCCACCATCTATGGTTATTTGATCGACTACAAGAAGACCAGGACGTGTCCGGTGTTCGTCACCTATGCGAAGGATTCCGGAAAGATCAGCGCGAGCGTCGACTACCAGGATCGGTTTGAAAGTGAGGAGGTGTTCTCCTGGTACACCCGCCACGGCGTGCGTGCAAACAGCAAGGAGCCGGTGGCGATACGAAGCGGCGGCATCAGGATGCTGCTGTTTGTCAAAAAGAGTGATGATGAAGGATCAGAATTTTATTATTTGGGTGACATGACGTTGATGGAGGACCAGGAAGAGACGATGCCAGGGAAAAACGGGGAAGCGCTTCCCGTCGTTCACATGCGCTTTCGCATGAGGGATCCTGTTTCTGACGCCATTTACGCGTACCTGTGTGACACCACAAAATGGAATGCCACAAACGTGGCTGGGTAAGGCAGGTTTTTGGCTTCTGGTTTCTTGCACCATTCATCAAGCAACCACCTGACGCGTTCTTTTTTCTTGAAGACCGGCATGCCTGGAGATACATTTTTCCCTTCGTGTGCTATGTTCCTTCTAGGGATGGTGGGGGAGTCGCTCATGCATGAGGCAAATCGTGGAAGCGGTATCGTTCTGGTGGCGGTCTCCGCCGCTTCGTTCGGCGTGATGCCGGTCTTCGCCCAGATGGCCTATGCCGGCGGGACCAGTACGGTGACCTTGCTGTTCCTGCGGTTTTCCGTCGGGGCATTGTGCATGGGGCTGTTCGCCGCCCTGCGGAAGCTTCCCGTCCCGTCAGGGAGGGATACGCTGGCATCGCTTCTGTTGGGCGCCATCGGATACGTCGGCCAGTCGTACTGCTATTTCACCGCGCTCCGCTACGCGTCGGCCAGTGTGGTGGCGCTTCTCTTGTACACCTATCCGATGATGGTGATGGCTTCTTCCGTCCTGTGGTTCCACGAGGTGGTCAGCCGGAGGAACATCGTTGCGTTGGCCTGTGCCATTCTTGGTGCCGTGGTGATTTTGGGAGCCAAAGGCCATGCAAGCATGGAAGGGGTGGTGCTTTCCCTCGCGTCGGCGGTGATCTACACCGGGTATATTTTGGTCAGCGCGCGGGTGGTGAGAAAGGGGAGGGAAATCTCGTCTTCCGCGTACATCATGCTGGGGGCCGCCCTCGTGTATGGGGTGATGAATGGAGTTTCCGGCTTTTCCTTTCCCCACGACGCTTCCAGCATCGGCGCCGTACTGTCCATCGCATTGGTCTCCACCGTGCTGGCGTTCTGGTCGTTCTTCACCGGAATGGAGAAGATAGGCCCATCCACCGCCGCCATGGTATCCACCGTGGAACCGGTGGTCACCGTCCTGGCGTCCGTCCTGATGCTGGGGGAGTCATTAACCCTCCGCCTGGTCGGCGGAGGTGTCTTGGTGTTGGCGTCATTGGTGCTTAACGCAACGACTCCTTCCCCGAGGGGCAAAGATGCGGGGTGAAAAAAGTGTCTCCCTTTTGGCAGGAATGTCGCATACCGTTCCCGCGTGGTCGGTTGACCAGTTCCATCCGCCTCTGTACCATGCCGGTATGCAGTACCGAACCATAGAGATCTACACGGATGGGGGATGCAGCGGCAACCCGGGACCGGGGGGCTGGGCGTTCACCCTCAACGCGGATGGCGTGTTCACCACCGAGCTTTCCGGAGGGGAGGCGATGACGACCAACAACCGGATGGAACTGACCGCGGTGATCAAAGCGCTGGAATACGCCCGGACCCTCGGGGCGGAGCGGATCGTCGTCAACACGGACAGCCAGTACGTGAAGAACGGCATTCTGGTGTGGATCGCATCCTGGAAACGAAAAGGGTGGAAGACGGCGGACAACAAACCGGTGAAGAACCGGGAATACTGGGAAATCCTGGACAAGCTGGTCTCCGGGCTGTCCGTGTCATTCCGGTGGGTCAAGGGGCACAATGGGATCGAGATGAACGAAAAGTGCGACCAGATGGTCCAGGCTGAGATCGGGAGGATCAAAGGGAATGCATGAGGAGAAGACAACGCTTCCTCAGCTGTTCTGGACGTTCGCCAAAATCGGCGTGATGACCTTTGGCGGCGGATACGCCATGCTGCCCATGTTGCAGCGGGAAGTGGTGGAAAGCAGGAAGTGGTGCACCGATTCCGACCTGTTGGATTATTTTGCCGTCGGACAGTGCACGCCGGGCATCATCGCCGTGAACACGGCGACGTTCATCGGCTATAAACAACGGGGAAACATCGGTGGCATTGTCGCCACACTCGGTATGGTGTTCCCCTCATTGGTGATCATCACCATCCTGGCCTCCGTCCTTACGGCGTTTGAAGAGAATACATACGTCCAGATGGCTTTCAGCGGCATCCGGGTCGCCGTATGCGCCCTGATCACCGTCAGCGTGGTGAAACTTGCAAAGAAAAGCATCGTTGATGTCCCGACACTGGTCCTCTGCCTGGCAACCTTTGTCCTGATGGTCGTCTTCTCCCTCTCTCCGGTGATTTTCATCGCCGTGGGAATCCTCTGGGGGTTGCTGTTCTCCTTTCTGAAAGAAAAACGGAGGAAATCATGACCTACCTCCTGTTGTTCTGGGAATTCTTCAAGATCGGGCTGTTCTCCGTAGGTGGTGGGTTGGCCACGTTGCCGTTCCTGTTCCGTCTGGCCCAGACCCACCCGGAATGGATCACCGTCAATGACATTTCCAACATGATCGCCGTCAGCGAATCAACCCCAGGTCCGATGGGCATCAACATGGCGACCTATACAGGAAGCATCGTCGGGGGAATCTTTGGTTCCCTGTGCGCCACGTTGGGGCTGGTCGCCCCGTCGATCATCATCATTCTGATCATCGCCCGGGTGCTGGAGAAGTTCAGCGACAACCGCTATGTGAAGTGGGCGTTCTACGGACTGCGCGCCTCGGTGATCGCCTTGATCTCCTACGCCGGTTGGCAGGTGTTCCGCATCTCGCTGTTTGACGGCTCCCATATCCGTCTGGTGGAGACGGCACTGTTCGCCGTTTTCCTGGTGCTGATGCTCAAATTGAAGAAGGTCCACCCCATCGTGTGGATCGGCATCGCAGCCGTACTGGGAATTTTGCTCAAGTTGCCTTCGTGACCGGGGGATGGGCTTTGAGGTAGGAGGCGATCGCCTCCTCCACGCTGCCTTCCCCGGAAAGTTTTCCCAACACCGTATAAGCCTCGATCAGGTTCACCCGATGGTCCAGAAGCCATTGTGCCTGTGTTTTCGCTTCCTCGGTGAGTCCTTCGTCCAACGCCCATTGCATCACGGAGACGCGGAAATCGGTATCACCGGGATTCAAGGAAAGAATGCGATGATATCCTTCCAGCGTAGCCTGGACGTTTCCTTCCGCCCGGTAACTGTCCGCCTTCAACGTCAGGAATCGAAGGGAGCCAGGGTGCAGGGCGAACGCCTCATCGCACAGGGCTCGCGCTTCGGTGAACCGTCCCGAGGCGAACAAGGCCAGCGCCTTGTCGTACAACAGTTTCATGTTGCCTTGGTCTTTTTCCAGAGCTTGATCAAACAGCTGGATGGCTTCGTCGTATCGCTTTTCGTCCACCAACGCCATGCCGCGGGAAAGCGCCTGGTTCACCCGCGTCTCGTTTGAGGCGCAGGAGAAGAGGAGCAGGCAGACGAAAAGGAACGGGAAGAACCTTTTCACCGGTTCATTTCCCCAGGACGGTGTCTTCGATGACCCGTACCTGCGCGCGGTACAGGTTGACGATGTTGGTGCCGTAATCGGCGATCAACTGGATCATGTTGCGGGGCTTGTCCCCGGTGTCCAGCCCGTTCAACCGGTCTCCGGCATCCCCAAGACCCGGCAGGATGTACGCCTGGTCGTTCAGCACCGGATCCATCCAGAGCGTGTAGACTTCCGCTTCCGGGAGCGCCCTGCAGATGCGCAGGCTTCCTTTCAACGCGGCGATGACGTTGATGAACTTGATGGATTTCGGCTTGATGTCCTTGCTCTTCAGGTAGTTGATGATCGTCACCAACGATCCTCCGGTGGCGTTCATCGGATCGGCGAACACCAGATCCTTGCCGTCCAGGCTCTTCAGGTCAAAGAACGAACGGTCAAGATCCAGCACGTAGTCCATGTTGGACTCATGCTTCGTCTCATCCCGTTTGATCTTGAACAGGGCAAACGGCGTGACAAAGTTGTCCGAACTGTAGTCCTGGATTTCCTTGGAGAGGATCATCGAGGGGAGGAGGGCTCCGCGGAGCATGACGCACATCACGCTGTTGTGGATCAGATTGTCCACGTCGGGGATGCGGTGTACGGCATAGTTGCGCACCGGATTGGTCACCGGCGTCTTGGTGATGATGCTCCGTTTGTTGGGCAGAGCCGCGTCGGCGAAGACGTGGGAGAAGAGCAGTTCGTATGCCCGCTGGATGTAGTACAGGAACTCTTCGTGCTGCGTTTCCGGAGAGCGGAGTTTGGCGATCAAGCGGCTGGCTTCCCCGTGTTGTTCCTGGGGCGTCTCAAACGAATAGACGTGGATCCGTTTCACTTCGGACGTCACCTGCTTCAGGTACGAGCCGATCTCCGACGCATTCTCCACCAATCCCTTGCGGGCCGTTTCCAGATTCACCACGTCGGTGGATGTGTCCAGAATCTCACAGTACGACAACGACTGGGCGTACATCTTGTCCGCCGTGGCGATCTTGTTCTTGTCGTCTTCGTTCAGATAGCCATCCAGGTCGGTGGCGTGCAGCACGATTTTGCTCATGGTATTGACTCCTCAACCGGAAATACTACCTCAGTTGCCCTTTTAACGCAAACCCTCTTTTGGTATGATTTGGACAAGGAGCGAAAAAAGATGAATCTTGTGTTTCTTGGCCCTCCCGGAGCGGGGAAGGGTACGATAGCGGAACTGGCGAAGGATATCCTGGGCATTCCCCACATCTCCACGGGAGATCTGTTCAGGGCGAACATCAAGAATGAAACGGAACTGGGCAAGCAGGTCAAATCAATCCTTGCTTCCGGTGGCCTTGTGCCGGATGAAGTGACCATCGCCATGGTGAAGAACCGCCTCTCTGAAGCGGATGCCAAGAAAGGGTACATCCTGGACGGCTTTCCCCGCACCATACCCCAGGCGGACGCGCTGGGCGCGATGAGCCACGTTGATGCGGTGGTGAACTTCGTCGTTCCGGATGACGTGATCATCAAACGGCTTTCCGGACGCCGGGTCTGCAAGAGCACCGGCCGGACGTACCACATCCTGTACAACCCTCCCAAGAAAGAGGGAATCGATGATGATACCGGGGAGCCGTTGATCCAGCGGGATGATGACAAGCCGGAAGCGATCGCACATCGGCTGGAGGTGTACGCCACCTCGACTGAACCGTTGATCAACTACTATCGTGCCAAAGGCTTGATCATCGACCTTGACGCGTCCGGTGAAGCGCATGCCATCACCGACGCGTTGGTCAAGAAACTGAAAAAATAACGTGCTTCAGACGGCCGGTTTCCCGGCCGTCATTTTATCTTCCGTACCACTTCACCAGCTGGTGGAACCACTGCAACGGAGGCTCGATGTTGTCTTTTTCTCCCAACTGCCATGACCAGTTCTGGTCTCCGCAGGTGGAAGGAGTGTTCATCCGCGCTTCGCTGCCCAGTCCCAGGATGTCCTGGAGCTGGAAGATGGCGAACTCGGCGTGGCTGGCCATCAGGGCGCGTACCAACGCATGGGGGACTTCCTCAGCGGCGCAACCCAGATATCCCATCACCATGGACTGGTCTTCCTTTCCCAGCTTGTCGAACCATCCCTTGATGGTATCGTTGTCGTGAGTGCCGGGATAGACGACGGCACGGTATCCATAGTTGTGGGGGAGGAAGGTGTCCTCAGCGTCAAAAGTGCCATCCGGCTTGCGGTTGAAGCCGAACGTGGCGATCCGCATGCCGGGGTAGTCGTTGTCATCCCGAAGTTTCTCCACTTCCGGCGTCATGAATCCCAGATCCTCCGCGATGATCTTCAGGTTCGGCAACTGGGCGCGCACCGCGTCGAAAAACGACTGGCCTGGCCCTTTGACCCAGACGCCATGTTCCGCCGTCTTGTCTCCCGCCGGAACGCTCCAGTAGGACTCGAATCCCCGGAAATGGTCGATCCTGATGTAATCGGTGTGGGACGCAAGCCGCTTCAGGCGCCGGATCCACCAGGCGTATCCGTTTTTCTTCATCTTTTCCCAGTCGTAGATCGGGTTGCCCCACAGCTGTCCGGTCGCGCAGAAACAATCAGGAGGAACGCCGGAGACCTTCCGGTATCGTCCGTTGGCATCCGTCTGGAACAGATCAATGTGGCTCCACGTGTCGGCGCTGTCGCTGGCGACGAAGATGGGAATGTCCCCGATGATCTCAACGCCCGCTTCGTTGGCAAACCGTTTCAGGCTGAGCCACTGCCGTTCGTACAGATACTGCAGCGCTTTCCACACCTCGATCTCCTCGGTATGCTCCTCCTCGATGTGGGCAAGCGCCACCGGGTCGCGATGGGCCACCTTGGGATCCCAGTGGGAGAACCACCGGGCATCCTGATACTGCTCGTACTCCACCATAAACAGGGCGTAGTCATCCAGCCAGTCGCTGTTTTCCTCACAGAAGCGTCCAAAGTCTTCCTGCACGGAATCGGTGGTGAGGAATTCCTTGGCCGCCCGTTTCAGCAGGGGAAGCTTCCAGCGGATCACCGCGTTGTAGTCCACCTTCCCGTCGGGGAATGAGGGATGTTGCTCGATGTCCAAAGCAGAGAGCCACCCTTCCCGTACCAACAGTTCGGGACTGATCATCAGCTCGTTGCCGGCGAAGGAGGAACGCGCAGCGTATGGGCTGTTGCCGTAGCCTGTAGGCCCTAATGGCAATACTTGCCACAGTTTTACCCCGACGTGGGTGAGGGAACGGACAAAGCCGTACGCCGCCGGTCCGAAATCCCCGATGCCATACGGGGTATACAAACTGGTCGGGTGCAGCAGCACCCCTGAAAATCGTTGCTTTTTGCTGTCCATGATTATGCTTTCCTTGGTCCCGCCAGACTTTCCCGCTTCACCAAGTGGAACGGGATCTCCATCCGTACGTTTCCCAAATGTTCCCCGTTGATCATCCGGAACAACGCTTCCGCCGCCATGGCGCCTTTTTCAAGCGCCGGTTGGTCGATGGTGGTCAGTGCCGGCCGGATGATACGAGAGGCCACATCATTGTCAAAACCGACGACGGAAATGTCATCGGGCACGTTCAATCCCCGTTCCTGGAACGCCGAGATGCACCCGATGGCGACGATGTCGCTCATCGTCACCACGCAGGTAGGGAGATTGGGCTGCGACGCGATCTTCCGACCGACATCCATGCCGTCGGTGAACGTGCACTCACTGACGAACTGCTGGATGTGCCGTGGATCGTTGATGTCCATCCACCGCTCGGAGAACGCTTTCTCAAAACCGCGGATTCGTTTGCGGGGGACGGAATCCTCGTCGGAATCATCACTGAAGGCCGCCGCCGTCAGGCTGACGATGGCGATGTCCTTGTGGCCTGCCGTCAGGACGGCATCCATCAACTGGTAGGCGGCTTCGCTGTCCTGGATGTTCACGCTGGGCATTTCGGCGGAAGGCGTTCCGTCGATCGTCACGTACGGGACTTTCCGTGCGTTGAGGATGTCGACGATATCCATGCCCACTTTCATCCCCAGGGCGATCAAGCCATCCACGGCGGCATTGCGCACCGCCTGGACGATGCTTCCTTCCAGCGGAGGGATCAAAGTCAGGGTGTAGCCATGTTTCTGGCACACCATCCCGATCCCTTCGACCACTTCCCCGACATAGGGATTCCCCAACGAGTACATCACATCCTGGGGAAGGAGAAACCCGACGGACATATGCTTGCGCAAGCTGAAGTTTCGTGCCATCGGGTCAGGAATATACCCAAGGCGGTTGGCGACCTCCAAGATCTGGGCGCGGGCCTTCGCACTGATACGTGACGGCTCGTTGAACGCGAAAGAGACTGCGGTTTTCGAATATCCGGACTCCTGGGCGATGTCCTTGATTGTCGGTCGTTTTCCCTGTGTCATGGTTTACCCCTTCACCGCGCCGGCAACAACACCCTTGATGATGAACCGTTGCGCGGAGAAATAAAATAGGATGATTGGAATCATCGCCAGCACCAGCATGGCCATCATGGCTCCCATATCCACCGAACCGTATCCGCCGCGCAGGTACTGGATGGCCACCGGAATCGTCTTGTAGTCGTTGCCGATGGTCAGGTAGGGGAGGAGGTAATCGTTCCACACCCACATGGCGTTGAGGATCGAGACGGTGATGGCCGTCGGCTTGAGCATCGGGAACACCACCTGGAAGAAGGTGCGTACCGGGCCGGCTCCGTCGATCATGGCGGCTTCCTCCAGGGCCAGCGGAATGCTCTTGATGAATCCGCTGAACATGAAGCTGGACATGCCGCACCCGAACCCGATGTACAGCACGATGATGCCCACCGGATTGTCCAGGTGGAGCATGTTGGCCATCTTGCTCATGGTGAACATCACCATCTGGAACGGGACGATCATGGAGAAGACCAAGAGATAGTAGACGAACGAGGTGAACTTGCTCTTCACCCGGGTTATGTACCATGCCAGCATGCTGGTCACCAGCGCGATGCCCAGTACGGAGAAGACGGTGATGAACAGCGAGTATCCGAAGGCGCGGAAGAACTGTGTCTTCATGACGCCGGTGACGTAGTTCTCACTGCCGGTATACGTATCGGTGTTGGGAAACACGAATGGTTCGTTGGAGATGTACAGCTTGCTCTTGAACGAGTTCATGAACACGATGAAGATCGGGGCGAGGAACAACGCGGCAAGCGCCACCAGCACGACAAACAGAATGATCCGCGAAACGCGGGAGCCTTTGGTTTGGACGTTCATGATTCCACCTCCTTGCTCCGGGTGACCCTGAGCTGGGTCAGGGCGATCAAGGCGACGATGATGGTGAACAGCACCGCTTTTGCCTGTCCCACGCCCTCAAATCCACTTCTGCCGTAGAACGTATTGTAGATGTTCAGCGCCAGCATCTCGCTCTTCTTCCCCGGATCCCCGGCCGTCAAGGCGAGGTTCTGGTCGAACAGCTTGAAGCCGTTGGTCAGCGTGAGGAACGTGCAGATGGTGATGGACGGCATCACGCTGGGGATGATCACGTGCCGGAGCATCGTCCCCTTGCCGGCCCCGTCAATCTCCGCAGCCTCGATCAGATCGCTGGAGATGTTCTGGATGCCGGCGATGTAAATGACCATCATGTAACCGACATTCTGCCAATTCATCAAGATGACCAAGCCCCAGAAGCCATATTTGGCGTCACTGACCAACGTCACCCCGCTTTTCATCAAAATACCGTTCAGAATGACCTGCCAGATCCATCCCAGCACGATGCCGCCGATCAGGTTGGGCATGAAGAAGATCGTGCGGAACACGTTGGTGCCCTTGATGCCACGGGTCAAAAGCATTGCCAAGGCGAACGCGATGACGTTGATGGTCGCCATGCTGACGATGGTGAACAGCACGGTGAAGCCGAACGCGTGGCCGAAGTTGCCATCCACGAACATCTTTGCGTAGTTGGACAGCCCGACAAACTTTGCGTTGGTCAGGTTGGTGAATTTGCAGAATGACAGGATGACCCCGAGGATCATCGGGATGAGGAACGCCAGGCAAAAACAGATCAAACCTGGCAGCGCGAACAGCGTGAAATAACGTTTCAACGCTCTTTGCATGAAAACCCCCTTTGGGAAACAAAAAAGAAAGGCCGTCCCCGAAGGGACGACCTCGGGTTCTCCCTCAGTGCGTGAGCTTGTACTCGCTCGCCCACTGGTCGACAGCGACCTTGCTGACCTGGTCCCAGCTCTTCTGGCCCTGGGCATACTCAAGCAGCGCGGCGCCGAAACTGTTCTTCCACTCTTCGGAAGGAATCGCGGCGAACGCCCAAGGAATCGAGGAGACTCCCGGTTTGTTCATCCACTGGACCACCTGTTTGGCAAGCGGGTCGGTGGGCATCTCGTCTTCCTTGAAGCTGTTGAACGGCGTGATGAACATCAAGTCTTCCTTGACGATCTTCTTGCCGGTGTCCGAAGAGAACAGCCAGGTGAGGAACTGGTCGGCGTACTTCTGGGTATCGGCCGAGACGTTCTTGTTGATGCACAGATAGTTCTCTGTTCCGACGCAAAGCCCGCGGCTGGATTCGCCGTCGATCCCCATGTAGATCGGCAGGAACTTGATGTCGTCATTGGCGACGGTGTTGCCCTTCACTCCAAGAATCTGGCTGGCGCCCCAGTTGCCGTTCTGCACCATGGCGACCTTGCCAAGGGCGAACTCGGCCATGGAATCATCCACGCTCTTGGAACCGAGCAGACCCGGTTTGGTCAGACTGTTCTGCAGGTACAGGTCAAAGATGTTCTGGAAGTTCTTCCCATACTTGAACGTGATGGTGCTGGAAGCCAGTCCCGCGAGCACTGCGTTGTCATAGTTCTTGTTTTCGGCGAACTCATAGTACAACGGAACGTTCACAAGGTGGGTTTGCCATCTCCACTGGTTGCCGGCTGACAGGGACGTGGAAGCGAAGACTCCCTCGATTCCCAGCTGGCTCTTGTGCTTGGTCATGTCCTCGACCACCGCTTTCAACGTAGCGAAGTCTTTGATCTCTTCTGCACTGCTGATGGACACCGCCTTGTCGGCCAGCGCGAAGTACTTGCGCATGATGGCGTCGTTGTAGATGATGCCATAGCCTTCGACGGCGTACGGGATCGCAAGAACCTGGTCGCCATTGGTCAGCGCCATGCTCTTGTCACCCAGCAACTGGTAGAAGCCGGTGTTCTTCAGATCTGCGGTGGAGTCCAGGTTTTCGGCCAAGCCAACCGGTCCGTTGGTCTGGAAGATCACCGGCGGGTTGTTCTTCGCCATTTCGCTCTTCAGCGTCTGGGCGTAGGTGCCGCTGGCGGCGGTGACGACCTTCAGCTTGATGCCGGTCTCGGCCTCGAATGCAGGAGCTACCTTCTGCGTATATACGTCTGCGATTTCCGGTTTGAAGTTCAGGAAGTACACTTCCTTCGCCGCAGAGGCGGAAGAAGCCGTGCTTTCGCTGGCGCCCTGCGCGAAGACAGAGCCCACCATGGCTACGCACAGCAATGCGATCACAAGTGTCTTTTTCATTTGACTACTCCTTTTCCCAATTTCCCAGATTGAATCCTGTTCAATTCTGGTGTATACTACAGAGAGTAAACCGGTTTTCTAAAACGGTCAACCAGAAATGTTTGGATATTAATAGAACATTTTTGCAGGAGGTGTAACGATGTGGGAAAACGGCGTCGACAGCGGGGTCAACCGCTCCTACGTATCAAATCTGTACCCCAAACGCGGGGAGGAGATCACCCTGTCCATCCAGGTGCCCGACGAGAGTCCGGTGCTGCAGGTGTTGCTGGTGACGTTCTCTGCCGACCGTCAGGAGAATCATCCGTGCGTGAAAAACGGAAACCGGTATGCCGCTACGGTGTGTGTTTCCCATCCGGAAGGCATCTGGTGGCATTTCGTGCTGTGTACATCAGACAGCTATCTGTACGTTTCGGAGAAGGGCGTGCGCAGGTCTGTGCCGGTCCTTCGGGACTGCTTCTTCCTGAAACCGGATCTGGACGCCGCCACCTGGGTCGCTTCCTCCACCTGTTACCAGATCTTCCCTGACCGGTTCTGCAAAGGTGATGCAAGCGTCGGGGCGAAAGAAGGGGAATACCAATTTGACGGCGGTACGGTGACGGTCCATCCGTTCACCGACAAGCCGCTCCCGTTCGAACAGGGCCGGTGCCTGGATTTCTTCAACGGGGACCTGGCCGGCATCCAGCAGAAACTGGACTATCTGAAAGAGCGGGGGTTCGATACGTTGTATCTCAATCCGATCGGCGCGTCACGCACCACCCACCGGTATGACTGCACCGACTATTTCCAGGTGGATCCCAAGCTGGGAGGAAACGAGGCGTTCATCCGCCTGATGGACGCCGCCCACCAGAAGGGGATGCGGATCGTTGTGGATATTTCCATCAACCACACCGGTATCGAGCATCCCTGGTTCAAGAGAGCCGTGGCCGATCCCCAGAGCAAGGAACGGGGGTATTATTACTTCAGTGAAGACGGTACTTCGGAAAAATGGAACGGTGTACCGACCCTTGCCCAGCTGAACTATGGCAATAAGGAACTCAGGGACATCATCTGGAGAGGCGAGGACAGCGTCCTGAAGAGCTTCCTCAAGCCTCCATTCTCCCAGGACGGCTGGCGTCTGGACGTGGCGGCTGAAGTGGGGCGCACCCGCACGGACGACTACTGCCACGAGGTATGGAGAGAAGTGCATGAAAGCGTGAAAGCCGTCAATCCCAAGGCGTATCTGGTCGGGGAGGACTGGCTTGATTCCTCCTCCCACCTCCATGGGGACGAATGGGATGCCACGATGAACTATCTGGGTTGCAGCCGTCCGCTGCGTTCCTGGATGGGTGAGACGGACAAGTATCTTTCCGGTGGGTGGGGCGCGGATCCCAACCCTACGCGTCCGTACAGCGGACGGGATCTGGCCGACGCCATCACCGACGCCATGCTGTCCGTACCCAGCCAGATGCGCTTTTTGCAGTTCAATGTGATCGACACCCACGACATCCCCAGACTTTCCTGGAAAGGAAAACAGGACTTTTCCGTATTCGCCGGATGCGTCATGCTGCAGTACCTGCTGCCAGGCATGCCATGCACCTACTACGGGGACGAGGTGGGGCTGGAAGGCCCGTACGGTTCCATCGAGGATTGCCGCTATCCCATGCAGTGGGATGCCTCAAAGTGGGATGAGCGGTACGTCGCGTTGTACCGGGAACTCGCCCGCGACCGGGCCGAGTACCGTGATCTGCTTGCGTTCGGCGCCTGGCGGTTCATCGCCGTCGGTCCCGAGCAGGTGGCTTTCGCCCGATACGACGGGAAGGTTGCGCTCGTCGCCGTTTTGAACCGTTCGCAGGAGCGGTGCCGGATTCGCATGGACAATTACGTGCTGGGCATGCAGACGGCGCGTGAGACGGACAAGGTGTCGTTCCACGGTGAGTGGATCGAAGTGGATCTGAAGCCGAAGGAAAATCTGATGCTGCACCTTTCCTCCCGCTTGTAACTTCCCTGCAAAGATGTAAAAATAACGTGCCATATACCATTCCCCTAAGGAGTCGTTTATGGCCTTCTTTTTTGATGAACCTTCCCATACGTTCGGCGAGTATCTGTTGATCCCCGGGTATACCGGGCGCGATTGCGTGCCTGCCAACGTTTCGCTGAAAACCCCGCTGGTCAAGTATCCGGCGGGCGGCACATCTCCCATCACGCTGTCCATTCCGATGGTCTCGGCATGCATGCAGAGCGTCAGCGGAGAGCGGATGGCCGAGGCTTTGGCTCGGGAAGGAGGTCTCTCCTTCATTTACTGTTCGCAGAGTGTCGCCGACGAAGCGGCCATGGTGGCCAGGGTGAAGGGATTCAAGGCGGGGTTTGTGCCGTCGGATTCCAACATTCGGCCGGACCAGAGCCTGAAGGACATCATCGCGCTGAAGGAACGGTACGGGCACTCCACCATCGCCGTAACGGAGGATGGAAGCCCCAACGGACGGCTTCTCGGGGTGGTTACCAGCAGGGACTGGCGTCCCAGCCGGATGAGCGAGGAGACCAAAGTGTCCACGTTCATGACGCCGTTCGAAAAGCTGGTCTACGCCAAGGATCCCATCACGCTCAGTGAGGCGAACGACATCCTGTGGGATCACAAGCTGAACAGCCTGCCGATCGTCGACGAACAGAACCATCTGAAATACTTCGTGTTCCGCAAGGACTATGACAGCCACAAGGAGAACCCTGAGGAGTTGCTGGACCAGCACAAACGGTACCTGGTAGGAGCGGCCATCAACAGCAGGGATTACGCAGAGCGTGTCCCGGCTCTGGTCGAAGCGGGGGCGGACTGCCTGTGCATCGATTCCTCCGAGGGTTATTCCCAGTGGCAGGCGGACACGTTGCAGTGGATCCGCGCTCATTACGGGGATTCGGTGAAAGTAGGGGCGGGCAACGTCGTTGACGCCGAAGGGTTCCGTTTTCTTGCCGACGCAGGGGCTGATTTCGTCAAGGTTGGCATCGGGGGCGGCTCCATCTGCATCACCCGTGAGACGAAAGGCATCGGGAGAGGGCAGGCCACGGCGGTGATCGAAGTGGCCAGGGCGCGGGACGAATACTGCAAAAAGACAGGCATCTATGTTCCGATCTGCTCGGATGGCGGCATCGTGCTGGATTACCACATCACCCTTGCCTTGGCGATGGGCGCCGACTTTGTCATGCTGGGCCGGTACTTCGCCCGCTTTGACGAAAGCCCGACGGAAAAGCTGATGGTCGGCGGCAGTTACATGAAGGAATACTGGGGCGAAGGTTCGGCACGGGCCCGCAACTGGCAGCGGTACGATTTGGGCGGAAAGGGTGGAAAGCTGAGTTTCGTCGAAGGCGTCGATTCCTATGTCCCGTACGCCGGGGCCTTGAAGGACAACGTCCAGGTGACGCTCTCCAAAGTGAAATCAACGATGTGCAACTGTGGTTGCATGACCATCAAGGACCTGCAGAAGAACGCACGCCTGACGTTGGTCAGCGAGACCAGTATCGTGGAAGGCGGCGCCCATGACGTGCTTCTGAAGGATTCCTCCTCGACGCTCCAGGGAAAGTAAGGCTACTCCCGTCGCTCAAGGACGGAAAGCCCCATGGAGGAGAGCCGGTCGATGAACAGCGCAATGGTCGCCGGGCTTTCCTGCATGTCGTTCATCACCCATTCTCGGATCAGGGCGACGGAGCCGTTGGAGAAGAACAGGTACAGCCTTTCCATATCTTCGTCCGTCAGGCCCGGACAGAGGCGTTGCCACGTGGCGATGGTTTTCTGATGGGCGAAACGGAGGATTTTCTCCAGGCAGTCCTTGTCTCCGTAGGGAGAAAACAGCACCTTGCACAGCTCGCCGTTCTCCTTCAGATTGGTCAGGATGTCCATCACCATGGCGGAGACTGACTCCTCTCCCAGTCCATGCTCAAGGGAAGAGCGCACCGACTGGAACAGCTCATCCTCGATCTGGTCAAGCAACTCTGCGATGTCTTTGTAATGGGCGTAGAAGGTCGTGCGGTTCACGTCCGCTTTCTCACAGAGTTCCTTGACGGAGATTCTGGTGATCGGGCGATCCCGCATCAGTTCCAACAGGCTTTGCTTGAGGATCATCCGGGTGTAGCGCGCCCTTCGGTCCAGTTTCATTGTGTCCATATTCCCAACACCTATGCATCCGTTGTACGGGATATTCGGAAAGTCGTCAACAGAAACAAGAAGTATGTCCGCAATATATCAGAAAGTTTTTTATTGCGACGCGGAAAACGATGAAATCAATGGCAGGATTTTGGAAAAGCGGGGAGCAGAACGGAACCGTTTCCAATGGATGCGGGGACGAACCGGGAAACTCCTGCTCTTTTTCCCCGCTCCCTTGCCTAAAACGACAAAAACCTTTATATCTCTTAGGAGTTGGCCGGATAGCTCAGCGGGAGAGCAGTTGCCTTACACGCAACGGGTCGGGGGTCCAAATCCCTCTCCGGTCAAAGAAAGGGGAGTAGTCCTTCACCGTGTGGAGCCAACAACCGGCATGACTGCCTGGTTCCACTGCCCTCTGCAAAGGGGGAGCACAAGACCTTTCGGTATGCTTCGCATCACCGGGAGGCCTTTTTTTGTGGGAGTGTGTGAGATGAGTGGAATGCAGATCGCCGTGTTGTCCCTTGCCGTCGCCATGTACGCCGTGGTGATCATCAAAGGAGACTGGAAAGCCTGGGCGGCGTTGATCACCGCAGCCATCATGATGGCGCTGGGCGTCGTCGGGGTGAAGGAATCGTTCACCACGTTGATCAACTGGGACGTGCTTGCCATTTACGTGGGGAGCCTCGTCATCGCCGAGCTGTTCATCTACAGCAACGCTCCTGCATGCATCGCCGACCGCATCATCGCGCGTTCCTCCAACGTAGGACTCTCCATCATCGCCATTCTGGTGCTCACCGGATTGATCAGCGCGGTGGTGGACAACGTGGCCACCGTCCTTCTGATGGCTCCGATCTGCCTTTCGCTCTGCCGCAAGCTGAAGATGGACCCCACCTATTTCATGATCGGGCTGGCGGTGATGGCCAACCTGCAGGGGACGGCCACGCTGGTCGGTGATCCCCCTTCGATGATCTTCGCCACCTTCGCCCATTACGGGTTCAACGATTTCTTCTTCTACGATGGAAAGATCTCCATCTTCTGGTTCGTCCAGATCGGCATGGTTGCCGGAGCGGTGTATTTCTGGCTGTACTTCCGCCGCTGGAACGAGAAACCGGTGGTGATGCGGGAGAAAAAGCTGCTTTCCTTCGTCCCCACCATCCTTCTGATCGCCATGATCATCGGACTGGCCATCTGTTCGTTCATCTTCGGCGGTCTGAGCGCGGCAAGCGGCATCTTTGTCATGGCCCTTGCCGTCATCGGGCTGTTCTGGTACCGCTTCTCCCAGAAGAAAGGGCGCAGCGAAGTGCGTCGTCTGGTACGCGGGCTTGACTGGGAGACGATTTTGTTCCTGATCGGCGTGTTCGTCGTCGTTGGAGCGGTGCAGAAGAGCGGTCTCCTCGATCTGCTTGCCGAGTCATTGGGAAGGGCGATCGGCGGAAACGTCGTGCTGGGCTTCGTCCTGATCATTCTGGTGTCGGTCATCGTCTCTGGTTTCGTGGACAACGTGCCGTACATCATGGTGATGCTGCCGGTGGCGGCAAGCCTGTCCCAGTCGATGAACCTCCAGCCGGAGCTATACATGTTCGCACTGCTGATCGGCTCCTGTCTGGGCGGCAACCTCACGCCATTCGGAGCCTCGGCGAACATCGTCGCCATGGGCATCCTGAAGAAGGAAGGGCACAAGATGAACTTCGCCGATTGGCTGAAGATCGGGGTTCCCTTCACGCTGATAACCACCGTGGCATCCTCGGTGGCGCTGTACTTCGTCTGGCGTTAGACAGAAGCGGAAACCTATGGTACAGTACAACAGCCTGAAGAGGAGGCTGCCATGACGGCGAATCTGCTGTTCGACCGCTACGTCATCTATTTTTTCGTCTATTCGATCCTCGGATACATCGGGGAGGTGATCTACTGTTCCATCGGTGCCAGACGGCTTGTCAACCGTGGATTCATGTACGGGCCATGGCTTCCCATCTATGGCTTCGGAGGTGTGGCCGTGCGCATGCTGGGTGCCTGGATGGACCATTCCACCTCCGGTTCCACGCCCAATCCCGTGGTGGTGTTCCTCCTTTCCATGGTGATCTGCTCCCTCATTGAGTATCTTGGCTCCTGGATCCTGCAGCGTTGGTTCAACGTCAAGCTGTGGGACTACAGCAAGCACCACTTCAATATCAACGGACGGGTATGCCTGCTGAACAGCTCAATCTTCGGGCTGGCCGGTGTCCTGCTTACCTATGTGATCCATCCGATGCTCTCCGGCGGGATGAAATCACTGCCGGATGCCTTGGTGCCGGATTTCTCCAAGGCGATCATCGCCGTGATGAGCGTCGACGCCACGGCAAGCGTCCTGCGCATGTCCGGCTTCAAGCGGGGGCTTGCGGAGATCAAGGAGAAGGGAAGGCAACTGCAGGATCGTCTGGTGCTCCTGAAGGATACGGCCAGCACCGATGCGTTGGAACTGATCAAACGCAAATGGGAAGAGGAGATCATGGTCGCCAAGGACCGGTTCACCCGTTCCAACCGCCGCCTGTTGGACGCGTTCCCGACGATGACTTCCTCCAACCTGGAACTGAAAGGCCAGCTGGACACACTCAGGGAAAACTTCCGTGTGCTGCGGGAGAAACACTTCAAGAAGTGATCGGTTTCCCTTTTGCCGCGATTGTGCTAGATTGCAGGTGAGGCGTCACGATGAACATACAAGATCTGCGGGATGTGGAAGCTGATATCCGCAAGGTGGAGAAGGAAAGCGGAAGGGCGGAAGGCTCGGTCACGTTGATGGCCGTCTCCAAGCTGCATCCGTACGAGGATATCCTCTCGGCCTGGCAGGCCGGCCAACGGCTGTTCGGGGAAAACCATGTGCAGGAGATCGTCGGAAAATTCCCCGTCCCCCGTCCCGAGGGGATGATCCTCCATCTGATCGGACACCTGCAGTCCAACAAAGTGCGCAAGGTCGTCCCGTACGTGGACGGCATCGACAGCGTGGATTCCCTGAAATTGCTGGAAAAGATCGATGCGGAGTGCGCGCCGCTTGGCAAGGTGATGCCGGTCCTGCTGGAATGCAACACCAGCGGGGAAGAGGCGAAGAGCGGTTTCCTTACCGAAGAAGAGCTGTTTGACGCCATCGCTCACGCGGTGGATCTGTCCCATGTGGCGATCCACGGCCTGATGACCGTCGGCCCGCTGGAAGGAGGGCCGGAGAAGACCCGGGAGGCGTTCCGGTATCTGGCCCGCCTGCACCGTGACTGCCAGAAGAAATTCCCCCATGTGGATTTCTCTGTGTTGAGCATGGGGATGAGCGCTGATTTCCCCATCGCCATCCAGGAAGGTTCCACCATGGTCAGGGTGGGGACCAGGATCTTCGGCCAAAGGGACTACACCACGTGAGCCGACGGATCCTCTGCATCTGTCTGATCCTCCTTCTCGCGCTGCCGGTGTTTTCTGACAAACTGCCGGACTACGAGCCCTATCAGGAACAGGAATTCCCTCTGTGGTCGTATGAGTTGCGCAGGGCGGAGACGCTGTTCTTCGGATCCCTGGCCATCACGTTTCCCGTGACGGCGCTTGCATACAACGTCATCAATCTGCTCGGCGGAGACCTGCCCACCAGCCCCGCCCTGACCGTCACGCTCCGGCAGGCCGGAGTGGCAGCAGGACTGTCGCTGGGCATTGCGCTTGCCGACTACATCGTCGGACGGATCCAAGGAGCTTCCGATGCCCGATAGGCTGATGAGCCGCAGCTTCACCGTCCAGGAGCCGGCTTCCCGGCTGGACAAGTTCTGTGCGGAGCATGGCCTGAAGCGGAGTGTCTTTTCGGATGAAGGAACACAGATTCTGGTCAACGGGAAGCCTGCGAAGAAAAGCAGGGCGCTGGAGGCGGGGGACCAGGTGGAAGTGCAGTGGACGGAACAGTGCTTCGAGGGAGTGGTCCCCCAGGATATTCCGCTGGATGTCCTGTATGAGGATGACCAGATTTTGGTCATCAACAAACCCTCCGGGATGGTGGTCCATCCGGCGGCGGGAAACTGGGACCGTACGCTGGTCAACGCCCTGCTGTACCGGTATGGAGAAGACTTCTCCACCGGAGAGGATGATGAGGATGGGGATGTCCGTCGTCCGGGGATCGTCCATCGGCTGGACAAGGACACCTCCGGCACGATGATCATCGCAAAGACAAGCAAGGCGCACGCGGCATTGGCTGCGCAGTTCAAGGAACATACCACGGTCAAACGGTATCTGGCCATCGCCATGGGACGGTTTGCCGCACCACAAGGCAGTCTCCATACCGGCATCGCCCGGAGCGCCAGTGACCGGAAAAAGTTCGCCGTACGTCCATTGGGGGAAGGGAAGGAAGCCATCACCGACTGGAGCGTGCTCCGGCAACTGTCTTCGTATGCCTTGCTTTCCGTGGTGATCCACACCGGACGAACCCACCAGATCCGGGTGCATCTCTCTTCCATCGGACACCCGATCGCCGGGGATCCGGTGTATGGAAAAGCGGATGGAATGGATGGCTTGATGCTCCATGCCTTCAGCCTGACCATCCGGCATCCGGAAACCGGGAAGGTGATGACGTTCCGAAGCCCCTTGCCGGAGCGGTTCAAACCTCTTTTGCGTCTTCCCCGTCCCTGAGCAGGGACCGGGTCCGTTCGATGGTCTGAAGGTGCAGAAGATCCTGGTTGAACATCCGTTCAATGCGGAGTTTTGAGATCGAGCCGTGACCGGGGAACAACAAAAAGTTCTCATCCAGGCTCATCAGCCGGTTTTCCACGACGTTGCGCAGCAATTCCTGTTCCATGAACCCGTTGGAGGTGGCCAGTCTGCCGCCTTCCAGCGTATCTCCGCTGAACAGTGCGTGGTCGATCTGATAGGCCATGCTGTCCAGACTATGGCCCGGAA
The DNA here is from genome assembly GCA_022482495.1 of Sphaerochaeta sp. NCBI lineage: Bacteria > Pseudomonadati > Spirochaetota > Spirochaetia > Spirochaetales > Sphaerochaetaceae > Sphaerochaeta > Sphaerochaeta sp. The sequence continues at coordinate 180,035 of JAKVPA010000001.1, read as the reverse complement.
CGTGGATGGCCCGTACGGTCAGCCCGCACAGGATGAGCTCTTCGCCATCATCGACCTTCTGCACCGGATAGTCGAAACGGGAAGGATCCGCGGCGTACACCACCGGATCATAGATTTTCTTCAGCGTCCCCATGCCGGCGACGTGCGCCTCATGGGCGTGGGTGACCAGCACCACCTCCACCATGTAGTGGTTGGCGACCAAGAGGGAGATCAATTCCTCGTCGATGTGCCCGGGGTCGATCATGATGCATCCGCCACCTTGCTCCCCGCCGACGATGTAGCTGTTGCAGAAACCAACGACGGAAAAATGGGGGAATATCTTCACAGCCGCGCCTCCTGGTAGTTGGAGTACTTGAACGAGACTCCTTTCTGGTCGGAGAAGCGGAAATCGCTTTTCTTCAGATTGCAGTCCTCGAACGACGTGTTCTTCAGATAGCTGGTGGGAAACGATGAGAAGTACAGGTCGCTGGAAGCGAAGCTGGTGTCGATGCTGGTGATGCCGGAGAAGTTGGAGTGGACGATGAAGGAGCCGGAGAAATCACAGTGAAGGAATTCGCTTCCCGAGAAGACGCTGTACCGGCAGTCAATGTCGTGGAACGTGCAGTGTTCGAACAGGCAGAAATCAAAGAACGAGGAGATCAGCTTGGCATGGGAGAAATCCATGTCACGGAACGTGCACCATGCGAAGTTGCTGGCGATGATCTCCTTCGTTTCCGGCAGGGTGATGCCTTCGAACTCCGCATCGGTGATGCACAGGTCCTTGACCACTTCCATGCTCTCCAGTTTCATCGTGCAGTAGGCGCGAAGCCGTTCTTTCTCCGTGCTGTGCCGGTAACAGGTATCCGTACCGCAGGCGACATAGGTATGGCAGGAAGGATGGTTGCAGGTCTTGAACGAAAACATACCCCGAGGGTGCCCTGTTTCCCTTCTGTTGTCAAGTTCCTTGGGTTCAGTGTACCATGCTCGCATGGAATACCGGCAAGGCCTTGTCACACGGGGCATCAACAATATCTACACCGTTCTGTGGGAAGGCCAATCCTTGCTCTGCCGCATCAAAGGCAAGCAGCTTGCCGGTCTGGTCAACGAGTACAATCCCATCGCCGTGGGGGATATGGTCCGTTTCAGCGCCGATCTGATGATCGTCCAGCGGCTGGATCGGAAGAACTGGTTCTCCCGGTGGAACGTCAAGGGGTTGTGCAACCAGTGTGTGGCGGCCAACCTGGACCAGGTGGCCATCGTCACCAGTGTGGAGAGCCCACCGTTCCGGCCCCGGTTCCTGGACCGTGCCATCGCCTGCTGCCATAACGTGGAGCCGGTCATCGTGATGAACAAGAGCGACATCCTGCTCACCGAAGAGGAGAACGAACGGTTTTCCCTGTACCACACGCTGGGCTACCGGATCATTGCCGTCAGTTCCCAGACGGGAGAAAACATCGAGGAACTCAAAAAGGTGCTTTCCGGCAAGACGACGGCGTTCATCGGGCAGAGCGGCGTGGGGAAGTCGACGTTGATCAACACGTTGTGCGGGAGCGGACAGCGGGTTGGTGCGATCAGCGAGAAGTTCAACCGCGGATGTCACACGACCAACTACTCCCAGATGATCATCTGTCCTGATTTTGTCGTCATCGACACGCCGGGGGTGCGTGAACTGTATCCCCCTCACGGGGATCCCCGGCAGATCGAACAGAGTTTCCCGGAGTTCCGCGCCAATGACCACCTGTGCGCCTATGCCGGTTGCCTGCATCAGGAGGAGCCGGGGTGCGGAATCAAGGAGATGGTCCAAAAGGGGACGATCCTGGCCGACCGGTACGAGAGTTATCTCAGAATGCTCCAATCCCTGTCGGAAATGACGCCCCAGTGGGTGCAGCGGGAGAAAAAAATGCCCAAAAAGGGCGAGAAATACAAGGTGTATGATGGAGAGTCAGAGTAGAAAGGATTTGGAATTCGACCGCGTGCTGGATGCGATCAGCAGGGAATGTTTGTCCGCCGAAGGGCGCGCCGCATTGGAAAGCTTGCCGTTCACCTCCGACCGCGCGACGCTGGAGGGTCGTCAGCAGATCATCGCATCATTCCTCACGCTTCTTTCCAGCGGGATGGTGCCAAATCCGACCCGTTTTCCTGATCTCACCGAGTTTTTCCGCCAGAACGGGGATCTCCGCTATCATGCCGACGGACAGACGCTGTACGCGCTTTCTTCCTATCTGCAGAGCGCGGCATCCTTCATCCGTTTCTGTCACGCGACGCTTTCGGACAATCTTTTCCAGGAGGCGCTTCTCCCCTTGTTCCCCGCGCGTCTCGATCCCACGCTCGCCGCATTGGGGGATGACATCGCATCGGCCCTTCAGCCGGACGGGACGGTCAAGCCCAGCCATCCTGCGATCGCCCGCTTGATCAGGCAGGTCGAGGATGCCCGGCAGGGTCGGCTCCGTTTCGCCCGGGAGTACATCAACGCCCACAAGGAAAAGGTGCAGAGTGACCAAGGGGCGTTCCGTGATGGCCGGCTGGTCATCCCGATGCGTTCCGACCGTTCCCAGACGGGGGATGGGTTCGTCACCGGGACGTCCCAGACGGGAAGCACGATGTTCGTCGAGCCGTTCCGTCTGGTGGAGCTGAACAACCAGGTGACGATGGCCCAGAACGAGATTCTGGTGGAAACAGCCAGGATCCTGAAGGAATTCTCCGATCGCGCCCGGGATCTGAAGGATGAGCTGACCCGCCTTTCCGGGCAGGTCGCGTTCGCCGACCAGTTTTATGCCCTGGCTCGCTACAGCCACCTTGAGCCGATGACCCGGACGGATCTCTCCGACGGCCCGCTCCATCTGGAACGCGCCTGGCATCCGCTCCTGGGGGCCAAGGCGGTTCCCATCACCATCCAGTTGGATGGACAGGTCAAGGCGGTGGTGTTCTCCGGCCCCAACGCCGGAGGAAAGACGGTGACCATCAAGACGGTGGGGCTCCTGTGCATGCTCAACCAGCTTTGTGGCTACATTCCCGCTTCCGAAGGATCCCGGATGCCATTGTTTGACGACGTATACACGGAGATTGGTGACGAACAATCCATTGAACAGGGACTGTCCACATTCAGTTCCCACATGCGCCGCATCGCCTTTATTCTCCGCCACATGACGGAGCGTTCCCTGGTGGTGCTGGATGAGCTGGGAAGCGGTACCGACCCGGTGGAAGGTTCTGCGTTGGCCCGCTCCATCCTGGAGGAGTGCCTCCGTCACGCGGCGTTGACGCTGGTGACCAGCCATCACGGGGTGCTGAAGGAATTCGCCTACGCCCGCGCCGATGTGCTGAACGCCTCGATGGAGTTTGACGGCCAAAGCCACAAGCCGACGTTCCGCGTCGTCCAAGGGGTGCCGGGGGACAGCCATGCGTTGGATACGGCGCGCGCCATGGAAGTTCCGCCCCAGGTCGTCCAGCGGGCACAGCAGTATCTGGGATCCTCCGCCGTACAGATCGGGGAGATCATCAAAGGCCTGGAACAGAAACGGCAGGAACTGCTCTCCCGAGAGGCAGAGATGCAGCAAAAGGAACAGGAACTGAAGGAACAGCAGGAAACACTCCATGCACGGGAAGAGCAGGTGCGGCGTCTCTCCCTCCGGCTGAAGGACGAGCAGTCCACCGATCTCGCCAAGTTCATGCGGGAGAAGAACAGTGAGCTGGAACAGCTGGTCGCCCGTTTGAAGAAAGAAGGGGTGAGCAGGGAGCAGACCGTCGCCGTCAAACAGTACGTCTCTTCCCTGCAACAGAAAAAACAGGAGACGGACCAGCAGTTGGAGCATGAGGAAGACGCCATCGTCTCCCAGGCCGAACCGCTTGCCGTAGGGGACGCCGTCCTCTGTGGACGAAACCATCGGGAAGGGGTGGTCGTCCGTGTGATGGGGAAGGGCCGCTACCAGGTAGCCATCGGGACGATGAAGCTGGAACTGAAACGGAAGGATCTGGTCAAAACAAAACAGACCAACGCGCCGACCGTCCAGGTGGTGTATACCGGACAGACGCCGGCTCCTGAATTGGAAATGGATGTGCGCGGTCTGACGTTGGAAGAAACGCTCCAGAAGCTGGACCAGGAGATCGAGCGGTGTCTGGTGCATGGGGTGACGCAGTTTTCCGTCATCCACGGCTACGGGGATGGCATCCTTTCCCAAGGCATTGCCGCCTATCTGAAAAAGCACCCTGCCGTGAAGGATTACCGGTTCGCCATGCCGGAAGACGGCGGCATGGGAAAAACTTACGTGGTTCTTTGAGTCGCCGGTTCTTTCTGGCTGAGCAGCACGGCGGCGAACACCACGGCGCATCCGGCAAGTTCCGCAGGGGTAAGTTTCTGTCTGAGGATCAAAAACCCGAATAACGCGGAGAACACCGATTCCAGGGAGAGCGGCAGCACCGCTTTCGCCGGCTCCACGTATTTCTGTCCCAGGATCTGCAGCGTATAGGCGACGCCACAGCTCATCACGCCGGCGTATACCAGGGGAACTGCGACGGATTTGATCGCTTCCCATGCCGGCGCCTCCAGAATGGTCAATGGGATGCCGATTACGGTAGCGGTGAGGAACTGTACGGTGGAAAGCGCGATGCCATCCACATCTTTGAAATGGTCGATCACCATGATGTGCAGTGCATAGCAGAACGCCGAGGCGAGGATGAACCATTCACCCCGGGAAATGCCGCCTTGCCGAAATCCTGTCAACAGCGCCATCCCCACCAGTGCAAGTCCTACGCACGCCCAGTTTCTGATGGTCACCTTCCTGCCGGTCAGAACGGAGAGGAATGGGACGATGACGATGTACAGGCTGGTGATGAACCCTGCTTTTCCGGTGATCGTCGTTGTGATGCCGATCTGTTGCAGCAGACTGGCGAAGCACAGGACGGTGCCACAGAGTACTCCTCCCACCCAGGTGCGCTTTTGCTTCAAATGGTGGCGTGAGATGGGCAGCAATACCAGAAACCCCTATGGCGAAACGGATGGTATTGAACGTCCACGGCCTGATCTGGCCGGAGGAGACGCTTTGGGCGACAAACGCCAAGCCCCAGATCACCGCGCAGGTGACGAGCAACAGGATTCCATGGGATTGCTTCATGGCGGGCAGTCTATCACGACTTTCCCGTTTTGGGAACGAGGAAACTGTGCTATGCTACAGGCATGAGTGATTATATGCAGGGAAGTGGTGTGCAGTACCATCTGCACATCAAGAAAGGGGATGTCGGGCGGTATGTGATCCTTCCCGGCGATCCCAAACGGGTGGAGAAGATCGCGTCTCATTTGGATGACGCCCATTTTGTTGCGGACAACCGTGAGTTCGTCACCTATACGGGAAGCCTGGAAGGGGTTCCCGTTTCCGTCTGTTCCACCGGGATCGGAGGGCCCTCCACCGCCATCGCCGTGGAGGAGCTGCACAATTGCGGGGCGGATACGTTCATCCGGATGGGCACCTGTGGTGGCATCGCCCTTCCGGTGATGGGAGGTGACTGCGTCATCGCGACCGGTTGTGTCCGGGCGGAAGGAACCAGCAGGGAATACGCTCCCATCGAATATCCGGCGGTTTGTGATTTCCAGGTGGTGACCGCCTTGGTCGCGGCCGCGAAGCGTCTGGGATACACATGGCATGCCGGGGTGGTGCAGTCCAAGGATTCGTTCTACGGACAGCATGACCCAGAGATCATGCCGGTCTCCTATGACTTGCTGCAGAAATGGGAGGCGTGGAAACGGCTTGGCGTGCTGGCCAGCGAGATGGAAGGAGCGGCGTTGATGTGCTGTGCCGCACACCTCGGCGCACGCGCCGGAGCATGCTTCTTCGTCGTGGGGAATCAGGAACGAGAGAAACTCGGCATGGACAATCCTAAGTTGTTTGATACGGAAGACGCCATCAAACTGGCGGTCGAAGGTATTCGGCAACTGATCAAGAACGATACAGTCTGACGCCTTTTCGGGAAAGTCTTTCCGTTTCGGTTTTCAGAAGCGACGCAAGATCTTCCGCTGATGTTGCGATGAGATAGGGTTCGATCGAGAACAGTTCCAGACCGGTAGCCGTATACGCCTTCTGTAATTGCTCACAGGGATACATCTCCAGATCGAGTTTGAAACGGATGTCGATGATGTCCTTTTCGATGTCTTCGCTCGCTACGAGCAATGTCTTGTCGTTTTGGAGATCGATCACGCGGACAAGCCCGCGTTGTGGCATATCGGAAAGAATGTATTTTTTCGTTGGTTGCGATTGCATGAAAGGAAGTATATCCAATTCATAGAGGAAATGCAAAACGGCGGGGAAATCCCCGCCGTTTCTTCCTTACCGGATAATGCCCGATGCTTTCCCTATCTTGACAAAAGCGTTCACCGCCCGGTCGATGTCCTCTTTCGTATGCGCTGCGGATAATTGTACGCGTATCCTTGCCTTGCCTTTGGGGACGACAGGATAGGTGAATCCGATGACGTAGATTCCTTGCGCAAGAAGTTCGTTCGCGATCTCCACGGCCTTCGCCTCGTCGTAGATCATCACGGCGATGATGGCGGTATCCCCCTTGATCAGGTCGAATCCGGCTTCCTGCATTTTCTTTCTGAAATAGGCCGCGTTTTCCTTTGTCCGTTTCGCATAGGGATTTTCATCCGAAAGCATCTTCAGTACCTGAAGCGTCGCGCCGCAGATGGCGGGTGCGAGCGAGTTGGAGAAAAGATAGGGACGCGCACTTTGACGGTACAGGTCGATCAGTCGCTTTTTTCCGCTGATGCACCCGCCGCTGGCGCCGCCGAGTCCTTTGCCGAATGTAGTGGTGAGCAAATCTATCCTGTCCTCAACATGCCAGTATTCGCCTGATCCCCTTCCCGTATCCCCGAGATATCCGGTCGCATGGGAGTCGTCGACCATCACCATGCTGTCATAGGTATCGGCAAGATCGCAGATTTTATCCAATCTGGCCACATCGCCGTCCATGGAAAATACCCCGTCCGTACAGATGATGCGTCTTCGCTTTTCCTTCGCCTGTTCAAGACAGCGCTTCAGATCGTCCATGTCGGCATGCCTGTAACGCAAACGCTCCGCCTTGCTCAGTCGCGTCCCGTCGATGATGGACGCATGGTTCAGCTCGTCGCTGATGATCGCGTCGTCCTGTCCCACCAACGGCTGAAACAGGGCGCCGTTCGCATCAAAGCAACTGGAAAACAGGATCGTATCTTCTTTATGAAGAAAGGAGGAAAGCGCGTCCTCGAGTTCCTTGTGGATCCGTTGCGTACCGCAAATGAAACGAACGGAAGAAAGGCCGAACCCCCATCTGTCCATCGCATCCTTCGCCGCTTGGATTACGCGCTCGTCATCGGAGAGTCCGAGGTAGTTGTTCGAGCAAAAGTTCAGTACCTGTTTTCCTCCCACCTGAATGGAAGCCTTCTGCGGGCTTTCAATGACCCGTTCGTTTTTGAATGTTCCTTCGTCTTTCTGAGTTTTCAGAAATTGGTCGATTTCCCGTGCCGTTTTTTCGTCAAGCATGTCGTTTTTCCCTCCTCTCGATTGTTTCAAGCATATCGTCCGTCATGGCATCAAGACCATATGCCGGTTTCCAGTCCCATTCTTCCCGCGCCGCATGATCGTCAAGACGATCCGGCCAGCTGTCGGCGATGGCCTGGCGCACAGGATCGACATCGTATTCGATCACAAAGTCGTGCATTCTTTTTCTGATGCTGCTTGCGATGTCTTCCGGGCACAGGCTCATCGAAGTGATGTTGAACGCATTCCTGTGCTTGAGCCGTTGTGGAGAAGTCTCCATAAGCTGGAAGACGGCTCGAACCGCGTCCGGACTGTACATCATGTCCAGATATGTATCGCCTTTGAGAAAACAGGCGTAACGCCCTCGGTCAACCGCAGCATAATAGATTTCCACCGCGTAATCGGTAGTTCCGCCTCCCGGAGGCGTCAGGTTGCTGATAATTCCGGGAAAACGCACTCCTCGGGTGTCCACGCCGTATTTCGCGTGGTAGTAATCGCACAGAAGTTCGCCGGTCACTTTCGTCACGCCGTACATCGAAGCCGGTCTCTGAACGGTATCCTGTGGCGTATTCATCTTTGGCGTGGTGGGTCCGAAAGCTCCGATGGAAGAAGGGACGAACACACCCGTTCCTTCTTCTCTCGCCACCTCGAGCGTCGCCAGCAGTCCGTTGATGTTCACGTCCCATGCCTTTTGGGGATGTTGTTCCCCGTTGGCGGACAAAAGCGCCGCCAAGTGAAAAATGGTATCGATATGATAGCTGCGGACGATCTTCGCAAGCGCTTCTCCGTCCCTGCTGTCCAGTCGTTCGAACGGTCCGCTTGCGATGAGATCGCGGTTCACGTCATCCCTGATGTCCGTGAGCACGACATGGTCGTTCCCGTATCGTTTCCTTGCTTCCCACGCGATCTCGGACCCAAGTTGTCCGAGCGCTCCGACGATCAAAATATTCTTCATGGTGACACTCCAATTGACAGGTGGATTTCACTCCATTACAATATATGTTTAGTATATTGAACAAAGTTTAATATGTCAAACATTTTGTAGGGGGACAAGCAATGGATAATCCGCCGAAAGTAGGGCAGAATATTCTGAAAATCAGGTCTCGGAAAAAACTGACGCTGAACGCGCTTTCGGAACGGTCGGGGATTTCCAAAGGGATGCTGTCCCAGATCGAGAGCGAAAAGGCGAATCCGACGGTCGCGACGGTATGGAAGATTGCCAGAGGACTGAACGTCAGCCTGAATGACGTGCTGGAAGAGTCTGCGGAAGAACAGAAACTGTTTTCGGTCAATCCTGCGGGTAACGAAAACAATACCATAGAGACCACGGAAAATGGAGTCACCATCCATATCCTCTCTCCGATGAGCATGGTGGAGGACCTGGAAATGTATTACTGTACGTTCGAACCCCACAGCAAGCTTTCCAGCGAACCCCATTACGAAGGCACTACGGAATTCCTTACCATCATCAAAGGAACGGTGAAGGTATATACCGACAGGGATTCTGCAGAACTGAAGAAGGGGGATTTCATCATGTACCGATGCGACGTCAATCATACCATAGAGAATGCCTCAGGACAGACGGCGATCGTCCACATGGTGGTGCGGTACGCCGTCCGTACCTGAATTCATCCTTTTATTGCTCCGCCGCCCACACTGGTCGTGATCTGTTTCCTGAAAACAAGGTAGAAGATCAGCATCGGCATGAGTCCGACCACCAGCGCCGCGAATTCTTTCCCGTAGTCCGAGGAGAGCGTCCCCGAGAATTTATAGATGCCTAAGGGCAATGACTGGTACTTCATGCTCGAAACCATGATGTTGATGAGCGCGAACTCGTTCCAGATCGTCGGGATGTTGAGGAGCCCGATGGTCGTCAGAATGGGAGTGCACATCGGTATGATGACGGACAGGAATATCCTGAAGTATCCCGCGCCGTCGATCAATGCCGCCTCCACCAAGGAATTCGGGACACTTCGCACATAATCGGTGCAAAGATACACACCGAGGGGCAGGAGCGAACCGATGTAAACGAGAATGACGCCGAATCTGGTGTTGTAGAACAGATGAAACGAGTTCGGATTGCACCAACCGAGTTTTCCGAAGAATCCTCCAAGCAAAGCGTCGAGTTGGGAGACCTGCAGGAACAACGGGACCATCAAGGTCTGCGTAGTCAGCAAAATTCCCAAGGAGAAGATGGAATACATCGTCTTCGTGGAATGACGCGTCAGTTTTGCGAACGCGAATCCCGTCAGGAGGGAAAGGAACGCCGCCACTGAGACGGACACCGTCGTATACAAGACGGAGTTCCAGAACAGCACTCCGAAATTCCCGACTTTCCATGCGCCCGGATAATTTTGGGGATAGAACGTGTGGGGCAGGCCGATCATGTTCGAACGGAATTCAACCGTGGTCTTGAAGGAGTTGATGATAAGCCAGATCAACGGTACGATGGCGAGCAATGCGAAAAGAATCATAATCACATATGCGAAAAACTTCCAAAGGAACGCTCCTACTCCTCGTTCCCTGCGGCAATCAGTCTTCATGTGTGCCTCCGAAATGTTTTTGAATGGAACGCGTTAAGATGATCAACACGACGCTGAACAACACCATCATGATCGAGATGGCGTTCGCAAGCGGATAATCCGGCGTGCCCATGAATGCTTTCTCGTACATATATATGGAAAGGACCTGAGTGATTCTCGCCGGTCCTCCTCCCGTCATTGCGTAGATCATCGCGAAGGAATTCAGCGATCCCGAAATACACAGCACCGCCGCGTTCATGATGGATCCCGAGAGCTCGGGAAGAATGATGTGCGCGAGGATGCTCTTTTCCTTTGCTCCGTCGATCTGGGCGGATTCGATCGTCTGTGCGTTGATCTTCTGCATGTTTGCAAGGAAAAGGATAAGGTATGTACCGGTCCAACACCAGAGCGTGACGAACAGGATGGGAACCATCGCCGTTCCTTCCTTGTTCAAAAAATCAGAAGTCCATACGGGAGCGAGTAAATTGGTAAGATCGGAGACGATCGTCTGGATTCCTTCCGTCGATATCCCGCGAAGCATTTCTGACAAACCAGGAACGGGTGCGGAAAATGCCGCCGCGGCGGTCTGGGGATTGATGGCGATAATGCTTTTGACGAGTTGGTCCGTCACCACAAGGTTTCCGTCGGCGCCGAACGACCCCGCAAGGACCCTCGAGAGATTGTTCGAGAAAGAGAAGGCGTACCATCGGTTCATCAGTTCGGAAAGGGGTCCGTACGGAGAGAAGATCAGATTCCACATGATGCCGATTACGATGACGGAGATGACGGAGGGCACATACAGAATACCCTGCCAGAAACCGCCGAATTTCACAATCTTACGGTAGATGAGATATGCAAGAAAAAGTCCGAGGGGTAGTTGCCCGAAGACCGAGATCAACACCACGAGGATGTTGTTTTTGAATGCGTGCCAGAAATACGGATCAGAAAAAAGCCTTCCGTAGTGCTGGAACCCGGTGATCTTCCATCCTGCGTTTCCAAAAATCCTTCCACCGCTGAAATTACTCAGCGACAACACCAGTGACAGAATGATGGGGAACGCCATGACGAACAAGTAAATCACAAACGATGGGATCACCATCCAGCAATAGGCTTTTTTTTTACCTTATTTGTTGATGAATCCATGAAGACCTCCTCTCAAAATGTTCAGGCCCCGACGGGGGACCTGAACGTATTGTCAGTTATTTCTGGGTATTGGAAGCGATCCATGCGTCCATGGCGGTTTGGACTTCCGCCGCAGCCGCTTCCGGGGTCTTCGTCCCAAGACCGATTTCCTGTAGCACTTTGTTCAGCACCGTGTAGATGCTGGGATCAAGTGCGGAATCAAGTACATAACAGGTTCCTTTAATGGTAGAGTAGTATTCCATCATCTTCGTCGTCAACGGCTCCAGTTTGTCGCTGGTCACGTCGGTGCGGGAAGTGATGTATCTCCCCAATTCAAGGAACTGTTTCTGCACGTCCTGCGAGTACAGGTACTTCAACAGTTTCGTCGCAGCCTGTTCTTTTGCGGAACCTGCGGGAATTGCCGAAGAAATGCCGTATCCGCAACCGAGCGTAGAGGAAACCACCCCAGGATACTTTTCGCCGGGAATCGCAGGGAACGCCATCAGCGCGATGTTGTTCTTCTGGTCTTCAGGGCTGATCAGCGCCTGTCCGGACGACTTATCGGTAAGGAACGCACTCTGCCTCCAGTCTCCATCGATGAGGAACGCCGCCTTGCCTGAAGCAAACAGTCCGGGTACCTCTCCATAGGAGAGCTGGATGGTATTGCGGGACAGGACCCCGTCCTTGTACAATGTGTCGATGAACCGAAGCGCATCAACAAATTCTGGATCCGTGAACTTCACTTTCCCCGCTTTCGCGTCATCAATCCACTGCTTGTTCACAAATCTTCCGGCAACGGTGGAGAACAGGCACGACTGCATTACCCAGTCATCCTTGTTCGCCATCAAAACGGTCTGGATGCCTTTCGCCTTAAGCTTGGGAACCATCGCCTTCAGGTCTTCGTAGGTTTTCGGAAGAGAAAGCCCGTTGTCCTTCAGCAGTTTCGTATTGATGTACATGACGCTGGAATAACAGATTGACTGGGGGAGCATAGCGAGATAATGTCCGCTTTGGTCATCCGTATTGAGCGCGGCCGGCAGGAAATGTGAGAGAAAATCGCTGCCCAACAATGGGACAAGATCCTTGACCAGATGCTTTTGATGCAGTACCGCCGAACGACCCGACGGATACATGTACATTACATCGGGAATTGTCCCCGCTGCGACGTAGGCAGCCAATTTCTGATGGAACGCCTCGTTGGTGAGGTCTTCCTTTTTCAAAACGATTCCGGGATTCTCATCCATGAACTTCTGCCAGACCGCCTCGGATTCCTCATATCCGGGCGCGGTAGCGTCGCTATAGTCCAGAATACTCAGCGTCGTCGTCTCCGTTCCTTCCGTCGCGGTCGGGATTTGTTCCTTCGTACCGGCGGCGAAAAGCATACAGGAGGCAAGCAACAGGACCAGAACGATACCCAAGTTTCTTCTTGTCGTTGACATGTATTTCTCCTTTTCCCAAAAAGTATGTACAGCAACATACGTTGCATCGCAAACACAACAAAAGGTTACGGAATTCTCCCTGAGTCGAGCAAAACCTGGAAAAGTTTTCCCGCGGCCCCATAGGCGATCATATTCGCGCCGTACGAAGAGTAGTCCACGGGAACTTCTTTCTCGACGGGGAAAATCCAATTGTCAGAAAGCGCCTTCCTCGTTACGTCGCATAATTGGCGGCCGGGGGTTTCGAGATCGCTGCTTATGAAGATTTTCCCGATGTCCAGGGTATTCGAGAACATGGCGATATTGGCGGCAAGCTCGTTGATGAAGCGTGTCATTACGTCCTGATCCGTGAGGATTCTGTCCGTCTCCGCTTTGTTGAGCGACGTTTGGTTCTCGTTCCGTTCCGAACAAAACACACTGCGGAATTCTCCAGCAAAGGAATGCACCCCGTAATGGATTTTGCCGTTGATGACGATGCCGAGACCGATGCCGACCCCTCCATATTGTTTGTGGGGGACGAGCGCCTGTTTGAATTCCACCAGCAGGAACAGGAAATTTCGGGGTGGGGGATTTTTGGGGAAGGCAAGTTTTGCCCATGCACAGCAATTTGCGTTGTTCTCCAGCGATACAGGCAAAGAGGTCTTGCGATGGATTTCATCGATGAAGGAAAATTCTTCTCTTACGTCCAGTGGTACGGAATACCTGATGGTGTTGTTCTCCCAGTTGATCAAGCCGCCGACGCCGATGCCGATACCCAGGCAACGGGGGACTGTTTGTCCGTGTTCACGAATAAAATCCCGTTGGATACGGATGATTTCGTCCGTTATGTTATCCTTCGTGATCGACTCATTCACTTCTTTGGAAAACACCGCTTCGCCCGCGAGATTCACCGCTGAGAGCGCATAAGAACCCGCTTGGATGGAAATGCCGAGTACGGTACCGTAATCCTTGTTCAACGAAAGGGGAATGGGCCTTCGACCCGTCGTCCCCGAATTTTGCATCGCTCTTGATTTTGGCAATTCGCAGATCACGTTTCGCTTGATCAAATCCGTTGTTTCGGATGTGATGGTCGATTTGTCGATGCCAAGACGTTTCGCGAGATCCGCTCTGCTGTCGAGCGGATGTTGCCAGAGAGACCTGCAGATTTTCGTTGAGTTGCGGATTCTCCTCGCCATTATTCGGTTCCTCCGCAAATTGTCGTCATCACGCCCCGCCATACATCCATCAACCGGAGAAAGGCCTCCGAGTTTGCCTTGAGTTTTCCGGCATCAGCGCACACCGCGGCCTTCGCGTTCTCCATGAAACCGTTGCATTCGAAATGATCCGTGTCCATAAAACGCTGTGCGGCGTCAATACTCGAGCACACCGCTTTCCGCTCAAGATCCGGGCCGGTGAAGTATTCCATGAATCCGCCAAGACTTTCTCTCGGGATGCCCATCAAACGCAGTTTTTCCCTCACGTACAGAAATCGAACGATATCCTGTCGTTGCCTGCTCCAGAAAGCTTTTGCCCGTTCTGGAGGAAGGTGAAGCAGGACAAGATCCTTGTCAAAGAAAAAGGAGAAGCCCCGGTACGAGCAGTTTAGAAGATAATCGTCGTCCTCTCCTCGGTTCACGAACGGATCGAACGGTACGTTGGCAAAGAGCCTCTGGTCGATGACCATGTTTCCCCCGAAGCCGAGCGTGGATTCCATGATGGATTCCCGAGCGTCGAGATACTGTTGTATTTGGGCGTTGAACAGTTCGTCCTTCGGCCATTGTGAACCCCATGGCCCTTTCTGTCCGTCGTATGTCTTCCTGCCGTTTTTGTCCTCGACGCATCCATCCTTTCCAAGGATCATCTTCCCCTTGTACCGTTCCCCTATGTGGGCGAGCGCCCGGGTTTTGTAGTCGGGGGAAATGCATTCGTCGTCGTCGATCATGATGATCTGGTCGTATCCGTGTAATGCGGCGTAGGCAAGCCCGATGTTACGCACGCCTCCGTACGAATCGCTTCCGATGAGTACCCGATCACTTACGGAAAGTCCGGCTTTGCCGAGCGCATCCGTCAAGGAAACCAGAAGATCTGGAGTACAGACAGTAACGGGAAGGTCATATGCATGGCAGATCGTTTCGACTTTTTGGGAGATTTCGGGAGTGCACGGCGCGGGAAGCACCATGATGTGATCCGAGAACCCGATGTGCTGGAGATTGTCCAACGTTCTTCCCAACGTCCCTTCTTCCGTAATGGAAGAGGGATGATCGAACACCTTCCAACTTTGCAACGTTTCCGTACTCCAATATGTGGGAATGAAAAGGCAGCAAGCCATGTTTGTCTCCATTTGTTGATTTTTCCAACAAACTCATCATACCATTGAATCTGGCATCTGTCAAAGACTTTTGTGTATGAATAGTTTGCCCTTTTCCAAAATCATTTGTCATCATCGATTTTCCGTAACTTGAGGCGAAAGAAAGATCGTCACAAAGGGAATTGTTGTTACGGACCTGTATATCCGGGTGAAATTGGTGCTACAATTCCCGGCTTGTGTACGGGGATATGGGCGTTGCAAGGCGAAACGATAAAACGTGTCAGAAAGGGTATTCTTTTTTTTCTGCCAGTTTGGTATAGTTGATGGTACATTTCTTTCCGAAGGGAACAAGGCAGGAATTCAGATGGCACTACAGATTCAGGATTTGGTAGCATCCATACGCAAAGACGGCGTCGAAGCCGGCAAGCAGGATGCGGAAAAGATCATCGCCGACGCGAAAAAGCAGGCAGGGGAGATCGTGCAGCAGGCACATAAGGATGCTGCGACGGCGATGGCGGACGCACAGCGGGAGATCGAGGTGCGGGACAAAAGCGCACGCGCTTCGCTGCAGCAAGCCGGTCGTGACGTGGAGCTGTCGCTGAAGAAAGCGATCACGGCGGAACTCGACGCGATTCTCGAAACGAAAATCGAAAAAGCGTTTTCCGGGAAGGAACTTGCCGAACTCATCATCAGTGTGGTGAAAGGCAGCATGGTCGACAGCGCAAAGGAAGAGATCCTCGTGAACCAAAAACAGTATGAGGCGCTTGCCCGTTCGCTGAAGGCGGATCTCGGCGAGGAGATGCGCAAAGGACTCGTTATTCGTCCCGTGGAAAACGTCGAGAGCGGTTTTCGTGTCGCTGACAAGGACGGAAGCGGATTCTATGATTTCAGCGCCGAAGAAATCGCCAGTCTGATGAAACCGTTTCTTGGGGATGAACTCTCCAAGATTATCTTCGCTTCGGCGAAGTAAGGAAAGGAGCGCGTTTTGGCTTCCTATTATTATCTGGTAGCGTCGTTGCCGATGCTCCGGTATGACAGCCCTTCCCCCATTACCGTGGACCAGTTCCTGGCGGATTGCCGGAGCGCCATGGATGGCAAAGCGTACCATCTGGTGGAATGTGCCGTCACCGGGAAACCCGCAAACAATCGATTCCTCCGTACGTATCAGCATTTTTGCCTGATGGTACGCAAGGAGTTGTCCGAACAGCGGGCCCGCCGGCTTTCCTTGCCGGGCGAAACCTACAAGAACGACGGAGAGAAGAGCTATGTGATCACCGACGCGGTGCGCGCCGCAGTGTCCAATGAAAACGTCCTGGACGCGGAGATGTCGTTGATCATCCTGCAGTGGAAACAGCTTGACGAAATGACGGCGGGGCACACCTTCGACATGGAAGGCGTGCTTGGCTATGCGCTGAAGCTGGGTATCATCACGCGCAAGAACCTGTTCGACAACGAACAGGGTAACATCGAATTCCGCAGGTTGTTCTCCAATCTGCAGTCCGATGTCAAGAGCAAGTAGTGGAGAAGGGTATGGCAAATATGAACGGACGTGTCGTCGCGGTGAACGGCAACATGGTGGCAGTGGAATTTGAGGATGTCATCTCCAAGAACGAGGTCGGCTACATCAAGGTAGGCGACACTCGTCTGAAGGGAGAGGTCATCAAGATCAACGGAAAGACAGCGTCGTTGCAGGTGTTTGAATCCACCAACGGGGTCGCTGTCGGGGACAGCGTGGAGTTCTCCGGCCAGATGCTTTCCGTCGAGTTGGGCCCAGGGTTGCTCACCCAGGTGTACGATGGATTGCAGAATCCGCTTCCCAAGCTTGCCGAGCAGTGCGGGTTCTTCCTGCAGCGTGGTGTCTACCTTGGACCCGATCCCTGACAAGGAGTGGGCGTTCACCCCGTCGGTGAAGGCTGGGGGACAAGGTCAGGCCGGCAGACGCCATCGGAAGCGTTCCGGAAGGGCTGTTCAAGCACCAGATCATGGTGCCTTTCTCTTTGCCCGACGTTCCGTATACCGTCAAGGAAATCAAACCGGCTGGAACGTACAACGTGCGTGACCATATCTGCACCATCGTGGATGCGAAGGGCAACAGCCACGAACTGTCCATGGTGTTCAGCTGGCCGGTCAAGCGTGCCATCAAGAATTATGACGAGCGTCTCCGTCCGGACGAGACGATGGTCACCAAGATTCGTATCATTGATACCTTCCTTCCGGTGGCGAAAGGCGGGACGTTCTGCGTACCTGGGCCGTTCGGCGCGGGAAAGACCGTGCTCCAGCACTTGGAAAGCAGGAACTCCGAGGTGGATATCGTGATCATCGCCGCATGCGGTGAACGTGCAGGCGAGGTTGTGGAAGTCCTGAAGGAATTCCCAGAGTTGATCGACCCGAAGACGGGACGTTCCCTGATCGAACGAACCATCATCATCTGCAATACCTCATCCATGCCGGTAGCAGCCCGTGAGGCGTCCGTCTACACGGCGGTGACCATGGCGGAGTATTACCGCCAGATGGGGCTGAACGTCCTGCTCCTTGCAGACTCGACCAGCCGGTGGGCGCAGGCCATGCGTGAGATGAGCGGTCGTCTTGAGGAAATCCCCGGAGAGGAAGCGTTTCCCGCATACTTGGAAAGCCGTATCGCCGAGTTCTATGAACGGGCCGGAAAAGTCAGGCTCCGCAACGGAAAGATTGGATCGGTCACCATCGGCGGAACGGTATCTCCAGCCGGTGGCAACTTTGAAGAGCCGGTGACCCAAGCCACGTTGAAGGTAGTTGGTGCGTTCCACGGCTTGTCCCGTGAACGGTCCGATGCGCGTAAGTATCCTGCCATCGACCCGCTGACCTCCTGGTCCAAGTACAAGGGGATCATCGACGAGCGGAAGGTCGCCTATGCCAGGGACGTTTTGTTCCATGGCAGCGAGGTCAACCAGATGATGAAGGTTGTCGGTGAGGAAGGAACTTCGGTGGATGACTACATCGTCTACCAGAAATCGGAGTTCCTGGACGCCGTGTATCTGCAGCAGAACTCGTTCGATCCGGTGGATGCCGCCGTTCCGGTGGATCGCCAGCGCTACAGTTTTGACAAGTTGTTCCGCATTCTTGCGACACGGTACAATCTTACGGAGAAGAAGGACGTGCGTACCTTCTTCAACCAGCTCAGGCAGAAGTTCCTTGACTGGAATGATGTCGCCTGGCAGAGTGACCGATTCCGTGAAGTGGAGAAGGAACTGGACGAAATGTACCAGGAAAAAGCCGTTTCGGTCGATCCCATTGCGGAAACGTTGATGTAAGGAGCCGGTGATGCAAAAGGTATATACAAGAATTGAATCCATTGTGGGAAACGTCATCACCCTGCATGCGGACGGGGTGCGCAACAATGACCTCGCCGAGGTGAAGACCAAGATGGGTACGAGCTTCGCAAACGTCATCAAGCTTGACCATGGATTGGTCAGTCTGCAGGTGTTCGCAGGAGCTCAGGGTGTTTCGACGGGAGATGAAGTCCGGTTCCTGGGTCGTCCTATGGAAGTTTCCTATTCGGACAACCTGCTGGGACGTGTGTTTGATGGTTCCGGGGAACCTCGTGACAAAGGACCCGCGTTGACGGACAATCTGATCCCCATCGGGGGACCTTCCGTCAACCCGGCAAAACGTATCGTGCCCCGCACGATGATCCGTACCGGTATCCCGATGATCGACGTGTTCAACACGCTGGTGGAAAGCCAGAAACTTCCGATCTTCTCCGTCAGTGGAGAGCCGTACAACCAGCTTCTGGCCCGCATCGCCATGCAGGCCGAGGTTGATCTGATCATCCTGGGCGGCATGGGGTTGAAGTATGATGACTACCTGTTCTTCAAGGATACGTTGGAGAAGAGCGGCGCCATGTCGCGCACCATCATGTTCATCCATACGGCGTCCGATCCGACGGTGGAATGCATGATGGTCCCGGATATGGCCCTGGCCGTCGCGGAGAAGTTCGCGTTGGATGGCAAGAAGGTGCTTGTGCTCCTGACCGACATGACAAACTACTGCGACGCCATGAAGGAAATGGCCATCACGATGGACCAGGTTCCGTCCAACCGTGGATATCCAGGAGATTTGTACAGCCAGCTGGCAGCGCGGTACGAGAAGGCGGTTGACTTCGAAGGTGCCGGTTCCATCACCATCCTGGGGGTCACCACGATGCCCGGTGATGACGTGACCCACCCGGTTCCGGACAACACCGGATACATCACCGAAGGCCAGTACTACCTGAAGAATGGGCACATCGAGCCGTTTGGCTCCCTGTCCCGTCTGAAGCAGAACGTCAACAAGGACACCCGTGACGACCATCGCGCCCTGATGGACGGTATGATCAAGCTGTACGCCCAGTACAAGGAGTCGCTTGAGAAGAAGTCCATGGGATTCATGATGACCGAGTGGGACGAGAAATTGTTGAAGTACGGCGCTTTGTTCGAGAGCAAGCTGATGGATCTGTCCGTCAATATTCCGCTTGAGAAAGCGTTGGATCTCGGTTGGGAAATCCTTGCCGAGTGTTTTGATCCCAGTGAGACGGGACTTCGCTCCGATCTGATTCAGGAACGGTGGCCGAAGAAGGCCAGCTGAGGGGGAGTGATGGCGGTCAAACTGACGAAAAATGAGTTAAAGGTCCAGAAGGATGCCCTGAAACAGTTCCAGCGGTATCTGCCGACCCTCCAGCTGAAGAAACAGCAACTCCAGCTGGTCATCCGGCAGATTGAAGCCCAGATGGAAGATCTGGAGCGAAAGCAACGGGAACTGATCGATGGCATCCAGGACTGGATTGCCGTGTACCATGAGAACACGGCGTTCCGGGAGGACCTGAAGCTGGAACATCTCGTCAAGGTTGACACGGTGGTCAAGACGAAGGGGAATATCGCCGGGGTCACCATCCCGGTGTTCAAGGAACTGACGTTCCAGCCGATTGTCTATGACCTGAATGACTATCCGCTGTGGGTGGACAAAGGGCTGGCGAGTCTTCGTGACGCCGCCCGGTATGACGCCTTGGTCACGGTACTCCAGGAGCAGGTTTTCCTGCTTTCCAAGGAGCTCAGGACGACCAGCCAGCGGGTCAACCTGTTCGAGAAAGTGAAGATTCCTGAAGCAAAGGAGAACATCCGGCGCATCGGGATTTATCTGGGCGACCAGCAGACGGCGGCAGTCGTCCGCGGGAAAATCGCCAAGAAAAAACTGGTGAAGGTGTCGTGACATGATAGAACCGATGAAAAAAGTGTTTCTGATTGTACAGACACACAACAAGAAGGAAATGCTGAAGAAGCTCCGCAAGGCCGGTCTGGTCCATGTGGTCGAGGCGGAGAAGCCCAGGACCACGGAGATCGAGGAACTGGGGAAACGGAGTGAGAGTCTTTCCCGTATCCATGCTGCCTTGGTGGAAGCGACGGACGCCAAGCATCCGGTGGAGCAGAAGCATCTGGATGAGGATGCATTCGTCGAGTTGACGCAGCAGTTGGACAAGGAACTTGCCGAACGGAAGACGCTGCAGGATCTGGTCACCCGTGATGAGCGGGAGGCGGAACGGCTTGCCCCATGGGGGGAATTCAGCCTTGACGACATCGCTGCTCTTGCCAACCAGGGGATTCGTCTGGACTTCTATACCATCGGCAGGAAGGAACTGGACGGGCTGAAGGATGTTCCATACCTGGAACTGGATTCGGTGGAAGGGCTTGCCGCGTTCGCCACGGTCAACGGAACGGGAGGATACATCCCGGGCGCGACCAAGTTTGAACTGCCGGAGAAAAGCCTTTCGTTCCTTCGCACGGAGATCAAGGAAAGCAACGCCCGGATCGATGAGATCGGACATGACATCCAGATGGCCGTCGCCTATCGGGAAGAGGTGGAAAAAGCCATCAAGCTTACCGAACAGGACGTTCGGTTCGAGCATGTTGCCCTGTCGATGGATGGGGACGAGGAAATCTGCTATCTGGAAGGCTTTCTGCCTGCCCGCAAAGAGGCTGATTTCCAGAAGCTCGCCAAAGAGAACGCCTGGGGGTATGACACCGAGGAGCCGGAAGGTGAGGATAATCCGCCGACGTTGCTCCGGTATCCGAAAGGATTCGGCATCATGCAGCCGATCTACGATATCCTTGGCACGTTGCCAGGCTATCGGGAGCGGGATATTTCCGTCTGGTTCCTGCTGTTCTTCGTGGTGTTCTTCGCCATGATCGTCGGAGACGCAGGCTACGGCCTGGTGTTCGTGATCATCGGCCTGTTGCTGCGGAAGAAGGCGGGGAAGGGAACGGCGGCGTCCAATCTGGTCACGTTGCTTGGCGGCGGTACGGTGGTCTGGGGGGCTCTGACCGGTACGTGGTTCGGCTCCCAGCTGATCATGGAGCATTTGCCGTTTTTGCAGAAGCTGGTCATCCCGCAGTTGACCAACTTCCCGGAGACCGAGATGTTCTCCCAAGTGACGTCAAAGGACGTACAGAACACCATGATGGGATTCTGCTTCCTCCTGGGAACGATCCAGCTTTCGCTGGCCTGCGTGATGAACATCGTCTACAAGGCCGGGAAGAAGAACATCAGTCTTCTGGCGGATGTCGGCTGGTTGCTGGACATCCTGGCGCTGTACCAGGTGATTTTGATGCTGGTCTTCAGCAAGAAGATCGACACCACGTTGGCGTTCTCCACCGTCGGGGTTGGCTTTGCGCTGGTGCTGGTCTTTGGAAACCAGGGGCCGGGGGTGAAGTTCGGGGACGGATTGAAGACAGGATTGGCGGGATTCCTGCCGACGTTCCTCAACACCATTTCGTGCTTCTCCAATACGATGAGCTACATCCGTCTGTACGCCGTCGGCATGGCTGGGTTCGCCATTGGCAACAGCTTTGATACGATGGCTGAGGGGGTGTTCCAGAGCGCGCCGCTGTTGGTGGGCGTGATCGGATTCCTGTTCGTCGTGTTGATCGGCCACAGCCTCAACCTGGTGATGAGCCTGTTGTCCGTCATTGTGCATGGTATTCGGTTGAATATCCTGGAGTTCTCCAATCAGTTGGGAATGGAGTGGTCAGGATACAAATATGATCCGTTCAGAGAAACGGTGAAAGAAAACTAATCGTTGTTTGGTAACAACTAAGGAGTAGAAAAATGGCTAACGTACAGTTTCTTGGAATGGCGTGTGCTCTCGGGCTTTCCGCGCTTGGTTCCGGTCTCGGCGCAGGAGCGGCGTGCTCTGCTGCCGTCGGTGGGTGGAAGAAATGCTATGCGAATGGCAAACCGGCTCCGTTCATCCTCGTCGCGTTCGGTGGTGTTCCGCTCACCCAGACGATTTACGGGTTCCTGTTGATGACCTTCATCAAGAACGCATTGTCCCGTTCCAATCCGGTGGATCCGCTTCTTGCAATGTCCGTCGGTATCTTCGGTGGCATTGCCATTGGGCTTTCCGCCTGGATGCAGGGAAAGTGCGCCGCCAGCGCATGTGACGCATTCGCGGAAACCGGCAAAGGTACGGCGAACTATTTCATGGTCATCGGTATCATTGAAACCGTCGCGTTGTTTACCTTGGTTTTCAGCCTGTTGATGCTTGGCTGAAGCAGACTGACCGAACAACGGTTGGAAGGAAGGGCCATTGCAAACGCAATGGCCTTTCCCATATCATGACTTGTCACGGTATACCGTATCTGGTAACATGCGTTAAGGAGTTGGAAGCATGGCACGAACAGCTCGGATTGGTGATCTGGTGTTGGGATCGGGATATCCTGTCCGGATCCAGACGATGTATGATTCTCCCATCCCCCACGGGAAAGAGGCGTTGGATGAGCTGTTGCGGCGTCTTTCCTCGTTGAAAGCGATGGGGTGCGATATCATTCGTTTTTCCTATCCATCCGTTGCCGATCATGACGCTTTCCACTTTTTGTGCACTCACAGTCCGATGCCGGTGGTCGCAGACATCCACTTTGACTACCGATGCGCGTTGGATGCCATTTCCTGCGGGTGCCAGAAGATACGGATCAATCCCGGAAACATCGGGCAGCGGTGGATGGTGGAGGAGGTGGTACGCTCGGCCAAAGACCATGGGGTGGCCATCCGCATTGGGCTGAATGGCGGCTCTCTTCCCCGCAGTGGAAACAGTGATGAGAAACAGCGGATGGTGGACAGCGCGCTGGACTATCTTTCGCTGTTTGATTCCCTGGGGTTTTCCGATACGGTGATCTCGTTGAAATCCAGTGATCCAGAGACCTGCTACCAGGTAAACTCGCTGTTTGCTTCGCAAAGTGACTGTCCTCTGCATCTTGGCGTGACGGAAGCCGGCTCGGTGGTCAGCTCCGTCACCCGGTCCACCTGGGCTCTGGGACGGTTGCTGGATCAAGGGATCGGGAACACCATCAGGATCAGCATCACCGGACCGATCGAGACGGAGGTGCAGGCGGGAGTGGAGCTGCTTCGTACGTTGGGGCTTCGTCGGGGGGGCATCCGGATCGTCAGTTGCCCCCGATGCGGGCGGTGCAGTTTTGACACCCAGGGGTTTCTCGCGTCGGTGGAACAGGAGCTTCTTACCATCGACAAGGATCTGACGGTGGCCATCATGGGTTGTCAGGTCAACGGACCGGGGGAGGCGAAGCACAGCGACATCGCCATCACCGGGCTGGGAACGAAAGTGTTCCTGTACAAACACGGCGTCCTCGCCCGGGAAGTGAAACGTGAGGATGCAAAAAAAGCATTGTTTGAGGCAATCGCGGAATGTTGAACAAACTGATCATCAAAGGCGCCAGGGAGCACAACCTGAAGAACATCGACCTGTCCTTGGACAAGGACAAGTTGATCGTCATCAGCGGGCTGTCCGGCTCAGGCAAAAGTTCGTTGGCGTTTGATACCATCTTCGCCGAGGGACAGCGTAGGTATGTGGAAAGCTTGTCCGCCTATGCCCGGATGTTCCTTGGCCGGATGGAGAAGCCGGACGTTGATTACATGGAAGGGCTTTCGCCCGCCATCGCCATTGAACAGAAGTCGACCCACCGTAACCCACGTTCCACCGTGGGGACGATTACGGAGATTTTCGATTACTACCGGCTCCTCTGGGCACGTTGCGGAAAAATGCACTGTTCCATCTGCGGACGGGAGATTTCAGAGATGTCTGTTGACCAGATCATCGACGTGATCTACCGCGCCGGGGAAGGAAGCCGGATCATGGTCAGCGCCCCGGTGGCCATCCGCCGGAAGGGTGAATACAAGAAGACGTTTGATGATGCCCGGAAAGCAGGATTCCAGCGGGCCAAAGTGGATGGGGCCATGGTGATGCTGGACGAGCAGATCCAGCTGGACAAGCAGGTCAAGCATACCATCGACATCGTGGTGGACCGCCTGATCCTCCGAAAGGAAGAACGACAACGGCTTGCCGGCGCCATCGAGACATGCGATGACATGACGGGCGGTCTGGTGAAGATCACCTTCATCGGAGAAGATGGAAAGGAGCGGGAAGAGATCTACAGCGAACGGAATTCCTGCCCGGTCTGCGGCGTGACGATGCCGGAGATCGAGCCAAGGCTGTTCTCGTTCAACAACCCGTATGGCGCCTGCCCGGATTGCAAAGGATTGGGCTACAAGACGGAATTCGACCCCGATCTGTTGATCCCCGATTACAGCCTGTCGTTCAACCAGGGAGCCATCGCCTGCCAGAATCCCCAGGCGGAGTGGAGCAGGGTTCCGTTCAAGGCGCTTGCCGATGCCTACGGCTTCACGTTGGATACGCCGTTCTCCAAGTTGCCCAAAGAGGTGATCCAGATCATCCTGTACGGCTCGAACGACCGACTGGAGATGCACTATCAGTCCCAGTACGAGCAGGGGACGGTGCAGCGCAAGTTCCCCGGCCTGATCCCCGAAATGCGCCGCAGGTACTATGAGACGCAGAGCATGCAGATCCGCATGTGGATGGAAAACTTCCAGAAGGAGTCGGTCTGTCCGACCTGCCATGGACAGCGGCTTCGCCCTGAGGCGCTTGCCGTGACGCTGGATGGAAAGAACATCATGGACGCGACCCATCTGTCCGTCACCGATTCCATCGCGTTCTTCGACCAGCTGGAACCAAAATTGACGGACAACCAGCGGGAGATATCCCGGCAGGTGATGAAGGAGATCCACGCCCGGCTCCGGTTCCTGTCCAACGTCGGGCTTGGGTATCTGACGCTGGACCGCGCCAGCGCCACCCTTTCCGGAGGGGAGGCGCAACGGATCCGGCTGGCCACCCAGATCGGCAGCGCGCTCTCCGGCGTGCTGTACGTGCTGGATGAGCCGTCCATCGGACTGCATCAGCGGGACAACCAGAAGTTGATCGACACATTGAAGGACCTCAGGGATCTGGGAAACACCGTCATCGTGGTGGAACACGACGAATCGACGATCCGCGAGGCGGATTACGTCGTCGACCTTGGGCCGGGAGCCGGTGTCAACGGCGGGTACATCACCGCCCAGGGCACGCCGGAGGAGATCGAAAAGAACCCGGCGTCCATCACCGGACAGTTCCTCTCCGGCAAGCTGACCATCCCGGTGCCGCAGAAACGACGAAAGGGCAATGGAAAGAAACTTCACTTGGAAGGGGCGTGCAAGAACAACCTGAAGCACATCAACGTGGATGTGCCACTGGGGAAACTGGTTGTCCTGACCGGCGTCAGCGGCTCGGGGAAAAGCACGTTGCTCAATGAGGTGCTGCTTCCCGCGGTGCGAAGCCAGATGGACAAGAAGAACGACACGTTTGATGGCTACAGCAAGCTGACCGGCGTGCAGTATCTGGACAAGGTGATCAACATCGACCAGAGCCCGATCGGAAGAACACCGCGTTCCAACCCGGCAACGTACGTCGGAATCTTCGATCCGATCAGAAATTTGTTCGCGTCGTTGCCGGAAAGCAAGGCGCGGGGGTACAAAAGCGGACGGTTCAGCTTCAACGTGCCCGGCGGCCGGTGCGAGAACTGTCATGGGGACGGCACGCTGAAGATCGAGATGAACTTCCTGCCGGATGTGTACGTCATCTGTGATGTCTGCCATGGCAAGCGGTTCAACCAGGAGACGCTGTCCATCACGTACAAAGGGAAGAACATCGCCCAGGTGCTGGACATGACGATGGAGGAGGCCAGCCAGTTCTTCAGCGCCATCCCGTCCATCAAACGGAAGGTGGATACCGTCTGTTCCGTCGGACTTGATTACATCAAGCTGGGACAGAGCGCGCTGACCCTCTCCGGCGGGGAAGCCCAGCGGGTGAAGCTTTCCCTGGAATTGTCAAAGATCGGGACCGGCAAGACGCTGTACGTGCTGGACGAACCGACGACCGGTCTGCACTTCGCCGATGTGAAGAAACTGATGGAAGTGCTGAACCGGCTGGTGGACAAAGGCAATACCGTCGTGTTGATCGAGCACAACCTGGACGTGATCAAGCAGGCCGATTGGGTGATCGACCTGGGGCCTGAAGGTGGGGAAGGTGGCGGGACCGTGGTCTGCCAAGGGACTCCGGAGGATGTTTCACTTTGCAAAACATCGTACACGGGGTACTATCTGAAACAGATGCTCCACCATGACAACGGCTAGAAGGCTCATCAGGCTGATTCCTCTGTGCGTGGCGCTCCTTCTCCCAGGAGCACATTTTGTATCGGCGAAGAGCGCAACCGCTGCGGCGTTGATCACCACGGCGGACCGCAGGGAGCTGGAAGCGATGGCCAGCCTGCGTGGGCTTGCCGTCGCCGGAGTCTCGGACGAGGATCTCCGTTCCCGGCTGTTGCTCTGCCGAAGGCTTGGATGCGTCATCCGTTTCCCAAACCACTACGGAAGAAGGACGAAGAGAAAGAATCCTACACGTTGCATGTCCTGAAGGCGGATCGCATGCGCAAGGATGGCAGTACCTCGCTGGTCACGTTGTTGGGTTCGGTATCCGCCTCGTTCCTGTTGCAAGGGCAGGAATCGGAACGACTGCTTTCGGCGAACAAGATGGTGGTCGACCTGGACAACTCGATGCTCTCCGCAATGGGGGACGTAACCTACCAGGATGCAGACAAGAATGCGGCCGTCCAGTCGATGCAAGGTGAGATGATCACGCTGGATTGGAACCGTTCTTCGTTGTCCGTCAATGAAGGCACGACCCAGACCAACCGGAAGAACAGTGAGGATGAGGAGATCACGTTTTTCACCACGGGAAACAATATTACCTACGATACCTCACAGGGCGGCATCTCGTTCGACCATGGATACATCACCAACAATCAGGAACACGCTTATTCCTCCATTACCGCAGAGAAGCTTGTCATGATGGACAATGGTGACATGGTGATGCAGAACGCATACCTGTCGTTGGGGCGGATTCCGATCATTTGGGTCCCGTACTTCTTTTTCCCCGGTTCCCGGATGCTGGGGAACCCCGCCATCGGGCAGGAGAGTGAGCGTGGGTGGTTTGTCAACACCACGTTCGGCATCTATGGCAGTGACCCGTCCATCACTTCGGCAAGTTCTTCCAGTTTCACCCGCCTGTTGGAGACGGATGATCCGGACGCAGCCCGGATTCTGGACGGACCGGTGTATCGTACGCTTCGCCAAGGGGAGAGCCTCTCTCCGCTGCAGCAGTGGGCGAAGGACACCGGGTCTCTATCTCAGCCTGTTGGCGGACAGCTATGAGAACAGCGGGCTGTCCGTTGGGGTGGTGACCAGCAACACCCTTTGGAACAAGAAACTGACCATTACGGGGGACGGACGGCTTGCCGTGACGGAGGATGGGGCGGAGAGCCTGACAACCTCATCCTCGTATCCAAAGACACGGTACCTGCTTGATTCCAGCCTGAAATTCAGCGCCAGTGGCCTGAATCTCACGCTGTCACTGCCCTTGTACTCCGATCCCAGCGTCAAGCGCACCTATGCCAACCGGTTCACCGGTTTCAGTCTGGACCACCTGGCCGGCGCCACGTGGCCGACGGACTACACCAGCGACATCACCAGCTATACCTGGAAGGCGAACCTGAGCTTCACGCTTCCCGAAGCGAAGAAAACGAAGTTGCTGGACAGCCTGAGCATTTCCGCCGCCCAGGCCTCGGCGGTGTTCACCTGGCGGAGTCTGGACAGCCAGTATGCCTACCGCGTCTCATCGGTGACGCTGCCCAGTTTCACCGCGTCCATGGGGGGAACGTTGTTCAGCACGGTGAAAACACCGGACTCCAAGAAAGAGACGACTCCACCAGAACAAGAACAGGAACCTTCTCCGGCAGAAAAACCGGCAAGCGAAGAGACTGCGGACGTAACCTTGCAGAACCTGTTGAAAACAGCGTTCCGCCCGACGGTGGCCACACGGAGCACGACAACCGGCACCCGATACGCCAAACTTACCTATTCGCTGAACGAACAGTTCACCCAATCGGCCAGCAGTGTATCCAACCAGTTCGATTGGGACGCAACCCACTATTTGTATTCACTCACCCGGGGAAGCCTGACGTTCGACTCGGTGGTCGATCCCGCTGCTTTTGACCTTCACCCAGACGTTCACCCCGAGTTTCACCTATACGGTGGACAAGAGCAGGGAGACGTACCGGACGTTGAGCTTCCGCGTCGTCTCCAGTACCGGTGTCCACCATTCCCGTACTTGGCCTGACCTACTCGTTGACCCAGCAGTTGTACAACTATACGGAATCGACCACCACCGATGAGGTGACGACCACCGACGAGGCGGCGTTCAAGTTCACCTCATCCTACGTCACCACCCACCAGATCGTCTTGTCAAAGACCATCCGGATGGGAAGCGCAACGCTGACGCCGTCGGCCACCTACGTGCTCCCACCGTTGACCCAGAGCCTGACGCCCGCGTTGGCCTACCGGAACGGGAACCTGCTTCTTTCCAGTTCCTTCAAGTTTGTCCAAGGGGACGACGGAATCCTTGCCCGGGATTTGATCACGGCAAAACTGGCCTACGACGGCTCGGTGCTGGATGCAGCGTTCACCTGGAATTACCAGAGTGACGAATACACCGAAGAGGATCCCTGGGGACCGCTGGATTCCACCGGTTCGTTGTTCCTCAGCCATTGGGGGCTTACCGTAGGAGGGGCGTATGACTACGAGACCCGTTCCTCAAGCGGTGATTTCTATTTCAATTCCCTTTCCGCCACGGCGGGCATCGGACCGCTGAAAAGCACGATGACCTACGTCGGGTCCTACGACGCGCTGGAGAAAAGCACGTTGGTAACGACGGTCAAGCTGAGTGACTGGAAGATCCGATGGTGGAAACGGAGGTGCGTGTTGGATCTGGATCTGGATTCTTCGTTGACCATCAACTACCTGGATCCGCTCGCAACCAACTTCTCCATCACCGCTTCGGTGGCGTTCTCCCTTGCCGAGCTGCTGGATCTGAAATTCTACGTCACCAGCGGGAACAACGGGTTCTTCACCTACTACGATGATGACGGCTTCAGCTGGAAGCTGATGATGGAAGACCTTCTGCGTTCGTTTGATATTTTTGGAAATGGGGTGCACCAGACGCAGTTCACCATGTCAAAACTGGGGTTGGAGCTGGTGCATTACATGGATGACTGGACGCTCAATTGCAAGTACACGGGAAGTGTTGTATTATCCAACAATACCTATACATGGGTTCCCGTCGTCGCGGTATACCTGCAATGGAAGACGATTCCGGAACTCAAGGTGGATCAGAACTGGACGAAAACGGCGGGCGCTGCTGCCTGGAAATCGGTCAGTTCGTCCAGTACGTGATACTAAGGAAGGCGATGGAAACACATTTGGCGTTTGATGACCAGAGCGAAATGGAGAAGGTGTGCGGCATCAATGACAGCAATCTTCCCTATCTTGAGGTGCTGTCAGGCTGTGAATTCTCCACCCGCGGCAATGTGTTGTACATCCAGGGTGATGAGGAACGGGTCGATCTGGTGGATGCGCTGTTCGATCGGCTCAGGCATCTGGCCGGCAGCAGGGAAAGCATCTCGGAAGCGGAAATCTTCATGGAGTACCAAAGCCTGAAAGGTGGTGGAGGGGAGCCGGTCTCCTGGACCGAACCCCAGACGGCTACCATCATGGTCCATAACCGGCTGGTGTACCCCAAGAGCGCCCAACAGGAAACGTATATTCGTGCCATGCAGCGTTGCCAGATCGTTTTCGCCACGGGTCCCGCCGGGACGGGGAAGACGTTCCTTGCCGTCAGCCATGCCCTGTCGCTCTTGCTCTCCGGGAAACGGCAGAAGCTGGTGCTGACCCGTCCGGTCGTCGAAGCGGGGGAGAGCCTGGGGTTTCTTCCCGGAGACTTGTCCCAGAAGATCAACCCGTACCTTCGTCCCCTGTACGATGCCATGGAAGCGTTGCTTTCCCCGTCTGCCGTCCATAAGCTGGAGGAGAACGGATCGATCGAGATTGCGCCGTTGGCCTATATGCGGGGCCGGAGCCTGCAGAACGCCGTGGTGATTTTGGATGAAGCGCAGAACACCACCAAGGAGCAGATGCAGATGTTCCTTACGCGGATCGGCGAGAATGCCACGGCGATCATCACCGGGGATGTGTCCCAGATCGATCTGCCTCGGGGAAAGGAAAGCGGCCTGGTGCATGCCGTACGCATCTTGGATGGGATTGACGGCATCGCCATCATTCCGTTCTCCAGCAGGGATGTGGTGCGTGGTCGTATTGTGCAAAAAATCATTGACGCGTATGCTCAAGACAGAAAAAGGAACTGATTGATGAAGAAACGAAGCTACAGGTCAGGATACGGGCCGCAACATGTCACCGCTGGTTTGGTGGTGCTTGTCATCCTGATGCTGGTATGTTCCCAACTTGTCCCGATTCTCCTTTCTTCCGATGCGTCGTTCGCGGCAAGACTTTCGCTGCGCAAGTACAAGGAAGGGGAGTTGTGCGACGAGGACGTATATGCCACCAGTTCATTTGAATTCATTGATGAGGCGAAGACGAAACTTGCCGTAGAGACGGCCAAGAAGAGTGTTCTTCCGGTCTTTTCGTACTCGTTGAACGCGACGCTTCGCTCCACCCGTCGGATGGATCAGTTCATATCGGCGTGGAACACTCCAGAGTCTGCGCCCGAGACCCTCATGGCGATGTTCCGTCAGGAAGGTCTTTCTGACGACAATCAGGTGGTGGATCGATACAGCGCCCTGTCCGTGGAGGATCGGAAGCAGATGTTGCTTGCCGTGCAGGAAACGACACGGTACTTGCTGAACAACGGGGTGGGACGCCAAGGGGACATCGCATCCGTCCTGGGTGAGGGGTATACCAAGATCCTGCTCCAAGGAATGCCCTCCTCGCCACAGGCAAACGCCCTGAAGGAAAAAGTGACGGATGTCTCAGTACTTGCCACCAAGGAAACGTTGGATGCGGATATCGCCCAGTGGGCGAGCACGTATACGGAGTCCATCAAAGGGTTCCAGCTGGTGTTGCTTGAGGATACGGTGCGCATGTTGGTGTCGGAGAACATCCTGTATGATCAGGATGTGACCGAAATGCGCAGGCAGGAAGCGGCGGAGGAAACCCCCAATGTCGTCGTGCGGGTAACCAAGGGTGACCGAATCCTGACCAAGGATACGGTCATCGAAAAGGGGCAGTTGGAACTGCTTCGCCAAATGGCCATGCGCCGCAGCGCCTATACGGTGCGTGAGATTGTGGGACGATGCATCTTCTCGTTGATTGTCACGCTGAGTGCCCTGTTTGTCTTCATGACCTTTATCCCCAAAGAACCTCGACGCTACCAGTATCTGAAGTTTGCCGTCGTGATGGTGATCGCCACCAGCATCGGTTCCTATTTCCTGTACAAACAGGGGTTGGCCAGCGCCTATACGTTCTCTGATTCGTTGATCCCGTATATCTCCGGGCCGTTGTTTGTCTCGTTGGTCAGTGGCAAAAAACGGCTGGGGGCTGTGACGGCGTTTCTGGTGTCGTGTTATACGATGTTGCTCCCTGGCATGAACATCATGACGTTCTTCATCTGCATGATCAACGCCAATATCTGCATCTATTTCCTGCAGCACGCCGACAAGAAGATCGACAATCTGTTCAACTGGATGTATGCCTGTATCGCCTGTCTGTTCACCGAAGTGTCCCTCTCGATGCTGACGGGCAGTTCGTTTGGGGATCTGCTTCCCGTGTTGGGAGCGTTGCTGCTGAACATCACGCTCTCCTTCGCGTTCGTCAGCCTGTTGATCTCCATTTTCGAGAGCCTGTTCAACCTTCCCACCGATTCCCGGTTGGATGAGCTGGCGTTTACGGAGAATCCCTTGCTGGACAAACTGGCGGCGTCAGCGCAAGGCACGTATAATCACAGCCAGAGCGTTTCGGAACTTTCCTATGAGGCGGCGAAAGCCATCGGGGCGAACGCCATGCTCGCCCGGGTCGGTGGGCTGTACCACGATATCGGGAAGATGGATTACCCGGAATACTTCGTGGAGAACCAAGGGGCGGACAACAAGCAGGATGACATCAAGCCAAGCCTTTCGGTGGCCATCATCAAGAGTCATGTGAAGACGGGCATCGAGAAAGGGACGTGAGGCTGGGCTTCCCCAGGAAGTGATCGACATTATCGGAACCCACCAAGGAAACGATGTCATCTATTATTTTTACCGCAAAGCCCAGGATATGGCCGGTGGGGATCCCGATGCCATCAACAAGGCGGATTACAGTTACGACGGAGATATTCCCAACAGCAAGGAAGCTGCCGTGGTGATGATCTGCGACAGTGTCGAAGCGGCAAGCAGGACGGTGAAGAAACCGAGTGAGCAGAAATATGAGAAGCTGGTCAGGGGGATCATCATGACGAAGATCGAGCATGAACAGTTGATCCACAGCCAGTTGTCCCTGACCGATCTGGATATGATCACCCGGGCGCTCACCAAGGCGCTGGTCGGCCGCAATCACCACCGGATCGAGTATCCCACGGAGCAAAAGCCGGAGGAAGTTCCTCTGCAGACCGCACCGCAGGATGCCTCGAAGGCCGAAGAACCTGCCGGATTGGATTCCGGCGAAGGAAAGGAATGATGGAACATGTGATCGACGTCTCGTACCAGAACGAACAGGATGAAGCGGCGGTGCCGCCAGATCTGGTCGAAGGACGGCTTTTGGCCATTCTGGACGCCATTGGGATCAAGGAGAACGTGGAGTTCTCCGTTACGTTCGTGGATGACGAATCCATCAAGGATCTGAACAGAACGTACCGTGACAAAGACGAACCGACGGACATTTTGACCTTCGTGCAGTCCGATGGGGACGTGGCGTTTCCCGACGCCAGAGCTTCTGAGCACGCACGGATGCTGGGGGACATGGTGATCAGCCTGACCAGCATGCGGGCCAATGCAGACCGCTTCGGTGTCAGCCCGGACGAGGAGCTGTATCGGCTTCTGGTCCACGGGGTGCTGCACCTGCTGGGCGGGGATCACAAGACCAATGATCCATCCGAGCCGATGCTCCAAAAGCAGGAAGCGATCCTCCGTGTCCTGCGAGGAGCCGCTTCATGAGTTTTTTCCAACGATTGATGCATCGCCACAAACGTCCTGTTTGCGCCCAGGAACTTGCCGAACAGGAAGAACGCAAGGAACGGCAGACGATGATCGAGGGCATCCAGGATCTGGAGGACAAGACGGTCAAGGAAGTGATGGTCCCCCGGATTGATGTCCAGTTCATTCCGGTGAACATCAGCCACGACGCGTTCATCACCATCATGCAGGAGAGCGGCTTCTCCCGCTATCCCGTCTATGAGAAATCCATCGACAACATCGTTGGCGTGCTGTACGCCAAGGATATCCTGCGAAACGGGGACAACAAGCCGTTTTCCGTCCGTACGTTGATGCGGCCGCCGTATTTCGTGCCGGAATCCAAGCACCTGGATGACCTGCTGCATGAGTTCAAACGCAGAAAGGTCCATATTGCCATCGCCGTGGATGAATACGGCGGAGTCTCCGGCATCATCTGTATGGAGGATATCCTGGAGGTGATCGTCGGGGAGATCCAGGATGAGTTCGACAGCGATGGGCCGGAAGACATACAAAGCAGCGAGGATGGCTCGTTTCTGGTGGATTCCCGCACGCCGATCGACCAGGTCAATGACGAGCTCGGCCTGCATCTGGACGACGAGGAGAACGAGACCATCGGAGGATATGTGTTCGAACTCTTCGGCAAGATTCCCGCCAAAGGGGAAAGCGTCCAGGACGATGAGGCGCGCTATACGGTGATGGGCATCGACGGGCACAAGATCAAGGGGCTCAAAATCGTGCGCAAAGATCAAACCTCTCGTTGACCGTATGGATATGAAACGATATATTGAAAGATATGGAGACTACGGATCGATCATCCGATCCATCCGATACAGAGAAGTACAAAGAGGTATCAAGGTATGAAGCTGAACACAATCAGGGATTACGATTTCAACGGGAAACGTGTTGTCATCCGCGTTGATTTCAACGTGCCGGTGAAAGACGGCGTCGTTACGGACGACACCAGAATCAAAGCCGCGTTGCCGACGATCAACTATTTGCTCGATCATGGTGCAAGCCTGGTCGTGATGAGCCATTTTGGCAGACCAAAAGGGAAGAAGAACCCCGAGTTCTCCATGGCCCCGATCGCCAAGAAATTCCAAGAAGACCTTGGCAAAAAGGTCACCTTGGCCCCGGATGTGATCGGCCCTGAGGTGGAAAAGGAAGTCAAGTCGCTGAAGAAAGGTGACGTCCTGCTTCTGGAGAACGTCCGCTTCTATCCCCAGGAAGAAGCCAATGACCCCGAGTTCGCAAAGACACTCGCCAGCTATGGTGATGTGTATGTGAACGACGCGTTCGGCACGGCCCATCGCGCCCACGCGTCCACTGAGGGAGTCGCCCATTATCTTCCTTCGTTCGCCGGTCTGTTGATCGAGAAAGAGGTGAAGTTCATGGCTCCTCTGTTGGAGAATCCTGAGCATCCGTTCGTCGTCATCATCGGCGGCAGCAAGGTTTCTTCCAAGATCTCCGTGTTGGAGAGCATGCTGAAGACCTGCGATACCATCGTCATCGGCGGCGGTATGGCCTA
Organism: Sphaerochaeta sp.; assembly: GCA_022482495.1. Classification (NCBI taxonomy): domain Bacteria; kingdom Pseudomonadati; phylum Spirochaetota; class Spirochaetia; order Spirochaetales; family Sphaerochaetaceae; genus Sphaerochaeta; species Sphaerochaeta sp. Next base: position 145,195 of record JAKVPA010000001.1, on the reverse strand, counting down.
TACGTTCCAGGCGGTGCTTGGACACAAGATCGGCAAGAGCCTGGTGGAGCCTGATTTCTTCGACACCGCCAAGGAGTTCCTTGCCAAGGCGAAAGAGAAGGGCGTCAAGGTCATCCTGCCGGTTGACAACCAATGCGGTGACAGTTTTGACGAGAACACGCCGAAGACTTACATCGATGGCGTGGAGATTCCTGATGACAAGATGGGTATGGATATCGGACCGAAGACCGTCGCTCTGATCAAGGACGCGTTGAAGGACGCCAAGTCCGTCGTATGGAACGGGCCGATGGGCGTGTTCGAGTTCGCCAACTTCGCCCAGGGCACCCAGGAAGTCGCAAAGGCCCTGGCAGAGTGCAAGGGAATCACGGTTGTTGGCGGAGGTGACTCCGTCGCGGCGATCAACAAGTTCCATCTTGCCGACAAGGTTTCCCACGTCTCCACCGGTGGTGGCGCGTCGCTCGAGTTCCTGGAAGGAAAGAACCTTCCTGGTATTGCCGCGCTGGAGAAGAAATGATGAGAACTCCGTATATCGCAGGAAACTGGAAAATGAATCTTACCCCCAGCGAAGGCGCAAAGCTCGCCGGGGAACTTGCCAAGGCCGTCAAGGGGACATCCCACAAGGTGATGATCGCCCCGACGTTCGTCTCACTTCCCGCCGTTGTCGCGGCGGTGAAGGGAAGCAAGATCATCGTTGCAGCCCAGAACATGAACGACCACGAGAGTGGCGCGTTCACCGGGGAAGTCAGCGCCAAGCAGTTGCTTGACCTTGGCGTCCGCACGGTGATTCTTGGGCACAGCGAGCGGCGTCACATCTATGGCGAGTCCAATGAGTTGATCAACCGCAAGGTCCTGTTCGCCCTGCAAAATGGGATGGATGTGGATCTTTGTGTGGGTGAGACCTTGGATGAGCGGGAGAGCGGTAATCTGGAGAAGGTGCTTTCTGACCAGATCACCATCGGACTTTCCGGTGTCACCAAAGAGCAGATGAAGCACATCACCATTGCCTATGAGCCGGTGTGGGCCATTGGTACGGGGAAGACGGCTACTCCTGAGGATGCGGACAACGCCCATGCGTATATCCGTCAATTGGTTGCCAAATGCTACGACGATGCTGTTGCAGAAGAACTGATAATACAGTATGGTGGTTCCGTGAAAGCTTCCAATGTCAAGGCGTTGATGGCAAAGAAGAACATCGACGGCGCCCTTGTGGGTGGTGCGTCATTGTCCGTCGAGCAGTTCCTGCCCATCATCAACTTCGACAAATAACAACGGAGAAAACTATGGGTGTGTTGAGTGTGATTCTGTTGGTTCTCTTTATTATCGTGTGCCTGTTGCTTATCTTCATCGTGGCCATCCAGGATGAGGACAGTCAGGGTCTTGGTGGGATTTTCGGAGGTGCGAGTACCTCGGCTTTCGGATCCCGCGTAGGGTCTGTGGTCAACAAGTTCACGGCAATCCTCGGCGGCGTCTTCATGGTGCTGGCGTTGGTCGTCGCGCTTTTGAACAAGACTCCGTCCCAGGACAAACTGCTGGAGCAGGTGCAGACCAATCAGGTCCAGCAGACGACGGAATGGTGGAATCAGTCTTCTGATGCCGCCGCCGCAAGTGAAACGGCTCCCGCAGCCAACTGAGGGAGTGTCTGCCAGATACCGACCGCATTCGAAGCGGTCGGTATTGTGTTTTGCAAGGATGAAGCATGAGAGTTTGCGTCTTGTATGCGGGTGCAGGTAGTGGTGCGACAGCGTTGAAGCGGATCGCTGAGGCGCTTGCAAAAGGAATCCAGGAAAACGGGAATACCGTCGACCTGTTCGACATGTCGTTGGAGGAAGGTCGGAAGATTTCCTTCTACGATTATGTGGTCATTGGAACGGAAGCAACCACGTTCTTTGGTGGGAAAATACCTTCCACCGTCCAATCATTTCTTCGGAGCGCCGGTACGGTCAGTGGCAAGCGATGTATGGCGTTTGTCCGCAAAAGCGGCATGCGTTCCCAAAAGACATTGTCCACGTTGATGAATGCCATGGAAAACGAAGGCATGTACCTGAGGACCAGCGATGTGTTGCCCAATGAAGCGTACGCTACCGCGACCGGCAAACGTCTGAATGTCGGCAGAGAATAAAAAGGGAGAATTTCTCATGAAACGATTCACAGTTGTCCTATCCATCGTCCTGCTCTCCATGAGCGGATTGTTTGCCGCAGCGATCAACAGCCCAGCGGCTACCGTGTATCTGACCAAAACGACCGTCATCTCGATGGATCAACTGAATGCCAAGGTGAAGAGTTATCAGGATGCGTATACGGCACAGGGGCAGGACCCAACCAAAGTGGATACGATGGACGTGCTCAATACGATGGTCAACGATGAGTTGTTCCGCCAGGGGGCCGCGCGGGACAAGGTGATCATCACCGATTCGATGATCGACCAAGCGTACAACCAGGTGAAAAGCCAGTACAACGCAGCAGGCGCTACGGATGACCAGTTCGTCCAGGTGATCAACCGGACCTACGGTTCCATCCAGGCGTACCGCGACCTGCTTCGCGACCAGCTTCTCGTCCAGCAGTACCTGTTGTCCAAGGAGCCGGACATCATCAACGCGGCGGTGACGGTCACCGATGCGGAAATCCAGACGGCATACCGCAGGAACAAGGCCCAGTTGGTGTTGCCGGAGAACGTGAAGATCAGCCACATTTACATTCCGTTTGACAAGGACAGCGCCAAGGACGCCCAGAACAAAGCGACGTTGGAGCAGGTGGCCAAGAAGCTGAAGGCTGGTTCCCTTTCCTTTGAGCAGGCTGTCACCCAGTACAGCCAGGATACGGACAGCAAGGACAAGGCGGGGGACATCGGTTGGCTTACCGTAGACAACACCCAGGCGTTGCAGTCCCTCGGACAGACATTCGTCGATACGGCGTTCTCCACCCCGGTGGGTTCGACCAGTGATGTGGTGGTGAGTAATTCCGGTTACCATATCATCAAGATTCTGGCCCACAATGACGCAAAGATTCTGGCGCTGGACGACAAGACCGGACCGGATACCACCCAGACGGTACGTGAATACCTGAAGGCGCAGCTGCAAAGCACCAAACAACAGGAAAACTACCAGAAGGCGATCAACGCGTTGCTTGCCGATCTGCACAAGCAGGCGACGATCAAGATTCTGTATTCCAACAAATAGGAGTGTTTGCATGAAGACGCGTCATAAGGCGAGAGAGCTTGCCTTGCAGACATTGTACGCGATGGATTTCAACCACACGTTGGACAAGGACCACATCCCCGCCACTTTGGCGGGGATGACCGATGAGGAATACAACGCGTTGGAAGAAGAGGTGAAGGTGTTCAGCAAGTATCTGGTAGCCGGTACGGTGGAGAACCTTGCCGAGATCGATCAGTTGATCGGACAGTTCTCTCTGAACCGGCCGGTGGACAAGATTGATGTGGTTGACCGGAACATCCTGCGCCTTTCCGTGTTTTGTTTCTTGTATGACAAAGGCATCCACCCCCATGTGGTCATTGACGAGGCGGTGAAACTTAGTCAGGATTTTTCCACGGACGTGACCTATAAGTTCATCAACGGTATTCTTGATTCGATGAGCAAGAAGTTGCATCTTGGGGATGAGAAGGATAGTACAAATGATTCAGTTGAAGACAGAGGAACAGATTGACGGCATCCGCAAGAGCTGCCATCTTGTCGCTTGGTTGATGGAAGAGGTGGGGAAGTTCCTCAAACCGGGGATCACCACCCATGACATCGACACATTTTGTTATGATTTCACCATCGCTCATGGAGCGAAACCGGCGTATCTGAATTTCGAAGGATTCCCTGCGACGGCATGCGTTTCCGTCAATGAGGAGATCATCCATGGAATCCCCAGCAAGGAAAAGCGAATCAAAGAAGGCGATCTGGTTGACCTGGATCTTGGCACCAACCTGAACGGATATTATTCCGATATGTCCCGGACGTTCGTCATCGGTGGCAAGACGGATCCCAAATGGCAGAAACTCAACGACGTGACCGCCGAATGCCTTCAGCTTGGCATGGAAGCGGCGGGAAGACCGCACGCCCGTATCCAGGACATTGGCGAAGCGGTGTTCAAGCACGCTGACGCCTATCATTTCGGTGTGGTCCGTGATTACTGCGGACATGGTGTCGGTCTTGCCGTGCATGAGGATCCGGAAATCCCCAACTATACCTCTCCGATGATGCCCAATCCGAGGATCAAGGAAGGGATGGTGCTTGCCATCGAACCGATGATCAACCTGGGGACGAAGAACATCCGCACCATGCCCAACGGCTGGACGGTAGTGACGGCTGACGGCCTTCCTTCCTCCCACTGGGAGAATACGGTGGCCATCACGAAGAACGGACTTGAGATTCTTACGGTGACCGATTGATACGGAGGGATGTATGGAAAAAGAATTCATCAGCGGCGATATGATCAGGGACAACGCGTTGAAGCTTGTCCATCACATGTACAAGGATGATGGATTCGTTCCGGATGTCATTTACGCAAGCCTGCGTGGCGGCGCGTACATGGCCAACGTCTTTTCCGAGTATTACAAGATGGTGCGGCTCCGGGAGCATGGAAGACCGGTCTTCTATGCCGCCGTGGTCGCACGCAGTTATGGCTTCCTCCGTGACCAGACCAAAGTGATGGTCGATGGCTGGACCTATTCCCCGAAGTTCCTCCGCACCGGGGACAAAGTACTCCTGGTGGATGATATCTTCGATACCGGCAAGACGGTCAACGCATTGGGGACGATCATCATGGAACGGGGAATCCCCCGGAGTGATCTGAAGATCGCCGTGTATGATTACAAGGTTCCGGAATACAAGAAAGAGGAAGCGCTTCCCATCCAGCCGGATTACTACTGCAGAAAACATATCATCAACTCTCCTGAAGAAGATCGTTGGATCCATTACAACTGTCATGAATTCATCGGACTGACCAAGGAGGAGATCGATACCCACTACAGCGACCCGGAAGTCCGGGCAATCCTCCACGAAGTTCGTGGAGATACGTGATCAAGGCCCCGATATGGGGCTTCTTTTTTAGGGAAGGGAAATCATGTCTTTGGAATCAGTGAAAAGCGTATCTTGCCACCTATGGCCTTGCAGACAAGGTGATGGTGGAACGACAGACCACGGCAACGGTGGAGGAAGCGGCACAAGCCCTTGGTGTGGTACCCGGAAGAATCGCCAAGACGATGGCGTTCCACGGTCCCAGCGAAGAAACCGTCATCATGATCGTCGCCGCCGGGGACGTGAAGATATCCAACGGTCCGTTCAAACGGCAGTTTGGCCTCAAGGCCCGAATGCTGGATAATGAAACCTGTGAACGACTTACCGGCCATCATCCTGGTGGGGTTTGTCCGTTTGACCTGGATCATCATCCGGTCGAAGTCTGGCTGGACGCATCTCTTAAACGATTCTCCACCGTGTATCCTGCATGCGGAAGTAGTGATTCCTGTATTGAACTCACCATTGCCCAGCTTGAGGAAACCAGCAAGGCAAAAGGGTGGGTGGATGTGTGCAAACTCCCTGAATCCATCCAACAAGAAACCTGAAGCTACTGTCGTTCAGCCTACAGGCTCCTAAAAAATGTATTCCTCAAAGTCAGAAGTTGACCCGTTTCCGGTGGTAATGGAAGTCACACTATCATGGTTGATCGTGATATCTACCATACCGGATTCATTGGTCGCGACAAGCAGTTTGCTTTTTCTACTACTACTTGTACTGGTTTTATAGGCGGAGGTTATCAAATCCTTTGATATATTTTGAGCATATCCATACCTGACCGTCGTAGAAGAGAAACTGGCTACTCCATCCTCAAAGGAATATACGACGAGGGCTGAATTTTTCGTAGAACGTTTGGTAATAAGATAGTTGGTATTGTTTGCGTAAATGTGATACATGAATGCGGCGTTTGGTTCATACGAATAACCAAGTGAATTACAATACGTGAACGTTGGTGTATCAGAAGTTTGCGCAGTATAGAGTCTTCCACCCGTTGTAATTGCATACAAAGTTTTAGCTGCATCTGCATCTGCATGGCCAATCGTAAAACCAGCAAGTTGGTATGAAGTCAGATCTCCTCTGATCAGGGTTGCGGTACCGGTTTTAAAGTCAATAAGATAATACGAATACGCATAATCGGTACTGCCGTTACTGTCATACGTATTTGCGAAAGATAAAATGCCGTATGTAGGATCTGCCTCTGCGGTTGGAGTGTAGAGATTATCCACACCATAAGACGAAGAGAGATCAATGCTTACCGATTTAAATGTAAATGACGATCCGTTGTATGAACAGGAATAATAGATGGTAAACGTATTCGTATTATCATCTTTTTTCGATCTCACAAGAAGAGAGCCGTTATTATATAACGCAATGATTTCTCGTGGTGTTGTATCAGAAGAAAAATCAGTAATTTGTTGTTGGGTTACCGTTTCTTCCGAAAGTCCTATAAAATGAACGATGCCATTCTGAAGATCATCCGGATTGTTTGTAATATACATGATGTACTTGGTGGAATCACCTATAAGAGCGCTTCCCTGGACAATATTATTCTGGGAGTTTGCAACCAGTTGCTCTTCACTTCCTCCACCACTTACATTGCGGTAGATTCCTGAGTTGAGTTGGTAATATACAGAGTTATTCACGACACCAATGATGTTCCGGTATACCTTGTCAACCTTTTCTGTGGAGTTGGCGACATCCGTCAAAATACGACCATCACATGCAGTGAACAGAGAGGCTGCGAGAAGAAATATCATGGGAAATAGGTACTTTTTCATCTTTCTCCTCCTATCCGGTATGAGACAGAAAGGACGATGGGAACCATTCCCAACAGTGCGTTGTAATCTCTGTCTTCTTTCTTGTAGTTCAATTCCGGGATCAACCAGAATCCTGAGTGAATGCCGATGCCCCAGTTCTCCGTAATGTAGTAGACGAACCCGACATCGACATTGAAGAACAGCGTCATCAAGGACTGGTCCTCACCGAATTTCATATAACTGATGCCTGCTCCCAACGAGAGGGGAAGGTCAAATTTGCCTTGGATGGGATAGTAGGTGACCTTGAAGGTCAACGGAACAACAGAGAACAGAACCTCGCCGATGGTATAATTGAAATTGTATCCAAGCTCTCCACCAAGAGAGAGGGAAGAAGTGGTGAACCCTTCGAAACTCAACCCAAAATCACCACCGGCAAACAATTTGGTCGCTTGATCACCGCTTCCCATACCATAATACCATTGGAATTCATTGGCGGATTCGTTGGGAAATAGATGAACGTCGGAAGTGTCGTTCCTCCTTTGAAGGAGAAGATCATGCTTCCCGTCTTGTATTCCTTCGCTTCGGCGAACAGCGAGGAGGGGATGAAGAGACAGGCGAGAGTGATGGCGAGCAGTTTCTTTTTCACAGGATACCTCATATGCCCAGATGCTCTTAACATTACTCATTAACCGGGGAAATGACAACTGTTTGCTTGCGTGTGACGGTGTATTTGGGATAGTGTATGTGAAGGACAGGAGAAGCCAGATGCAGTTGCTCACCGGGAAAGAAGTAGCCGAACATGTCTATGAAGAGATCAAGCGGGGATTGGCCGAACATCCCGGCCTGATGCCCACGCTGGCCGTCATTCTTGTCGGTGATGATCCTGCCAGCGAAACGTATGTGGCGAGCAAACGGAAGATGTGCGAGAAACTGGGCTTCGGACATCTGGACTACCATCTTCCTCCCACCACCACGATGGAGGAACTCCTTCGTCTGGTGGAAACGCTGAACCACAATGATGCCGTCGATGGTATTCTGGTGCAGAGTCCGTTGCCCCGTGGATTGGATGAAAACAAGGTCATTGAAGCCATCGATCCTGAAAAGGACGTGGACGGATTCCATCCGGTCAACGTCGGCCGTACGTTGATCGGCATACCGTCGTTGATCAGCTGCACGCCGTATGGCGTATTGGAAATGCTGGACTATTATCATATTCCCACCCAAGGCAAACATGTGGTGATCATCGGACGGAGCAACATCGTCGGAAAACCCCTGGCATCCCTGTTGATCCAGAAAGGACGGGACGCTACGGTGACGGTCTGCCATTCCCGTACCCAGGATCTTCCTTCTTTGACGCGTACCGCCGACATTCTGATGGTGGCCGTGGGAAAAGCGGGATTCGTCACTCCGGATATGGTCAAAGACGGAGCGGTGGTGTTTGACATCGGCATCAACCGGGTTGACGATCCTCTGGCAAGGAAAGGATACCGGGTGGTCGGGGACGTGGATTTCGACGCCGTGGCGCCGAAATGCCAGGCCATCACACCGGTTCCCGGTGGCGTTGGGGTGATGACCATCGCCATGCTGATGCACAACACGCTGCAGGCGGCCCTGTCATGATGCGACGATTTTGGCTGGAATCCTACGGTTGCCAGATGAACATGGCGGAGAGCAACGCCATCCAGACCCGTCTGGAAGCGGCGGGTCTTTCCCCAGCCGATGGCTTGGAAGATGCCGACATCGCCATCATCAACACCTGCTCGGTACGAAAGAGTGCCGAGGATCGGATTTATGGCCGCCTTGGTTATTTTGAGCATGTGAAGAAACAGAACCGGAACCTGAAGATCGTGGTGACGGGATGCATGGCCCAACGGCTTTTGGATGAACTGAAGAAGGAATGCCCCCAGGTGGATTACGTCGTCCCGGTCAACGACAAAGGACGGATCGTCGATATCGCCACCGGCGGGGAGTTGGAACACAGCGAAACGTATCATTTTGATCTGCTGTCCTACCAGGAAGGGGAAATCTCCAGTTTCGTTCCCATCATGAACGGATGCAACAACTTCTGCACGTACTGCATCGTACCGTACGTACGGGGCCGGGAAGTATCCCGTCCGGTGGAAGAGATTCTTGAGGAGATCCGTTTTTTGGACGGAAAGGGAGTTCGGGAGATCACGCTGCTGGGACAGAACGTCAACAGCTATGTGGATGGGGATGTGCGGTTCCCCCAACTGCTTGGGATGATCGCCCGGGAGTGTCATGCCATCCGGTGGATCCGCTTCGACAGTCCCCATCCCAAGGATTTCTCCGACGAATTGATTCAAGTGATCGCCACGGAACCCAAGGTGGCCAAGCACATCCATATTCCGTTGCAGAGTGGTTCTTCCAAGGTGCTTCGCCTGATGAACCGGCACTACACCAAGGAACAATTCCTTGATTTGATTGGGAAGATGCGCTCTTTCATTCCCGGCGTCACGTTCGCCGTGGATGTGATGGTCGGTTTCCCCCAGGAAACGGAGGAGGATTTCCACGAAACCTTGGGGGTCCTCTCCCAGATGCGCGCTACCGAACCTTTCATGTACTACTATAATGAACGGGAAGGGACCCGGGCCGTGAGCATGGACGGGAAGATTGATGAAGAGACCAAAGGGCGACGGCTTTCCGAGTTGATCGCTTTCCAGACGGAGATCGTCCGGGAAGAGAAAAAGAAGCGCGTCGGCTCCGTCGCCGAAGTGTTGGTGGGGCAGGTGAGCAAACAGGACCAGGGGATGATGCTCTGCCACAGTGAGCATAACGAGATGGTGGTTGTCCCGACGAGAGCGCCGGTCGGTACGTTGCTGACGGTACGGTTGTCCGGACTGAAGGGAAATACGTTTACCGGAGAAGAGGTGCAAAATGGGTGAGTTTCGTGAACAGGAAGATCTGTTTCGTCCGAAGATCGAGAAGCTGGAGAGCATGATAGCCGGCGCCCGAAGACTGTGCGCTTTCACCGGAGCGGGAGTCTCCACCTTGTCGGGCATACCGGATTTCCGCGGTGCCCACGGCGTGTATACCGACCCGTGGCATGGAATGGACGTGGAAGACATTATTTCCATTGATTTCTTCTTCCGCCGTCCTGATATCTTCTACCAATGGGCCAAGGACGTGTGGTACAAGGTTGACCAGTACCAACCGACCATCGTCCATACGACGCTTGCCGCCATGGAACAGAAAGGATATCTCCGGGCGTTGTTCACCCAGAACATCGACATGCTCCATGAACGGGCCGGGAGCAAGAACGTCTACGACGTCCATGGTTCCATCGCCCATCATCACTGCACCAACTGCGGGCAGGCGTACGGATACCGTGAGATCGCCGACAAGGTGCTGAAAGGGGAAGTGCCCCACTGTGACCGTTGCCATGCGGTGATCAAACCGGACATCGTGTTCTACGGGGAATCGTTGGACAGCTTCGTGCTGGAGAAAGCGTACGAGGAGTTCACCCATACCGACCTGTGCCTTGTGCTTGGTTCTTCTTTGACGGTCCAGCCTGCCGCGTCGTTTCCGTACTACGCCACACGCCAGGGAGCTCCCCTTGTGATCGTCAACGCCCAGCCGACGGCCCAGGATGGCGCCGCTGACCTTCGGTTCAACGATCTTGAGCAGGTGTTCACCGAACTCTCTACGTGGCTGCAGAAGCAACCGACGAGGAAACTGGACCTCGATTGACGGTATTGGTGTTTTTGGGTATATTGACAGTGCCTCGAGTGATCGGGGGTGTATTGGTTTCGACAGGCGGTAGATCAGGCCAGTGACCGCATGCAGAGCGCCAACTCTTGAAACTAGCAAAAACATTATCTGCCAAGAAAGAAGACGAGTTCGTCTCCGACGAAGCAGTACTTGCCCTCGCTGCGTAACAGCACGGTGACAAGCAGGCCCGGTTGCTGCAGCTCATAAGCGCCGGATACTTGTAAAAACAGGAGCTTACCTGGAGGAACGCCTGTGGCCTTTGGGGACAATCAAGCAGGATAGGACGTCCGGACGCGTGCCGCCGGGCATAAGGATGTCTGAACATCAAACCGACAGCTAAGCATGTAGACGCCATTGGGTGGCACGTTTGGACCGGGGTCCGAATCCCCGCACCTCCATACCCCCCTACAGAACGACCCTTCCGGATTCCGGGAGGGTCGTTTTGATATTTTCCATATACAGAACGTTCTTGCCTTTCCCATATCGTTTTCTCACATGGAATTTCCAGGTGTGATACACTGAGTTCAGAATCACACAGGGAGGTGTGTATGAAACGACGAAGAGTGCTTGGTGTGTTGTTGGTCGTATTCCTGACGATCACGGCGCTGTTTGCCCAGGGCAACTATGAACCGGGCAAAGATCTGGTGGTGCTGTACACCAATGACGTCCACTGCGGGGTGAGTGAAGACCTCGGCTATGAAGGCTTGGTGGCGGTGAAGAATGCGGAGTTGCAGAAAACCCCATATGTCGTTCTGGTGGATGCCGGTGACGCCATCCAGGGAGAGGAGATGGGCTCGGTCTCAAAAGGCGAGTATCCCGTCGAAATCATGAACAAGGCCGGCTACGCGTTCGGCGCCATCGGCAACCATGAGTTCGACTACGGTATGGATCGGCTTTCCCAGTTGATCGACATGGCTGACATCCAGTACCTTGCGTGCAACATCGCCTATACGGGAACAAAGCCCAATCCGCTTGCCAAAGTGAAACCCTACGCGATTGAGACGTATGGCGACAAGAAGGTGGCGTTCATCGGCGTTTCCACGCCGGAGAGCATCGCCAAGTCCACGCCCACCTATTTCCAGGAAGATGGAAAGTTTGTCTTCAACTTCTCTGGCGCGGATCCCGAGCAGTTCTATGCCGTGGTGCAGAAGAACGTCGACGAGGTGCGCAGCCAGGGCGTTGACTATGTCATCTTGCTGGCCCACCTGGGCATCGACGAATCCTCCGCGCCGTTCCGGTCCATCGATCTGATCCAGCACACCAGCGGCATCGACGTGGTGCTGGACGGTCATTCCCATTCGGTGATCCCGTGTGACGTGTACAAGAACAAGGATGGCGGCAACGTGCTGCTTTCCTCCACCGGGACGAAGCTGAACAACATCGGGAAACTGGTCATCACCAGCGGCGGGGACATCACCACCTCGTTGATCGGCGAGTATCCGGACAAGGATCCCGAGATGGCCGCGTTCGTCAAGGAGATCAAGGGCAAGTACGAAGCGGCGTTGAGCCAGGTGATCGGGTTCACCGATGTCGATCTGAACATCGCCGGCGCCAACGGGCTTCGCTTGGTGCGCAACCGCGAGACCAACCTTGGTGACTTGTGCGCCGACGCCTACCGCAAGGTGGCGAACGCCGATATCGCGTTCGTCAACGGTGGTGGCATTCGGGCGAAGATTTCCGCCGGGGACATCACCTATGGTTCGTTGATCAAAGTGCATCCGTACGGCAATACGCTGACCATGGTGGAAGCGAAAGGCTCGGAGATCCTTGACGCGTTGGAACTGGGAAGCCGTGCCACGCAGATCAAGGCGGAAGACGGTGAGAAATCCCTCGGTGAAGTGGGAGGATTCCTCCAGGTATCCGGCTTGAAGTACACCATTGATACGTCGGTTCCTTCTTCCGTCAAACTTGACGGCAACGGGATGTTCGTCGGTGTGGAAGGGGCGCGCAGGGTCAAGGACGTGATGGTCCTGAACGGTGATGCGTGGGAGCCCATCGATCCGGAGAAGACGTACAAGCTGGCGTCGCACAACTATTTGATCAAAGACGCCGGTGACGGCTACACGATGTTCAAGGACAACAAGCTGTTGATCAACGAAGGCATGCTTGACTACCAGGTGTTGATCACCTACGTGGTGGATTCGCTGGGCGGAAAAGTCGGTGACGCGTACAAGGATCCGCAGGGACGGATCACCGTCATCTGATCGTTTCCTCTCTCTTTGTTTGCAAGGCCTTTCTCCTGTGGGGAAGGGCCTTGTTTTTTCATGAACCCCATTGGAAAGAACAAGCAAACCGGGTACACTTTACCTATGGATCCATACGTCGTTGTGGTCGGTGGGACCAATCAGGATATCTGCGGAAAAAGCACGAAGCCATTGGTGTGCCGAGACTCAAATCCCGGAACCGTCTGGGCAACCCTCGGCGGAGTCGGGCACAACATCGCGCTGAACATGGCGAAACTGGGGCTTTCCGTGTTCTTCATTACGGCTGTCGGTGATGATGACGCGGGGCGGGCTGTCCTCACGGAAGCGGACCAATGCGGACTTCACATGGTGTTGCCTCCGTTTCATGGCGCCTCCACCGGACGGTACGTCTACCTCTGTGGTCCGGACGGAAACATGGAGCTTGCCGTCAATGACATGCAGGCCACTACGTTGCTTACGCCCCAGTCTCTTGCTCCGTGCGAGCGCCTGGTGCGTGATGCGTCCCTGGTGGTGTCGGAGGCGAATCTCCAACCGGAAACCCTTCGGTATGTGGGTGGCATCTGCGACCGGTTGGTCGTCGATCCTGTATCGACGATCAAAATGGGACGGCTGGAGGGGATGTGGGACCGGATATCGGTGTTCAAGCCAAATCGTCTGGAAGCGGAAATGCTTTCCCATGTTTCCATCGACAGCCCGGAGAACTTGAACAAAGCCTGCACCGCATTGCTTGCCTTAGGCATGAAAAGCGTCGTGGTGTCGTTGGGCGAGGATGGCGCGTGTTATGCGGATTCCAAACGATTCATCCGCTTGCCCGTGATAATGGGAAACGACGTGGTGGACACCACGGGATGCGGGGACGCATTTGTCGCCGGATTCTGTTTCGGTCTGATGGAGAAAGGAATCGATTCGGTGCGGTATGCCCTTGCGTCGGCGTTGGGCGCTTCTTCGATCACGGCAGCGTGCGAAGAGACGGTCAATCCTCATTTGGATCGGAATGCCTTGATCGACGTGTTGGATGCACATACAACCTATTGGGAAGGAGCAATGATATGAACGAGTATCTGAAGATTACCGAAGAAGTGAAAGATGCGTTGGCCACCAACAAGCCGGTGGTGGCGCTGGAAAGCACCATCATCAGCCATGGCATGCCGTATCCGAAGAACGTGGAGACGGCGAAGCGGGTGGAAGCGACCATCCGGAAGGAAGGCGCGGTTCCCGCGACCATCGCAATCATCGGTGGAAAACTCAACGTCGGACTTTCGGCGGATGAACTGGAATACTTTGGGAAGAAGGGGACCGCCATCACCAAGGCGAGCAGACGGGACATCCCGTACCTGTGCGCTCGGAAAGAAGATGGCGCAACCACCGTCGCGGCGACGATGGCCATCGCGCACCTCGCCGGCATCCAGGTGTTCGCCACCGGAGGGATCGGAGGGGTGCACAGAGGCGTGGCGGAAACGATGGACATCTCCGCCGATCTTGAGGAACTGTCCCGCACCCCGGTGATGGTTGTCTGCGCCGGAGCCAAGGCGATCCTTGATCTCCCCCGGACAATGGAATATCTGGAAACCAAAGGGGTGGCCGTCATCGGCTATCAAACGGAGGAACTGCCTGCCTTCTATACCCGGCAGAGCGGGCTGAAGGTGACGCTCCGTTCCGATACCGCGGTGGACATCGCCTCCATCTGGCGTGCCAAACGGATGATCGACCCGGAGCGTGGCCTTTTGGTGACCAACCCGATCCCCGAAGAAGCCAGCATGGATCCTGCATATATTTCCAAGGAGATCGACCTGGCCATCGCCGAGATGAAACGGCAGGGCATCAAAGGAAAAGAGACCACTCCGTACCTGCTTGAGACGATCCAGAAACTTACCGGAGGCGCAAGCCTGGAAGCCAACATCACGCTGGTGCTGAACAACGCGGTGCTGGCTGCCAACATCGCCAAGGAAATCGTCCGTCAGGATGCGAAGAAAGCCTGATACAATCCGGTGGTGCTCATCAGGTCGAACTTCGAGCTGAGTTCGAACGGTGAGTGCATGCCGAGGAGCGCCGGTCCGGCGTCGATGCAGTCAAGTCCGTACCGTGAGAGGAACGGAGAGATCGTACCGCCGCCACCGACACCCAGTTTGGCAAGCGCCCCGGTCTGCCATGCGATGTGGTTTTGGTCGAGCAGTGTCCGGATCACATGGGCGTATTCCGCTCTGGCCTCGTTGGCCCGGAATTTTCCTGATCCCGCCGCTCCGTTCTTTTCCACCACGACGCCTTTGCCAAGGTCAGCGTGGTTGGTCTCGTCAAACTTCTCCGGGAAGTTGGGATCAAAGGCGGTGGTGACGTCTGCGGAGATCGCCTGGGCGTTCTCCAGTAGGTCGTCCGCCTGGAATTTCTGCTCGGTGAACAACGCGCTGTAGCGCCTGAGGAAGTTGCGGAGCGCAAAGCTCTGCGCTGACGTGTCACCGGTGGACGCCACTTCTTCCTTGTCCACGAACCAGGAGAGGGCGGTATGCCGTGGTTCGCTTGTCGCGAGCAATGCGGAGAGGGAAGTGAACGCGCAGATCCGGTCATCCTGACCGTAGGCTCCGATCAATGCGTGGTCGAAGCCGACATCCATCGGTTCGTTCTTGGGAAGCAGGCAGAGATCGGCGACGGCGAAGTCTTCCTTTTCGATGCCATACGCCTCCTTGAGAAGACCATACACTTTTTCTTCCACCGAAGACTGGCTGTCCGAACCATCCAGACAACCGCCAATGGCATTCAGCTGGGAGACGGCGAATCCTTCGGACATCGGCTGTTTCAGTTGGTCCCTGCTGATGTGCGGTGGAATGTCGGCGATGGAGAACGCCGTGTCCTTCAGATCCACAGGAAGCTCGGTTCCGTCCTTCAAAATGACAAGCCCGTACAGCCCAAGGGGCGTGTTGACCCACTGGTACGGTTTGATCCACCCGTAGTCGTGCAGGGAAAGCATCAGAAGGTTTCCTTTCCCATACAACGGGTTGGCTTTCAGATCCAGTTTGGGGGAATCGATGTGGCTTCCCACCAGACGGATCTTGTCCGGTTCCTTCCCGACAATGGCGGCGAAGACCGTCTTGCCTTTGATCACCTCATATACCTTGTCGCCATCCGAAAGGGAAGAAGAGCGGTTCATCAGCGAGAAACCGTTCTTTTCCAGAGCGGCGATAATGGTACGAACGCAGAGCCGTTCCGTTTGGGATTGGCTGAGAAATCCTTTGTATGATGCAGAGAGATCTTGAATATTCATGTATGCCTCTTCGATATGTATACAACTTTTTGCATAAATATTACAAGAAAGTATTGTAAAAAAAGTTGAGAAGAGTTACATAGTAAGGAAAAGTTTTTTACAGGACTGTTTTGTAGGGAAGGAACAGAACGTGCAATCTTGCCGGGAAACGGCAGAATGAGGAGAATGTGGTATGAAGAAAACATCGTTGGTGTTGGTTTTGCTTCTCTCACTGGCTACCGTTGGGTTCGCCCAAGGTGCGTCGGAGAAGAAGGCCACGTCTGCGGCTTCGGGAAGCCCGAAGATTTCCGACATCCTGGTGGTCGGACGTCTCAACGACGCTGCGTATCTGGATCCCAACGCCCCAAGTGTCGGTGGCGCGGAAGTGAACGTCACCCAACAGATCTACGAAGGGTTGGTGACGGTCAGTGATGACGGTACCTCGATCATTCCGTGCCTCGCGTCTGACTGGACGATCAGTGACGACGGATTGACCTATACGTTCAATCTGGTGCCAGGGGTGAAATTCTCTGACGGAACGCCGGTCACTGGTGCGGATTGGGAATGGTCCCTGCTTCGCGCACGGGATCTGGAAACCAGCGCCTATCGCTTCATCGCCGAGGCCATCGACACCGTCAAGGCGACGGACAGCCAGGTGGTCATCACGCTGAAGTATCCGTGGGCCCCGTTCTTGGCCGACCTTGCCTGCTTCAACATGGTGGTCGGATCCAAAGCGCATTACGACGCGCTGGGCGAGGATGCCTATCTGAACAATCCGCTTGGTACCGGTCCGTACATGCTGAAAGAATGGAAGAAAGAGAACTACATCCTTCTGGAAGCCAACCCGTACTATCGACAGGCGGGATATCCCAAGACAAAACAGCTGAAGTTCCAGATCATCAGTGATGACAACACCCGGATGATGCAGCTGCAGGCCGGACAGGTGGATGTGTGCGGAGACGTGCCGTTTACCCTGGTACAGCCGATGAAGAACGAGAAGAACATCACCATCCAGGTGTTCCCCTCCACGCAGATCCGCTATCTGATCCTGAATACCACCAAGGCTCCGTTTGACGACATCCGTGTCCGCCAGGCGCTGGTCCATGGCATCGACAAACAGGAGATTTCCGACCTTGTCGCCGGAGAATTTGGTGCTCCGGTCGCCGCGTTGGTATCCGAAGCGGAAGGGAAGTGGTTCAACGGAGATCTGAAGGTTGCCGCGTATGAACCGGAAGTGAGCAAGAAACTGCTCGCCGATGCCGGTTACACCTCGCCGGTTCCGTTCACCATCAGCATCCGTTCCGGCTCGGCCATCTACGAGCAGATCGCGACGCTTCTGAAGAGCCAGCTGGACAAAGCGGGATTTGATGTGACCATCGAAGAGCTGGAGCGAGCCTCTATCTCTGCCAAGTACAGCAGCCTGTCCCATCAGGCGACGATCCTGCAGTGGGTTGATGACATCACCGATCCCTCGGGCCTCACCGGTTGGACGGTGGATTACGACCAGAGCAACGCCTGGTACACCGGTCTGAAGGATGAGGAGCTGGACGCGCTGAACGTCGCCGCAAGCCGTGAGCTGGATGAGACAAAGCGTATCGCGATGTATCATGAGATCCAACAACGGGTCGCTGACAACGCCAATGTCATTCCGCTGTTCCGCAACGGGTTTGCCTACGCGTATGACAAGAATGTGGAAGGACTGTATGTCAGTCCGTTCTCCGTCGTGTCGTACAAGAATGTCGTCAAGTACGTGAAGTAATGTTTCTGGCGGGATGCGGCTGCATCCCGCCATTGGTTTTTTGACTTTGGAAAGCTGGTGGATATGAATCAATTGAATTACATCATCAAACGAATCCTGCAGATCATACCGGTGTTGTTTCTCACCACCATTTTGATCTTCGTCATGATCCATCTGATCCCAGGCGATCCTGCCCGGTTGATGCTCGGGGAGAAAGCGACGGAATCCGCTGTTGCGGCGCTTCGTGAGAAGCTGGGGTTGAATCGCTCGTTGACCGCCCAGTATTTCCAATATTTGAAAGGACTTCTTACCTTTGAC
The DNA here is from genome assembly GCA_022482495.1 of Sphaerochaeta sp. Taxonomy (NCBI): domain Bacteria; kingdom Pseudomonadati; phylum Spirochaetota; class Spirochaetia; order Spirochaetales; family Sphaerochaetaceae; genus Sphaerochaeta; species Sphaerochaeta sp. Next base: position 127,196 of record JAKVPA010000001.1, on the reverse strand, counting down.
TTGGGAACGTCGCTGACCTATCAGCGTCCGGTGGCCCAGATGCTGAAGGAACGGATCCCGGTGACGTTGTCCCTGACGCTGATGAGCACCATCCTGTCGCTGTTGATCAGCTTCCCCCTGGGATATCTGGCCGGCATCCACAAGGACAAACCGGGCGACCATGTGGTGCGGGGTTCCGCCTTGGTCGCCATCGCCATGCCTTCGTTCTGGGTGGCGCTTCTGTTGATGCTGTTGTTTTCCGTGAAGCTCCGCTGGCTTCCCGCCGGGGGATGGGGGACAACGGTCTGGGACCATATCCGTGGTTTGATCCTCCCATCGTTGACCCAGGCCATCGCGACCAGCGCCATCTTGATCCGGAACATCCGCAACTCCGTCGTGGAGATTTCCGTGATGGACTACGTGGATTTCGCCCGGAGCAAAGGCATCAGCGAGAAAGAGGTTCGTGACCATCACATCCTTCGGAACACGTTGATCTCCACGGTGACACTCCTTTCCATGCGGGTCGCCTATATGTTGGGCGGCAGCGTGATTCTGGAGACGATCTACGCGTTGCCGGGCATCGGCAAGCTGATGGTCGACTCCATTTTCGGCAGGGACTACGTTGTCGTGCAGGCGCTGGTTTTCCTGTTCGCGTTCCTGGTGCTGGTCATCAACCTGCTGACCGACATCCTGTATTCCATTTTGGATCCTCGGGTCCGGTTTTAGGGGGGAAAAGATGCGAGAACGAATCTACATGAAACATCGTCCGTTGCCTCCCGCGCTGGTCGCCCCTTCGATGATCGTCGGAATCCTGATCATCGCGTTCGCGTTTTTCGTGGCCTTTTTCCCCCAGTTGTTCACCCGGTTCGACCCCCTTGCGGTGAACACCAAGGCGAGGATGCTTTCTCCCTCTGCGGAACATCCGTTCGGGACGGACAACTACGGTCGTGACGTCTTCTCACGGGTAGTGTACGGCACGGCAATTGACCTGAAGATCGGGATTTTTGGCATGTTGATCCCCCTGATTACCGGCACGATCATCGGACTGGTTGCCGGGTATTATGGTGGAGTCCTGGACAGCATCCTGATGCGCATCATTGATATTTTCATGGCGTTCCCCTTCACCATTTTGGTCATCGCCATCATGACAATCCTCGGCCCGGGCATCCAGAACGTATTCATCGCGCTGTGGTTTGTCGGTTGGGTCGATTATGCCAAACTGGTACGAGGTGACACGTTGACGGTGAAGAACTCAGAATACATCCAGGCTGCGAAAGTCGCGGGGTTCTCTGACAAACGGATCTTGCTCCGGCACATCATGCCGAATGTGATCAGCTCATCCATCGTCTTCGCCACCAGTGACGTGGTGCTCTGCATGCTGACCGGCGCGAGCATGAGCTTCCTGGGGCTTGGCGTCCAGCTTCCCACTCCGGAATGGGGCGCCATCATGAACGAAGGAAGAGCCTACATCAGTTATGGCTGGTGGATCACATTCTTCCCCGGCCTGGTGATGGCCATCACCGGCATCGGGTTCAGTCTGGTTGGTGACAGTTTCGCCGATCTGATCAGGACGAAGAGGGTATGAGCATGGAAGAACCGTTGTTGGAAGTAAAAGATCTTCGCGTACAGTTTGTCACCAAACGGGAAACCGTCAAGGCGGTGGACGGAGTGAGTTTTTTCATCGGCCGGCATGAGACCTTGGGGATCGTGGGGGAGTCGGGATGCGGGAAGAGCCAAACCTGCCGGGCCATCCTTCGGTTGATCAAAAAACCGGGGAAGATCGTTGGAGGACAGATTCTCTACCAAGGCAACGACATCGTCACGATGCCTGAAACGGAGCTGAGGAATATCCGGGGGAAGGAGATCAGCATCATCTTCCAGGAACCGATGACCAGCCTGAATCCGGTCATATCCATCAGAAAACAGATGCGGGAAGCATTCTGCCATACCTCAATGACGGAAGCAGAGAAGTACCAGGCATCCTTGAAGATGCTTCGTCTGGTCGGTATTCCGTCACCGGAAGAGCGGATCAACGGATACGTCCATCAGTTCTCCGGCGGTATGCGCCAGCGGGCCATGATCGCCATCGCCCTCTGTTCCCGCCCGAAACTGCTCATCGCTGATGAACCGACCACCGCTCTGGATGTGACGATCCAGGACCAGGTGATCAAACTGCTGGGAAATCTCAAGCAGGAACTGGGCATGAGCATCATTCTCGTCACCCATGACTTGGGTGTGGTAGCCGAGATGTGTGACAAAGTTGCCGTGATGTACGCTGGCATCATCGTGGAGATGACCGATGTGGTCACGTTGTTCGCCCATCCCCGTCATCCGTACACCTATGCGCTGATGGGTTCCGTTCCCGATCAGCGCAAGGTAGGCTCGGATCTTGAGGTGATCCAAGGCAATCCCCCAAACCTGGCGGACCTTCCTGCCGGCTGTCCGTTCGCGCCACGTTGCCGGTACGCCGACGGTGCCTGCTCCCAGAGCCGTCCGGAACTGAAAGAAATATCCCAAGGACACCTGGTGCGTTGCCATCACCTGGATCGTACGGCCTCATTTGCCGGAATCATCACCGTACCTGAGGAGGCATCTGATGCAACCTGACAAACCATTGATGGAAGTCAAAGACTTGTGCATGTGGTTTCCCGTAAAGCGGACCATCATGGATTCCCTGAGCGGAAAACCCAAGCGGTATGTCAAGGCGGTCAACGATGTGAATCTTTCCGTGCGCAAAGGGGAGAGCCTTGGGTTGGTCGGTGAGTCAGGATGTGGGAAGAGCACACTGGCAAAGAGCATCATACGTTTGTACGAACCGACCAGCGGTTCGGTCTGGCTGAAAGGGAAGGACATCACCCATCTGAAGGGCAGACAGCTCAGGACGCAGCGACAGAGCATGCAGATGATCTTCCAGGATCCCTATTCGTCGCTCAACCCCCGGATGACGGTGTACGAGACGATTGCCGAAGTGTTGTCCGTCCATCACATCGTACCCAAGGAGAACGTGCATGAGGAAGTGGCTCGGCTCCTGGAACTCTGTGGCATGAGCATGGACTCTGCCGACCGCTATCCCGGAGAGTTCTCCGGAGGACAGCGGCAACGGGTAGGCATCGCCCGCGCCTTGGCCACCCGGCCCGATCTGGTGCTGGCGGATGAGCCGGTCTCCGCGCTGGATGTCTCCATCCGCGCCCAGATCATCAACCTGCTCTCCCATCTGCAGAAAGAATTGGATCTCACCATCCTGTTCATCTCCCACGACCTGCACCTGGTCCACTACATCACCACCCGGGTGGCGGTGATGTACTTGGGAAGCATTGTAGAGCTGGGAAGAACATCGGAGGTGTTCGCCCATCCGCTGCATCCGTATACCTCCATTTTGATCAAGGCGGCGCCGGTGATGGATCCGCTCAATCGGGACCGTGTGTACACCATCAAGGGAGAGCCGCCAAGTCCGTTGGATATCCCCAAAGGATGCGCGTTCAGCCAACGCTGTCCTTTCTGTCAGGAAATCTGCACCCGGGAGGCTCCGCCTCTCGTTGATCGGGGTTGGCATCTGGTTGCCTGTCATTTTCCCGGAAGGAGTGGCATATGAGAATGGCGACGATGACGTGGCCGGCAGTACAAACGTACTTCCAGACCCATGATATGGTGATGTTCGCGTTGGGAAGCGTGGAGTGCCATGGGAGACAAAACCCTCTTGGGACGGATTTTCTGGTGCCTGACCACTTGGTTTCCCTGGTGGAGCAAAAGAGTGATGTGTTGGTCGCACCGACACTTCCGTACGGTGCGTGTGATTATTTCGTCGGTTTCCCCGGGACGGTAAGCCTCGGGGTTGATCTGCTTACCCAACTTCTTGAAAAGATCACTTCCTGTTTGTATGGATATGGTGCCCGTAAATTCGTTATCCTTAACGGACATGGGGGGAACAGTCCTGCCATCGAGACGGTCGGGTACGCGTTGCATGACAAAGGCGCGTTGCTCGCCGAACTGAACTGGTGGAAAATGGCGGGACAGATCAAGAAGGAATGGGGAGGGGGACATGGAGGAGCGGAGGAGACGGCGGCGGTGATGGCCATCAACCCGGACTGGGTGGATGCATCCCAATTGGACGCTCCCAATCCGATCACTTCCATAGGTCCGGGATTTTCCGCAAGTGGATTGCATACCCAGCGGTTGGAGGGTGTGGACGTGACAATACCCCGCAGAGTGTCACGCACCACGGATAACGGATGGTGGGGGCCGGATTCACCCACCGAGGCGGCTGCTTCCTGGGGAGGGGAGATGCTTCAGGCGGTTGCTGACTATGTCGTGCGGTTTCTTGAAAAATTCAAGGAGTGTTCTTGTGCCAGAGACGGTGAGTGAAGCGATCAAAAGCAAAATGGAAGGGATGTCCCCAACCTACCGGAAGATAGCTCTGTTTTTGTTGGAGAACATGTTCAACCTGGGGTTTGTCTCCGTCAACGAGATGGGGCGGATCCTTGGGGTGAGCAACGCAACGGTGGTCCGGTTCTCCCAAATGCTGGGGTTCTCCGGATACAAGGAGATGCGTGAATGCGTCTCACGGGAGATCAGAAGCCGGAGCGCCGACGAAAAACAGGTTGCGTTGTCCAAACTGGATGAGCTGCCTGTCACCCTGCAGGTGAGTGAACTGTTTGGAAACGAAATCGCCAACATCAAGGATTGTCAGGAACGGATCAAGGCGGAGACGTTGGGTCAGGTGGTAAAACACATCAAAGAAGCGGAAAAGTTGTTTGTCGCGGGATTTGGCGCAAGCGCCGACGTCGCGCATCTGTTCTCCCGCCAATTGATCCCTCTGACCAAACGCCCCGTGATGTTCCTGGGAGGATCCGTCTCTGATTACATGGTCAGGTTGAACCAACTGACAGAAAGGGATTATGTGATGCTGCTGACGCTTCCTTCGTATTCTCCGGAGGGATGGCAGATCGTCAACTATGCGAAACAACAGAAGGCGAAAGTGTGTCTGTTTACGGACTCCCCCTCCTGTCCGATGTATCCGATGAGTGATGACGTGGTGTTCTTCGGGCGGAAATCGGTGTTGTCGCTCAATTCGTTTGTTGGATTCGTCGCTGTGGCACAGGTGTTGAAGAACCTGCTTCTGGTACAGCAGAAAGGGGTGAAAATGCAGGATTTGGAAAAGGTGCTTGAGGAAGAAGGGAATGGGTACCAGTTCATCAAGAACCATATTTCCTAAGGAGTATGCGATGAAACGTGTGTTCATCAGTCTTGATACGGAAGGGCTGTCCGGAGTCACCAGTTGGAAACAGATGGAAACCGATCCTTCCTTCGCCGGCAAGGCGTATATCCGTGAGTTGGGATGGATTCTGGACGAGCTGTTTCAATGTTGTCCGGATCTGGAGGAAGTGACGCTGTGTGATTCCCATAGCAGAGGGGAGAATCTTCCCTACGGCGTGTTCACCGACAAGCGGATCACCATGGTGGAAGGCTATCCCCGGCAGGATTACATGCTCGCCACGTTGGATTCGTCCTACGATCTGCTGATGCTGGTCGGTTATCATCCGATGATCGGCAGCAAGTTTGGCGTGATGGATCATTCGTACAGCAGTTCCGGCCTGTATGCCGTGAGGATCAACGGAACGCCGGTTGGGGAAGTGGAACTGAATTGTTTCTACGCAGCGCAGTTTGGCGTGCCACTGGGGTTTGTCAGTGGGGATGATGTGCTGGAACGGGAGTTGCAGGATACCGCTCTGAAACCTGTGTACGTGCGTACCAAGGAAGGACTCGGCCGGTTTGCCGCCAAGATGTACAGCCCGGAGAATCTGGAGCCGAAGTTCCGAAAGGCGGTGCGGGAGATGATCGCCCGTCAACAGGAGAAGAAATTCCCGCTGGTCAAGGCAAACACGCCGGTGACGCTTGAGATGGATCTGGTGACCACGGTGATGGCGGATGCCGTCTCGATGATCCCCGCAGTGGAACGCCCCACCGGACGGACCATACGCTACCAGAGCGACTCGTTCACCGACATCATGCGCATGATTCTGGTGACGGCGATCATCAGCGGAAAATATCGTGATTATGTGTGAGAAGAAGGATATATGGAGAGAGAAGAACAAATTGGATTGATCAAACGGTTGTGTGACGCCAACGGCATCTCCGGATTCGAGGATGAAGTGGTGGCGTTGGTGAAACAGGAATCCGCCAGTCTTGGCAAGGTTTCCGTCGATTCCATGCTGAACGTCTACGTCGAGCGTCGGGGAAACAAGAAAGGACTCCCGATGGTGCAGCTTGACGCCCATACCGACGAAGTCGGCTTCATGGTCAAATGCATCCGGCCTGATGGCATGCTTGAGTTCATCACCATCGGCGGATGGGTCGCGACCAACATTCCCGCCCATCTGGTGCGGATCAAAAACAGGGAAGGCGTGTACATCCAAGGTCTCGTCGGTTCCAAACCGCCACACTTCATGACGGAAGCGGAGCGTAAGGCACCGCTGGATCCCTCCCAGTTGTTCATCGATGTCGGGGCGAAAAGTCTCAGTGAAGTGACGGATGATTTCAAGATTGATCCCGGTGCCCCGATCGTGCCGGAAGCCACAACAAGCTATGACCCGATCCACCAGGTGTTGATGGGCAAGGCGTTTGACAACCGGATGGGTTGCGCCTCCATCATCGAGACGATGCGGGAGCTGGAAGGTGCTGACCTGAAGGTCAATATCACCGGAGCGTTCGCCACCCAGGAAGAAGTAGGGTGCCGTGGCGCGGCGGTGACCTGCCAACGGGTCAAGCCTTCCATTGCCATCTGTTTTGAAGGATGTCCCGCCGATGACACGGTGTTGCCCGAATATCAGGTGCAGACAGCGCTGGGCAAAGGTCCGATGCTTCGGTACATTGACGCGAAGATGATCACCAACCCACGCTTTGAAAAATACGCGCTGGACCTTGCCAAGGAACTTGGCATTCCCACCCAGGCTGCGGTGCGCAGCGGTGGAGCGACCAATGGATCGGCGATCCATCTGTCCAACGGAGGCGTCCCGGTGATCGTCATCGGCATTCCCGTCCGCTATGCCCATACCCACTATGGGTATTCTTCCATGGAAGATTTCCACAATGGCGTGAAACTGGCGGTGGAGATCCTCAAGCGGTTGGACGAAAAGGCCATCGCAGCATTCTGAGGTTTTTCTGACATCGTTTGTAAGGTGGTTTTGTAGTTGCGTCCAAGGTGATTTTCCGCTATACCATACCAGGTATGGCCAACACCTTGGATCGCAGTGATCGAGTACAGCTTGCCGTGCTCGATGTGGCGAGTTTCTGGCTGAACATAGCCGGTTCAGTCATGGGATTCGCCCTGGTGTATCATTATCGGAGAGTGTTCGGTCTTTCTCCCTCTTCCATTGGGTTCTCCGTATCACTCAGCACCTTTTCCTACTTTTTGGGATGCATGTGTTTCACCCCGATCATCCGTTCCCTGAAACCCCGTTATTGTGTCAGCATTTCGCTGGTCGGAATGAGCGTATTGCTGTTCCTTTTCCTGCAGACACGCAGCCTTGGGCTCGCATACCTGTACATTTTCATCTATGGATTGTGCAACAGCCTGCTTTGGCCTGCCGTAGAGATGTGGCTTTCCCGTGGCAAGGAAGGCAGGGCGTTGAGTGTGGCCACAGGAAGCTTCAACTTTTCCTGGAGCATCGGAGCCGGGTTGTCTTCCTATGTCGGGGGCGTGTTGGTTTCCCATTCCACCTTCACGGCGATGTGGTTCACCATCATCGTATACCTGGTCATCACGTTGTTCCTTTTGGTGATGGCGACGGTCAACCCCTCCATCCGCGCGACGCAGAGCGAGACGGTGCAGAACCGACAGGAAGGAAAAACCGACCAAAGCACTCCGTTACGATTCTTCTGCTGGATCAACGCGGCATTGGCCAACGCTGCCGTCTGCATGGTGGGGAACACCTTCCCGCTGTATGCCCAGGATGTGCTGGCCGTAAATGAGAAGGTGACCGGTGCGTTGCTGTTGGTCAGAGGGTTCTCCACCTGCGCCGTCTTTCTGTTGCTGGGGCGGACCAACCGCTGGAGGTTCAACCGACCCATGATCATTTTGATTCCCCTGGCCCTTTCCGTCACTTCGTTCATCGCTCCGTTGTTCCAGGGAAAATTCGCGTTGTCCTGGTATTTCCTGTCCATTGGCGTGTTGTTCGCCTGTGCCTACACGATGTCGATGTTCCATGGTATTTCAGGCGCGCTGCATCGTTCCAAACGGGCAGGAGTGCATGAGACGGTGTTGGCGCTGGGAAGCATCACCGGCGTGATTGCAGGTGGCTGGTTGTACCAGCGGTATTCGTTCAACGTCGCGCTGTCCGTGGTCGGCGCAGTGTCCCTTGTAGCGTTCATCGGGGAAGGGATCGGCATGTTCGCTTTGGGAAAACGGGAAAAGAAAGCTCAGATCTGAGTCCCCAATTTCCGATACACGGTCAGGTACATGGTGAGGAAACAGGCGGAACCTCCGATCAGATTGGAGATCGGCTCGGCGAGGAATACCCCGTTGGAACCAAGGAAGCGGGGGAGGATCAACGTCAGGGGCACCACCATGATCACCTTCCGGAACAAGGAAAAGAAGATGGCCTGCTTTTTCATGTTCAAGGATTTGAACACATTCTGTCCGCTGGACTGCAGTGACTGGAACAAGAAGGCGAAGAAATACAGGTGCATGGCAGCCGATGCTTCCTGTACCAGCGCGTCGTCAGAACTGAAGATACGGATGAACATCCCGGGACGGATGAAGATCAGAAGCCAGATCACCGCGGTGTAGCCCACCGCCCAGAGTGTTGCGATGCGTATGGCTCCCTTGACCCGGTCATACCGCTTCGCTCCATCGTTGAAGCTGATCACCGGGGAAGAACCATCGGTGAATGATCCTACCGGTACCTCCAGGATCTGGCGTACCGAAGAGATGATGGTGTAGATGGATATGTAGGTGTCGCCGCCATACCAGGAAAGCATCATGTTGCAGACGATTGCCACAAGACTGTTGGTGAACTTCATGATGAAACTGGAAAATCCCAGGCCGACAATGTTTCCCACATCCTTTTGCCGGATATGACGGAATACCGAAGGGAGGATACGCAGTTCCGCCTTTCCTCGGGTAAGGAACACCAGGACGATCACCATGGAAAGACATTGGGAGATCACCGTGGCGATGGCGGCTCCTCGGACCCCCATGCCGAAGGTGAAGATGAACAGGGGGTCGAGCACGATGTTGGCGAGCGCGCCGATGAAAATGGTCAGCATCCCAACGCCGGGGAATCCTTGGGCGTTGATGAACGGATTCATGCCCGATGCGATCATTGATGGAATGGTGCCATACAGGTAAATCTGGAGGTACGGAATGGCATATTGGATGGTGACATCCGAGGCGCCGAACGCAAAAAGCATGGGGCGCATGGTCAGGTAGGCGATCACCATCAGTACGATTCCTGTCGTGCAAAGCAGGACGAACGAGGTATTCATCACCCGCTCTGCAGAAACCTTGTCTCCTTGGCCACGATGGAATGCGCAGATGGGTGCACCACCCACACCGTACAGGCTGGTGAACGCGAGGATCAAGGTGATGATGGGGAAACAGAGGCCGACTCCGGCAAGCGCGATGGTTCCTTCTCCGGGAATGCGTCCGATGTAGATCCGGTCGACGATGTTGTACAGCAGGCTGAGAAGATCCGCGACAAGCATTGGGACAGCTACCTGCGCGACATTCTGGGTAATGGAACCTCGGGAAAAATCAACCTGCTTCATGATGGTACAGTGTAGCGAGAATGGGGAATCGTGCAAACAACCGTAATGCAAAAAGAGGCAGGAACCGTTATACTATGGTTCTGAGGAAAAGAGATGCATGCGATCGTAGTGTACTATTCCCGCACCGGGATGACGGAACATATTGCCAACCTCATTGGAAAAGCGGCGCAGGTGCCAGTGGTCCGGCTGGAGACGGCCACCCCCTACCTGACCCACGAGGATACCGTGATGGAAGGAGCCGCAAAAGACCTGAGGAACAACGCCATGCCGGCGTTGAAACCGATGGACATTGCATGGAATACCTATGACACGCTGTTCATCGGGACCCCCAATTGGTATGGAACCTTCGCACCTCCGATCGCCACGTTTCTGGATACGTTTTCCTGCGCAGGGAAGACCATCATTCCGTTCTGCACCCACGATGGAACCCATGGAGGGAACATCGCCCAGGATTTGAAGAACTTTTGTCCCAAGGCGAACGTGCTTTCCTGTTTTGAAGTGGATGAGCACATGGGGGAAGATTCAATCGTTGCCTGGCTTGGAGTCTCGGCATCTGAGGTTTCCACCAAGAGGAGGATGTTGTTCTTCTGCGCAAGCGCTACGTTCTCCAGCGCTTTCTGCGAGAGGTGGGTGTAGAGATCAGAGAGCTGCTCGCTGGAGTGCCCGATGGTCATCCTGAGCACGTATTCATCCACCGATCCCCGAAGCAGCGTATTGGCCATATGGCGGAATGAGTGGAACGTGATGTTCCGTTGAGAAATTTCTTCTTTGGTCAGGATATGCGCTTCCCTCAAAGCTCGATGAAAGATTTCACAGAAATAATGGGAAGATACGTAGGAACCTCCCTTCGCACTCCAAAACACCAATGTTTCTTTGAAACGATACGGATTGGTGTGGGCAAAGTCCCGTAACTGGTCACAGAGGAACTGGGGGCAGGGTACGATACGCGTTTTTTTGCCCTTGGGGCGTTTCTCCCCCTGGAGATCGGCATACGCCCGGTCGATGGTGATGAAACCGTCGCCGATCTGCCGAGCAGTCAGCGCACGCAATTCACCGCTGCGCATTCCCGTGAGGAGGGATACGGTGGCGGATAGCCAGATGCGTTTGTTCTGCATGTTCTTCGCCGCCTGAAGATACGCATGGGTTTCCGTTTCCGTCATTACCCCACGGATTCGTTCTTTCGCCTTCAGGGGTTGGATGGACAACAAAACTTGTTGGGGAATCTCCCCTCGCCGTTGTGCTTCCCGCAGGGCGAACAACACTGCCTGCATGATCATGTTCACCGTATTCTTTGCAAGTTTTCCAGACGCCACCAGATGATATTGCAGATCTTCCAACACGCCGACCGTTAGGTGATCCAATGTCAGTGTGGGTGGGAAGAGAGGAATGGCGTGGTTGAGAAGCAGATTCTTTCGTGTCGCCATGTAATCCCTTGAGATGGATTCGGGATCCAGCGTACGGCGTCGCGCAATATACGGACTGGTATCCCAATCATAGAATTCCATCATATAGCTCGCTACCGTTCGTTGTGTCGGTGCGGTATGAAGCGAACGTTCCAGATAACGCGCACAAAGCGCTTCGGCGTCTTCTTTACGGAGAAGCGGCTCAACCGTTTGGTCTCCCATTTCTTTCCGGAGCACCTCAATGCTTTTCTTGTTCATCCGTTTCCCTGTTTGTGGGTCGCGGAAGAGTACATACCACGATGATGTTTCCCCATGGTGTACCCGTGTCAGTGTGAACGGCCGTTTCTTGATCATCCCATCATTCCCTTACTTTCTTCTTCATATGTGCAAACATATGTGCAAATATGAGGATTTCTCGACCAAAAAAATCTGATTGTTATAACCGTAATAATTCTTTCTATATAAACATAATATAACCTCGATTATAAAGAATCAAGAGATTTAATATACGTACATTGTAAATGTAAGTACTTAAACAAATTTGTGATAAGCATAATTATAGTATTTACATAGCATATGAAGAATATATCAAGTATTGAAAAAATAGATATGTATTAATTTATATTAATATATAACTATTAATAATATATATAAAATTATAATATGGCATTAATTTAGACACTTTTTATACAAAGAAATAACACTATCAAGGAATAGTTAAAATGTATATATTTACATATGCAGTAAAATTTCTTGAAGTATTGTCTTCATATTTCTTATTACAAACTAAGAATGCTATTATTTACTAAATTTAATTATTATCAATGTATATACATGTAATAATATCACAAACACTATAGTATTAAGAATATACACAATTTGTTGCTGATTTTTTTCTTGTGAAATTGGACCTACTGAGTCTGGTAATTTTTCTCAGATTTGGTATGATTACTGCCACTTTCAGTGACGAAGGAGGGAAAGCCCTATGATGGTAGTTTCTGTACCGAATGTGTTTTTTGGAATGAATATGGCGCACTTAACCACGGGTACGGTCATTGTCAAAGTATTGTTTGCCTTAGTGTGCAGTGGAATTCTTGGTTTGCAACGCACTCGGAAACGGAGACCCGCCGGAGTGAGGACGTACATGCTTGTTTCTCTGGGGGCGGCGCTCACCATCATGACAAGCCAGTACATCGCGGCGGAAATAGGGCAGACGGATATCACCCGGCTCGGAGCGCAGGTCGTCAGTGGCATCGGTTTCCTCGGTGCGGGGACAATCCTGTTCACCGGCTATCGCCAGATCAAAGGACTGACGACTGCTGCCGGACTTTGGGCGTCTGCATGTCTTGGCCTGGCCATCGGGGCGGGATTCATTTATGGAGCTTTGATAACCTGTGCCGCAATCTTCTTCTGCATGACGGTAATGGAACACTTTGAACACCGGTTCATCATGAAAGCGAAAACAGTCCATGTATTCATTCTGTTTCGCTCAATGAATGACCTTACTCCGTTCTTGAAGATGTGTAAGGAAAAACAGTTCAGCATCGATGACTTCGATACCGCAAGCCAATCCGCAGCCACCCAATCCGTGTTGCTTACCATCTCATACAAGAAGAATCTTACCCATGCCCAGGTTCTGGAACAAATGCAGACCTGTGAGGGAATCATTTTGATCGAAGAGTATTGAGCAACCCTTCTTCCTTGAAGAGTACCACGCCTGCCATTTGCTTTGAAATCACCCGATTCATGAAATGGACCGGAATCATCAACACGGCAATTCTGAACGCAACGATCAGAGGTTCGTTGCGTCATGATGGTTTTTGCACCTTATCTTCCTATCGGCAGGAGAGGAGAAAACGTGCCAGACTGATTCTTCCTCATTCTTTCGTTGAGGATGCTTCACTTTATCCCTTTCCCCAATGACACCTTCAAGGGATGCTTTGAGCCTCTGACCGTTTCTGTATGGTGGGAGATTGGGGTGTTCAGGTTTTCATGGATGCAAGGAACAATCATGTATACCGACGAGTTATGCTGGCCAATAGGAATGACGAACCACAAGAAAACACCCACTTCTTGCATAATTAGGCAAACTGGTATACTGTTCGTTTTATGACTAGTAAATTCATATCATTTTCTTGAATCCACGAAGTTATTTACAGGTTTTGCGAGAAAGAGGAGAACTAGTATATGGCCAAAAACAAATATAAGGATGTCTACCCTTGGAAAGTGTTGGACCAATACCGAGGAACGGATTTCCAAGGGGAGTGGCCGACCATTCCAGAGCTTTTTGACCTGAGTACCAAAAGGTTTCCACACAACAAATGCTTCACGTCCATCATTCCCGAAAAAGAGGAATACGATTACACCCAAGTGCACGAACTGGTGACCGCAATAGGCAACTACCTGGTGAAGCTTGGAGTTAAGAAAGGTGACAAAGTCGCCGTTTCCGGAAAAAACAGTCCGCAATGGGCCATCGCCTATCTTGGCATCGCCTATAGTGGCGCGATCATCGTGCCGCTGGATTATGCGTTGCATGATGATGAGATGGAGAAGCTCATGGCGTTCGCTGGAGTTTCCTATCTGTTCATCGACAAGGAACGGATCAACGACATCGACAAGGATGGCAAGGTAGGGTTGAAAGGAAAGTTCTCCTTGGAAAAAGGGGATCCTGACCATCCCTATGTATTTGATTGCATCGAGAAGGAGAATCTGCCTCGTGAAAAGGCAGTGGAGACGGATACCGCAGCCATCCTGTTCACCAGCGGTACGACGGGTACTCCCAAGGGCGTCATGCTGAGCCATCGCAACCTGATCTCCGATACCTTCATCTGTACGTATTACATGCCGTTGTATGAATCGGATGTATTCTACGCGATTCTTCCCATTCATCACGCATACACCATGGTTGCTGTCTTCTTTGAGACCTGGTCGGTGGGGGCTTCTTGCGTGTTCGGCAAACGGCTCATCGTCAGCATCATGCTGAAGGAACTGCATGAGGGGAAGGTGACGATGTTCCTTGGTGTGCCGATGCTGTTCAACAAAATGATTGGCGCGTTGCTCTCTGGCATCCGGAAGAAAGGCATCGTCGTCTACGGTGTGGTGCGGTTCTTGATGGGTTTCTCCGGCTTGGTGAAGAAGATGTTTGGCGTCAATATCGGAAAGAAAATGTTCAAAGGACTTCTTGCAAAACTTTCGTTGGACACCAACCGGATCTGCATCTGCGGAGCAGGGCCGCTTCCTGCTTCCACCTTGCGCCATTTCAACCAGCTCGGTATTGATTTTGTTCAGGGATATGGACTTACCGAGGCAAGCCCCATCACCCATCTCAATCCACCCTGGCATTACAAGGAAACATCCGTGGGAACCAAGTTCCTGCAGGAAGAGGTGAAGATCGTGGATCCTGATTCAGATGGAAACGGCCTGATCTACATCAAGGGACCGAACATCATGCAGGGGTACTACCATAACGAGGAAGCCACCAAGGAAGTGCTCTCTGACGATGGCTGGCTGAACACCGGGGACGTCGGACACCAGGATGACGAATCCTATCTGTTCCTTACCGGACGGGCGAAGAACATCATCGTCACCGAAGGCGGCAAGAACGTCTTCCCCGAGGAGATCGAGGATCATTTCCAGCTGTACGATGATATTGATACCATCTGCGTGACCAGTTATCTGATCGACAAGGAGACGAAGAGCGAAGGCATCCGTGCCATCATCTACCCATCCGCAGCGTATACCAAGGCAACCAAGGAAGCCAATCCTGATTCGTGGGAGAAGGTGATCCAGAAGCACATGGAGGATATCGTCGAGGAAGTGAACCGGGATCTCCAGTCGTACAAGAAGATCACCCGGGTGTTGGTTACCTATGAACCGCTTCCGCTGACCTCCACCAAGAAGGTCAAACGGTTCCTGGTCCACAAGATGTACGGCGATTGATCAGTACTGCAGTTGTTTCAGCTCGCGACGGGTGTCTCGCTCCATGTCGCGGGCTTTGATCGTTTCCTTCTTGTCGCGGACATTCTTGCCGCGGCAGAGGGCGATCTTCATTTTCACCAAATTCCCTTTCAGGTAGACTTCCAGCGGAACGAGCGTGAAACCACGCTCATCCACTTTGCGTCTGAGGTGCTTGATCTCCATCTTATGGGCAAGCAGCCTCCGGGTTCTGGTAGGTTCATGGTTGTTGATGTTCCCATGCGTGTACGGTTGGATGGTGAAACCGATCAACTTCAGGCCGTGTTCATCCGCCGTGATATAGCTGTCACCAAACGAAAACCGTCCTTCCCGGATGGATTTCACTTCGGTTCCTTCCAAAGAAATGCCACATTCCAGATCTTCCACGATCTCATAGTTGAAATATGCTTTCTTGTTCTTCTGCAAGAACTTGAACTCGTTTTTGTCAATTTTTCCCATTGTCCACCGTCCATGCGATGCGCACTCCCAGTTGGTCTCCGCACGCTTCACGCCGTACGACACCGACCTGGGATGCCGTGATGCCACTGTTCAGATAACTTCCGCCTTTGACGATCACATCCCCATCCATATTCCAGCGGTCGGCAAGCTGGTGGATTTCCGTGTACCCACAGAGACGGGAAAGGGGAATGTAGCGGGTATCCGTCAATTCCCACACGCCCCCAAGCAGGGAAGAGGGGGTAGTCGAGCCATCATCATCCAGCGTCAATGTCTGCCGGTAATCGGTAACTCCTTGCGCCGCAAGGCTCCACTGTGCCTCACTGGGAAGGAACACTTCTTTCCCGGTCAGAAGGGAAAGCCACTGGCAGAACGCCTGCGCCGCGGAGTAACTGATGTTGTACACCGGTCTTCCCGTCGGGGAGAATGCAGTGGTTAACGTCAAGGAAGCCAGGTAGTTTTCATCCACGTAACCTTGCTCCGACAGTTCCTTGACATTGGTCTTGGCCCACGTTGGGTTGTCCTGTATGAATCGCGCCCATAGCCATTGGGAGACGGGAAGCGTCGCGATGGCGAACGAAGGAACATCCAGCGTCACACCCGCCTGGTTGACATCGGGATAGGAAGCCTTTGTTTCCCCGCCCATGACGAACGTGGCGGATTGGTAGGCGATGCCGTCAATGGTGAAGTCCCCCGCATCCAGCGAAACCCGTTTGCGGTCCGTCTCGGTGAGGACCGCCGGTTCTCCTGCCATTCCATTGCTCGCCTCTTCTCCAAACAACGTGCCGGCCACGGAGAGTTCCTTGATGAACAGCGTGTCATCCGTGGTGACGGACTTTGCGTCCTGATACATCTCATTGCTGGTGATGTAGGCGCCAGCCAGACCATAGACCGAGGGATCGATTCCCAATTCTTCCACATCCGTCTGGAGGTTGGCGAACAGGGGAGGGTAGACCGTCACGCTGTCAAACGTCGTGATGGCGCTGTACCGGGCGATTTCTTCAAGGTCGAAACGGATGATGGCTTGTTTTTCCGCTTGGCTGAGCGTTTCAGTGATGGGAAGGTCCACCCTTCTGGTGCGATGGAACAGCCAGGTGAAGAACACCGGATGGTCGATGGAAAGGTTGATGCGCGTCACTACGATATCCGCTTTCCTCACGGTAATCTGATGCGTTCCCGAGCCAATGAAATACTGGTAATCGGTGGATCCGAGATAGATGTCATCCACGTACACGCCGCTGTCAGAGAGCGTACCTTGGAACGTGACATACCGCCCACCGCGGACAACCCCCGGCAGGAACCCGATCACAAAGAGCACCGCGGCGATGAGAAGAAGGTAGAGGATCAACAGATACAGGCCCGGCTGCATTCCCAAAAATGGTTTGAGATGGACAGGGTCGACTTCAGGGAGTTCAGCTGGGTGCTTCATAGTGACTCTAAAGTACTTGTTGCCCATACGCTTGTCAACTGCGGCTGGTTGTGCTACGTTCCGATGTATGAACAAGTTCCTGCTCGTCATCCAGACCAAGACGGAAACGTACCTCACGTTGCGCAAAGCGCGCAAGGCATACCAGAAAGCCAATCAAAAGCCCCGTAC
This sequence comes from Sphaerochaeta sp., assembly GCA_022482495.1. Classification (NCBI taxonomy): domain Bacteria; kingdom Pseudomonadati; phylum Spirochaetota; class Spirochaetia; order Spirochaetales; family Sphaerochaetaceae; genus Sphaerochaeta; species Sphaerochaeta sp. The sequence goes on along the minus strand of JAKVPA010000001.1, from coordinate 110,042 downwards.
GTTTGTCGGTGAGTTGCTTTCCTGGTTGGACGCGTTGCTGTTCGCCATCGTGGTGGTGATTCTGATCAACCAGTATCTGTTCCAGCTGTTTGTCATCCCTTCCCCCTCAATGGTCCACACATTGGAGATCGGGGACAGGGTGTTCGTCGGGAAGAACAGCTATGGGTTGGAATTGTATTCCGCCGGCAGGAAGATCGGCACCAAAAACCGGATGGTCCATCGGGACAACATCATTACCTTTTATAATCCGGAATACCCAAACAAGGGCGTGTTCTTCAATGTGCTCTCCCAGTTCATCTACAGCGGTACGTTCACGTTGGTGAACATCGACCGCAACGAGGATGGATCGGTGGCGGAGCGCCTTCTGGTCAAGCGCGCCGTGGGTTTCCCGGAAGAAGTGATCCGTTTCAACGAAGGGAACGTGATGATCCGCAAAGCTGGATCCACCACGTTCCAGACGGAAAATTCCTTTCGAAAGGAAAACGGTCTTTCCGAGGCTCCGATCCGATCCCTTGATGAAGGACAGTACGAAGGCATCAAGGCGTGGGGTGCGTTGTACGCCTACCAGGAACTTGGGGTGAAACAGACACCCGGCTATCTCGCCTCCGCCTATGGCACGTTGCAGAACACCCGATATCCTGAAGACATGTATCAGTTCGAAGCGGCCCGCAGCCGCACAAAAACGCTGTTTGATCCCAGTGACAGTGCAGCACGTTCGGCGAGCGCCGTGTACCAGGAAGGGCTGTACGTCGGGAAAGGCCAGGTGTTGCCGCTGGGCGACAACCGTGACAACAGCAGGGACGGACGGTACTTCGGACCGGTCTGGCAGAAGAATGTCAACGGACGTGTCCTGTTCCGCTTCTGGCCGCTCTCCCGCATCTCGTATCTCGGAAACAAATGACCAGTCTGTACCTCCATCTTCCGTTCTGCACCCGTTGGTGCGCGTACTGCGCTTTCTACAGTGAGGAATACGGTACATGGAAAGATCTCCACACGCCTTATATCGAAAGGTTACGACGGGAGATTGAGGAATCCGTCAAGAAGTATGGTCCGTTTGATACGATCTTCCTGGGAGGGGGGAATCCGTTCTGTCTTCCCTCGGAAGAGATCGCATCCCTTCTCAAAGCCGCGGGCCCCAGCAGGGAGACGACGGTGGAGATGAATCCTGAGTCGTTGGAGGAGCGGTACGAACCGCTGTTCGCCGAAGGCCTTGTCAGCAGGGTCAGCATGGGGATCCAGAGCATGCGTCCCGACTTTCTTTCTTTGCTTGGGCGAAACAGTGACAGGAAAACGAACGAGCGTGGCATCGCGCGGTTGATGAATTTGAAAGCTTCCTATGGCATCCAGGTGAATTTTGATCTGATCACCTGCATCCCGACGGAGACGATTGCCGATGCGACGGATGACATCGACCAACTGCTTGCCGTCTCCGATCCTGATCATCTGTCCGTCTACAGCCTTACCCTGGAACCAAAGACCGCGCTTGCCCGAAGGGTGAGGGCGGGGGAGATGCGGATGCCGGACGGACACCTGCAGGCGGACATGCTGTTTGCCGTCTGGAATCATCTGAAGGAGAAAGGGTTTGTACATTACGAGGTTTCCAACTTCGCCCGGGATGGGGCGTTCTGCCAGCACAATCTCCGCTATTGGCGTCTGCAGCCGTATCTGGGGTTAGGCAGCCATGCGGCGTCCCGTCTCCAGCTCCCCCAAGGGTTTACTGAAGTGAGCAACACGCAGAATCTTTCAGCCTTCGCCCATGGCAAGGTGGGATCGGGATATAAAGAGAGGAAGTTGACTGGGGCGGAGGAGATGGAAGAGTTCCTGCTGACCAACCTGCGCACCATCTGGGGCATCGACAAACAGCGGTTTGAAGCGCGGTTCCATCAGTCGTTCGACGGGATGTTCCATTCCGTGATCCGCGCTCTCCCTTTGGAGTGGTTTCATGACAACGATCAGGCTTTTTCATTGTCAGAACAAGGGATGATGGTGCTGGATGAGGTGATATTGCGCCTTGCGATGATGTTGTAGGCCTGTTTCCCCTTGACCGGTTTTCCCTTCTTATGCTACGTTACTTTAGTTGCTAGTTTTTTCACGAAATACGAATCTTTACCTAAGAAAGAGGTCCAAACATGTCCGGCCATAGCAAATGGTCTACCATCAAACACAAAAAAGGAATCGCTGATGCAAAGCGCGGCCAGAAGTTCACGAAGCTGATCAAAGAGATCTCCGTCGCGGCGAAGAACGGATCTGATCCTGAATCCAATGCGGCTCTCCGCACCGCCATCCTGAAGGCGAGGCTGGAGAACATGCCCAAAGACAACATCGAGCGGGCGATCAAGAAGGGATCCGGAGAGCTTGGGAACACGGAGTTCTTTGAGCTTACCTACGAGGGATATGCTCCTGGTGGAATTGCCATCATCATCGATGCCTTGACGGACAACAAGAACCGGACCGCCAGTGATGTTCGTTCCACGTTGACCAAAAACGGTGGCTCGTTGGGATCCACCGGTTCCGTTTCCTATCTGTTCAAGACGAAAGGCATTCTGGAATACGATGCGTCCAAATACACCGAAGACCAGATCATGGAAGCCGCGTTGGAAGCGGGAGCCGAGGATGTCGTCACCAATGACGGTGTCATCGAGGTGACCACGTCTCCGGCGGATTTCCCTGCCGTGCAGGCGGCGATGGAGAAAGCTGGTTTCCAACAGGAAAGCGGTGAGATCGAGAAAATCGCTGACCAAACCATTCTCCTGGACAAGGAAAAAGCGCAGAAGGTGATGAAGATTGTCGAACGCCTTGAGGATCTGGATGATGTGCAAAGCGTGGCGACCAACCTTGAGTTGCCTGATGACTATGAGGATCCTGAAGAGTGATCGATGAGAATTCTGGGAATTGATCCAGGATATGCAGAGACAGGCTGGGGTGTTGTCGAAACGGATGGACAGCATCGCCGGCCTGTTTCGTATGGTGTCATCAGGACGACGCCGGATATGGCCGACCAGATGCGCATCCATACCATCGCCAATGCCATCGGACAGCTGGTCATCGACCAGAAGATTGATGTCTGTGGCATGGAGGATATTTTCTTCACCAAGAACATTTCCAGCGCCATTTCCGTGGCGAAAGTGATCGGCGCTGCGTGCCATCAACTGGCGCTGCAGCAGATTCCCGCCCGCCTGTTCAGTCCGATGACGATCAAACAGACCATCACCGGTGTGGGTTCGGCCGACAAGAACCAGGTGCAGCAGATGGTGCGGATCCTCTTGGGACTGCCCGCCATTCCCAAACCGGACCATGCCGCGGACGCTTTGGCCGCCGCGCTCTGTCTGGCCACATTCGTCGCCACGGATGACCAGATGGGTCGTCCAAAGCCCTAGGCGTTGGGCGCAGGCTGTGGTACACTGGACCAGTATACAGATTATAAGCGGAAAGGGACAGGAAATGATCAACGCAATCACAGGAGACATTGTAAGCGTCAATGACCAGGAAGTGGTCATTCGCTCGGGCTATGTGGAGTATTCTTTGATCGTCAGCGGACAAACCGCATCCCGGTTGGGCTCTCTTGCCGGGAAAGATCGGGAGAATGTCCGCATCCTCACCGTGTTGTCCCACCACGAAGACAGCATGTTGTTGTATGGGTTTGCCGACCAATGGGAACGGGAAGCGTTCAACCAGTTGCAGAGCGTTGGTGGCATCGGTCCCAAACAGGCGCTGAAAATCCTCTCCGGCATCACGGTGGAGAATCTTGCCAAGGCGTTGGACCAGAGTGATGTGAAGTTTCTTTCCAACGTACCGGGAGTAGGTCCCAAGACCGCCCAGAAGATGATTCTCCAGCTTCGGAACAAACTGGTGCTGGAAGAGGAATCGGAACATGCCGCCTCCCAGAATCGAATCGTCCCGTTCAATGAAGTGGTGGACGGCCTGATGGATATGGGATATGACCGCAGGAGGGTGGAGGATACCGTCACCCGCATCGTAGAGGAAAACCGGCAGGCACTTCAAGGCTTGTCGTTGGCCGACCAGGAGACGTTCGTCTTCCAGCGGGCCATCCGGAATCTGGGGTAAGCCATGGCGGAATTTGAGGATTCCATCAAAGATCTGCAGGTGCTGCAGCAGAATTCTGTCGTTTCCACGGAGTTTCAACGTGAGGATGACAAGCAGGAGAATATCCTTCGGCCAAAGATGCTGAAGGATTTCCAAGGACAACCGCAGATCAAGGAAAATCTTTCCGTATACATCAAGGCGGCAAAAAGCCGGCACGAGCCACTCGACCATACCTTTCTGATCGGTCCTCCGGGATTGGGGAAAACAACCCTTGCGTCGATCATCGCCAACGAGATGGGTTCGGAGATCCGGATGACCAGCGCGCCGGCACTGGACAAACCGAAGGATCTTGCCGGCATCCTGACCAATGTGACGGAGAACTCCGTGTTCTTCATCGATGAAATCCATCGGTTGAAACCAGCAATCGAAGAGATGTTGTACATCGCCATGGAGGATTTTGAGATCGACTGGGTCATCGGACAGGGGCCGGCGGCACGCACCATGCGCATCCCCATCCCCAAGTTCACGTTGATCGGAGCGACAACCAAAGCCGGTGGCGTCGCCTCCCCGTTGATCTCACGTTTCGGCATCCACTGCCATCTGTCCTACTATGATGACGCCGAGCTTGCGTCCATCATCAGCCGGTCGGCGAAGATTCTTTCGGTGAAGATCGACGATGACGCCGTCGCGGAGCTTGCCCATTGCAGCCGGGGAACGCCGCGTATCGCAAACCGGATTCTCAAGCGCCTTCGGGATTTCGCCGTGGTGCTGGGGGATGGGACGATCACCAAGAAGATCGTCGGCATCGGTCTGGAGAAAATGGGGATCGACCGGAACGGACTGGAAGAGCAGGACCGGAATATTCTGCACACCATCATTGACAACTATCGGGGAGGTCCGGTCGGGTTGGACACGCTTGCCATCGCCATCGGCGAGAATGACAGCACCAACCTGGAAGACTTCTACGAACCCTATCTGATCCAGCAGGGATACCTGCAACGCACCCCACGGGGACGTGTCGTCACGTCGAAGGCGTATGCCGTACTGGGTCTGAAGGAAACCAACAAAGAGGAATCACATGCTGACCAAGGACTTTTATTTTGATTTGCCGCCAGAGTTGATCGCCCAGACACCGGCTGACCGGCGCGGCGATGACCGGCTTCTGGTGCTGGATCGTACCACAGGAGCATATCAAGACGCCATGATGGCCGATTTCCCGTCGTTTCTCACCCCGGGATCCCTGTTGGTCGTCAACAATTCCAAGGTGCGCAAGGCACGGGTCTACGCAGAAAGCGAAACCGGAGGAACGGTGGAGTTCCTGTTCCTCGAGGAGAATCTGGATCACAGCTGGCAGGTGATGGTCACCAAAACGAAGCGACAGCATCTAGGAAAACGCTACACGTTCCAGAGCCCGGATGGGACGATTTCATATGAAGGGACGATCATCAAGGAAAACCCGGACGATACCCGTACCGTTTCGTTTTCCCAACCTCTGGACGAGTCGTTTTTTGAGAAGCTCGGACACGTACCGCTTCCCCCGTACATCAAACGGGACGATGACTTCAACGATGAGAGCAGGTATCAGACGGTGTACGCCAAGGAAGAAGGGTCGGTTGCCGCTCCGACGGCGGGGTTGCACTTCACCGAGGCGATCCTCAATGCCGTAAAGGCACGCGGATGTGACATCGTGGAAGTGACACTGCACGTCGGGCCTGGGACGTTCCTTCCGGTACGTACGGAAAACCTGGAAGACCACCACATGCATTTTGAACGGTACGAGATAACTCCGGAAGTAGCTGATGCGATCAACACGGCAAAGCGGTCAGGACGTTTGGTCGTCGCCACCGGCACAACCAGTGTCCGGACGCTGGAAAGCGCCTATGATCCGCAAACGGGCCTGGTCCGCAGCGGCTGGGCGCGTACCAACCTGTTCATCAAGCCAGGCTTCACCTACCATGTGGTGGACCAGCTTCTGACCAATTTCCATACACCGGAATCAACCCTATTGGCGTTGGTGTCCGCATTCGCGGGCAAAGACCACATCTTCGCCGCTTATCAGCACGCCATAGAGGAGAAATACCATTTCTTCAGCTATGGGGACGCGATGTTCATCAAGTGAGGATGCTGCGGGTCGCCAGTTGCCGGCTGATCTCCCCGGTGATCGCTTCGATGGACAGCGTTCCGTCGATGCGGATCATCGTGGAGTCGGAGGGAAGATCGGAAAAGGCTTGTTCGTAGTTCCGTTTGACTTTCTCCAGGAACGTCTGGATCTCAAACAGCTCTTTTGCCTGTCCCCTGGCTTCGATTCTTCTCAGGCATTCCTCCACCGGTGTGTCGATGAAGAACACAACGGAGGGCATGGGGAATGTTTCGTTGAGCGACGCGACGAACGGGTAGGGAAGATCAACTCCCTGGTAGGCCAGCGAGGAGAACAGATAACGGTCTGAAATGACCGGAGTCCCCAGTTTCAGCTGGGCGCCCATAGCCCGTACATGCTCATCCCTGTCGGCGGCGTACAAAAGGGCCAGCTGCAGTTGGGAGAGAATGATTTCCTTGCGAAGCGCCTGCCGGATGATCGTCCCGATTCGTCCTTCCGTCGGCTCACAGGTGACGAATACCGATTTCTGTTTCTCCTGGAAACGAGCGGAGAGAGCATGCAATTGGGTGGTGGTTCCCGCACCATCCAGTCCTTCCAACACGATGAAATTGTTCCACACGTCGCGCATACCAGCATCCTACCTGAAAAAATAGTTCTGGGGAAGAGCGTTGGAGTGGTGGCAAACACCCTCCTTTGCAGTATACTTTGCGATGATGAAATACCATACGACCATCAGGGAGATCGTGCCTGCGTTGGCGATGACGTTGTTGTTCGCCGCGCTCTCCGCATACCTGGTGATCGGGTTGGAAATCATCAATCCAACAACCTTTTGCTCTGACGCGTTTTTCCACCATCTTTCCCAGAGTGGGGAGAACCAGGTCCAGGTGGCGCATGTCGACCGCACGTTGTTTTCTCGGTTGGTATTGCAGGATGTCACCATCAAGACAGGACAAACGGATATCCGTTCAGAACGGATCGTTGCCGATGGGGGCCTTCTCTCCCTTGCGGGAAAACTGTTTTCCGGCAAAGGTCAGGTAACCCTTGACATCCATAATCCCATGGCGACGATCTCTCTGGATGCCGATCGTTCCGATGAGCAAGCGGCTCCATCCTCCGCGACGCGTCTCCCCTCCATCCTGGCAAACATCCATGACGGGAACGTAACGTTCAATCTTGGTGATATTTCCGGGACGGCGGAGGGTGCGGATGTCCGGCTTCGCCTGTACAACGGCGTGCGCTTCGCATCGGCCAGCGGAACGATCACCACGCTTACCGTAACCCATCAGGAAACCGACCGTCTGGTGTTCCGTGGCATCACGCTGTACGGGGATCAGGCGGGAAACGCCAATGTGCAGACAGCCGCGGTTGGGGGCAGCTGGTCCGGCGTCTCGTTTGGCATGACCAACCTCATCGCGAACATGCGGCCGGATGCGTCCAACACGTATGGGATCGAAGCATCGGCAAACCAATTGCAGCTTGATATCGTCCCATACACCATCTCGATACCCCTTCTTTCCTTGACAAATATGAAAATGGATTCTTCATTCCAGCCGGAAGGCGGAGTGATTTCACTTCAACAAGGCCAAGGAACCAATGGAAGCCTTTCGTTCCAGCTTCCCCCAAGCACCATCGCGTTCTCCAGAAAACAGGGGGAAGGATCAGCACAGTACCTGGCCCGACTGGTCACCAATGACGGGGAGCATCCGACCTCCGTCACCTTCGGGTCCCAGACGGTCACCGTCCACAGCCCGGACATCACCGCTTCCTGGCAGAAGGGCGCTTCCTTTTCCGTACACGGCTTGGTGTCCCGGATGGAATACGCCCAGGCAGGACAAACGGTCGCGCTGGATGATTTCTCTTTCTCGGGAACAGGAACCGACTGGGAGCACACAACGCTTTCCCTGACCGGGAACCTGCAGTATGGGGACGATGAACGGGATCTTTCGGTTACCTCATCTGTTGATGGGAATTTCGTCTTCTCCGACGGTATTGACCTGACGGCAAACCTGCGGCAACTGTCGTTCAACTGGCTGGATCTTGCCATGAATGCCGACGTCAGTTACCACCAGAGCAAAGAAGGCGAGAAGAGCATCCGTGTGGAACTGGAGAGCGGGGTGAACCTGTCCGTCTCCGCACTGCTGGAGCATGTGGAGAGCGGCAGCCCAGTGTTGGATATGGACGCGCACGCCAAAGATCTTTCGTTGGCGGCGTTCACCCGGATCATCCACACCTATCTGCCGTTTGGAACGCCGTACGTGGATGATTCCAGTCTGCTCAACGGAAACCTACACCTGTACACCGACATCCAGAAGAGCGGGCAGGTGCAGTTCGATCTGAGCATGGCCAACCTGAAGTTCGGCGCCTTCCGTTTCTCCACCGGTATCACAGGCAAGGGAGAACTGAAGGATGATGTGCTGAACGTCGATTCATTCACGCTGGGCGTCATGGATTACCGTTTGTTGTACCAGGGGACGATGAAGGTGGGCAAATGGTTGCCCTCCGGCACCATCGAGATCGCCAACACACAGACAGGCAATGAGTTGCTTACCATCAAACTGGAGAACTCGGACGCACTGTTGTATGATTACCTCACGACAAGCAGCCGCTTCCCCTCTTTTAGGCTGGAAGGAAAGCTGATGCAGGACGCCACGGCGTTTTCCAGCCAGGCGGAACTGCATGCCGGTGACCAAACGTATCCCATCACATTTCGCTACACTCTGGAAAACCAGTTGTTGGAAGCGAACAGCGGTACGGCTGTCACGCTACAAGGGTATGTGAAGAACCCGCTGGTGCTGCACCTTGACCTGGATCATCTGCCATTTCCCACCACACCGACGCTTTCCGATGCGAATGCCACCGGGAATGTGGTGATGCGCTATACCACCAAAACGGATTGGGCGTTCGACACGACCAACGCATTGGTCAGCGGCGTGGTCCTCAACGGGTATTCCTATCAGTTCGGCGGAGCCTTCCATGTCAACCCGCAACGCATCCAAGCGGAAGACGTGACGGTTTCCGATGGAACGGTTTCGTATCAAGGGTTCGTATCCTACGATGGCACCCCACTTCAGGAAAACGCCCAACAACGGTTTGCGGATCCGTTTTCCTTCACCATTCACGCAACGGATGGGGCGGAACAACTGCTTGATCTGTACGTGGAACGGACCAAGGATGTCTTCCAGGTGATGGCCGATCTCCGCTCGTTCGACCTTTCCCGAATCCTTCCGGGCAATATTCCGTTCACCGCTTCCCTTTCCCTTGTCGGGGACACCGATCTGAAACATACCCGCAACTTCTCAGGGACCTTCAAAGGCAAAGGGGAGAACCTCTCCCTCTCCGGAGACCTGATCGTAGCCGATGATGCATACCATCTCTCCTCCGGAACGATTTCCTACCAAGGATTCCAGGTCTCTGATCTTACGTTTGACTGGAACATGTTCAGCGGATCCGTCCAAAGTTCGTTCCATGTGGAGAACCCGAACTCCATCGATATCGTCACTCCCCATGGGTCGTCGGTGGATGTTTCCCTGACGGGGACCATTCCTGTGCTGGAAGGTTTGCTTGACATCGGTTCGTTGCCATCCTCCCTTCGGGACAAGGGATTCTCCATGACGGTGGACGCCCGTAATTTGGATGTGCTGGGAAGGACAATGCCCGATCTCGACCAGACCACGATGGACATCATCTTGCAGGGGTCCCGGTTGAAGTTCATTGGACAAACACTGAACGGATGGTATGACATTTCCAGCAAACAGGCTGACCTTGTGCTGGATTCCTCGGCGGCGGGGTTTGGATTCCATTTGAAGGGACGTCTGGATCCATCCAACCTCGCCGTCACGCTTGCCGACGCGACGCTTGACGTCACGTGGATCAACAAGTTCATGCGTGATCCCGCATTCGTCGTGGGGGAGGGTACGGCGAAAGGCACGCTGTATCTCTCCGGACCGCTTGCTTCCGTCCAGGTCTACGGTTCCGCTTGGTGCGACGCGTTGTCCATGACCACGTTCTTCCTTCCCGATGAGACGATTTATGCTCGCAACCTGTTTCTTTGGGCGGATGGTTCGACCATTTCTTCTGCGTTGCAACCGGCGTACATCACCAACACCTCAGGCAGAACGGCAAGCGGGACGATGCAGCTGACCTTCAATCTCAACGGCCTTTCGTTCGATTCCATTGTCACCGACATCAATTTCCCCGATGGAAAGATCAACTTCTATCTTCCCATTACCGATTCGCAAATTGAGATGCACTCGTCCGTCAGCGGCAATATGCGCCTCATCTCCACGGCGACCCGCGGAACCTACTCAAGTGGATCCGCTCTTCTGGAAAACACCGACATGACCATCGGCCTGAAGGACTGCCCGCCGTGGTACGTCTCTTCCCCGGACACCAGTACGGACTTCACGTTGACCATGGGAAAGAACAACCGGCTGTTCTACCCGAACACGCCGAATCCAATGTTCTCCGCGACGCTTCAGGAAGGTCAGACGCTGCACATGAAATACGACCACCTGAACAAACAGTTCCAGATGCAGGGGGATCTGTCCATCCGCAACGGGGAGATCTTCTACTTCCAGAAGAACTTCTTCATCACCGAAGGTTCCGTTTCGTTCAACAATGGGGGAGAAACCTTCCAGCCGATTCTCAACCTCAGGGCGCGGATGCGCACCTATGACGACACCGGAACTCCGGTGGACATCTATCTGGTGTTGAAGAACAGCACGTTGCCCAACCTGAACCCGACGTTCGAAAGCAGTCCGCAGAAAAACATCGAGGAGATCATGTCGTTGCTCGGCCAGAGCATTCTGCCGTCGGAAGCGTATGGGGACGTCAGCCTGTACCGGGTCGCGTCGCTCGCCACGGTAGCCACTGATGTCGCCCAGCGGATGGGGTGGATCAGGGAAGGCTCGATGACCGACCTTTCGGAGACGATCCGGACGTCGCTGGGCTTGGATATGTTCTCGCTGCACAGCAACGTCCTTCAGAACATCATCATTGACGCGCTTCCTGGTTCCAGCGCCATGACGATCAGTCCGCTTGCACGGTATCTCAACAATACCACGGTGTTCATGGGCAAGTATCTTGGTCGGGACATGTTCCTCCAGGCGTTGCTCCATTTGACGGCGATCGACCGGAATTCCGGCAAGGCGCGTACGCCGTTCTTGGTCAACGACCTTGCGCTGAATCTGGAAATCTCCCTGGATTGGGACACGCCGCTGTGCACCTACTCGCTGTTTACCCAGCCAAATGAGTTGTCGCTGGTTCAGATTTTGGATACGATAGGGTTCAGTGTAACCAAACGTATCGTGTTGCGTTAGTCAAGAGAGGAGTATTCGATGGGAAACCCCAAAAAGATTGGCCTTTTGGCGTTGATATGCGTCTTGTTGGTGCTTGCGCCTCCGGTGTTCGCAGCTGATGGGGACCCTTGGTATGTAGGGCAGGTCATCTCACGGTTCGTCAACCATGGGTTGGTCAACGTGAAGCAGTCCACCATCGAAGACATCGAGTTCAACTACCAAGGCAAAGTGTTCACCGATGATTTGTACAACCAGCTCCAGGCTGATCTGTACGCCACCAACAGCTTCCTGTATTTCCTTGCCGACGCCCAACGCGCAACGGATGGCAGTGACGCTCTGGTGCTTGACATCACCTTCTATGAGCTGCCTGTGGTCAAATCGTTGACCTTCACCGGCAACGAGAACATGAAAGACTCGAAGATCAGGGACGCGTTGTCCCTGAAGGAAGGGGATTTCGTCCAGAAGCAGGCCGTCGAGGCTTCCCGTCTGGCGATCCTTGATCTGTACCACACCAACGGATTCTCCGAAGCGACGGTAACGGCTGACCAGAAGGATGATGAAGAGGGCAACAGCAGTTCCATTACGTACACGATCGTGGAAGGTCCGCAGAAGAAGGTCCAGGAGGTGGTGTTCGAAGGCAATGAGCACATCGCTTCCCAGACGTTGAAGAAGCAACTTACCACCAAGACCTCCAGTTATTTCACCGCAGGGTACTTCCAGGAAGCGAACATCCAGAAGGACAAGGACGCTCTTGTTGCATTTTACCTGAACAACGGATACGTTGACGGGGCGATCACCGACGTCAAGGTGGAGACCTTGCCGGCGGAAGACGAGAAAGACAAGTACCAGCACCTGAGGATCACCTATGTGATCTCCGAAGGACAACAGTGGAAGTTTGGTGGTGTCATCACCGACGGGAACACCATCTTTTCGGACGAGGAACTGCAGAAAAACGTGACCTTGGCAGTCGGGGATGTGATCAACAAGGAGAAGGTCGAGTCGATCATCTCCGCGATCGCCGATGAATACTGGAACAACGGATACGTGCACAACAACATCGTCCCTGAGATGCAGCGTGACGAGAAGAACCATGTCATCACATACTTGTTGCATATCACCGAAGCTCCCCAGGCGACGATCAGCGAGATCCGGCTGGAAGGACTGACAAAGACAAAGCCGTACGTGTTCATGCGGGAGATGGCGTTCAAAGTGGGTGATGTGTTCTCCAAGGCGAAGCTGCAGAAGAGCGCCCAAAACATCTACAACACGTTGATCGTCACCGACGTGCAGGTCAATGTGATCGACGGGACGGAGGAAAACACCGTCATCCCCATCTTCACCGTCACCGAGGGCAACCAGATGTCCGTCCAGTTCGGTGCCACATTCGGTGGTACGGTTGACTCGTTCCCCATTTCCGGGTTCGTCCAGTGGTCAGACAAGAACGTTGCCGGCACGGGACGTGACCTTTCCATCTCGACGACGCTCAGCCCGGACACCCAGGAAGCGGAGATCAGCTTCGGGGACGATTGGGTAGGGGACAAACGGTGGAGCAACAACGTTTCCTTGTCGTTCAGCAGGGTGTCAAAAACCAACGGTCTGCAGCGTGGCGGTTCGAAGTATTACACCGGTCACGATTCTGACGATTTCTACCAGGCATATCCGCAAGGGGTATGGCAGCTATACGGCGTATCTTGCCGCCGACCAAGCCAACCCGATGAGCCGGTATCTGATGAGCTACGATTACCTGAGGATCGCCGTCGGGTACAACAGCGGCTACACGTTCATGTTTGACGCGGGAAGCCTCACGCTGGGCGGCGGGCTTTCCGTCGGATTGAACCGTGCGTTCTACGACGAGACGTTGTATGACCCGTTCGAGTATCTGATGACCAAGTATCACGAGAAGTGGCAGTTCTCCAACAAGCTCAGCTTTACCGCCACGTGGGATGGACGGGACTTGAAGGAAAACACTACCAAAGGTTATGTGATCAGCAACCAGTTCTCCTATGCCGGCGGCATTCTCGGTGGTCTTTCCAACTACCTGAAGAACACCACCAGTTTCTCCTGGTATCGTTCCCTGTTCACCTACAAGCTGGGGGAGAAGGACGCCAATGTCGTGTTGGGTTCCACCACCACGGTCAGCTGGATGCTTCCCCAGTTCTGGAACAATACGGACGATTACTATGGCGTAGGAACCGGATGGAACTGGTATGATCCGAAGATCGGCGCGACCCGGTATGAGATGCTGTACATCGATGGCATGAACACCGGCCGTGGTTTCTCCGTCCTCTATGACCAGAGCTTCCTGTGGGATAACCAGCTTTCCATTGGGGCCCCCTCTGGTCTCCGGTGTTCTGAACTGGGAGGTTTACGCCAGCGCCACGGCGGTGACGTCGACGTACGACGAAGCGCTTACCCAGGGATTCTCCGCGTTGAACTGGTACTTCTCCATGGGTGCTGGCATCAAGCTGAAGATTCCCGGCTTCCCGCTGGGCTTGTATCTGGTGAAGAACGCCAAGTGGCTTTCCGGTTCCGATCCCACCTGGGTTGGTGGAAGCATTTTCGCCAACAGCAATGAGAACAGTGGCCTGAAGCTGGTGCTGGCCATCACGCAGACGATTTATTGATGAACGAGGAAGAAGAAAAAGTCACACCGATGATGGTCCAGTACCGGTCCATCAAGGAAAAGAACAAGGACAAGGTGTTGTTTTTCCGCCTGGGTGACTTTTATGAGATGTTCGACGATGACGCCATTGAGGTGTCTCGGCTTCTCAATCTTACCTTGACCCATCGCGCGGGACGACCGATGTGCGGCATCCCGTTCCATGCGGCGAAAAGCTATATCCGGCGCCTTTTGGACCTTGGCAAGAAGATCGCCATCTGTGAGCAGTTGGAGTTGACCCAGGATTCCCGGCAGTTGGCAAAACGAGAAGTAATCCAGGTGGTGACGCCGGCCACGGTGGTTGATGATGATTTCCTGGATGCCAAGGAAAGCTCGTACGTTCTTTCCGTCGCCTATGGGAAAGAGCTTTCCGTCAGCTATGCGGACATCACCAGCGGGGATTTCGTGATGACGACGGTTCCGTTGGACCGTGGGTTCGCCTCGCTTCTTTCCCTGTTTGAGCAGGTGCGGCCCCGGGAGATTCTCGTCGGTGAGGATGATTACTTCCTCCATCCGGATTTCCAGGCGGTGGTGGATGTTCGGGGCGCCATGGTCACCAAGCTTCCCGATTGGATGTACAACCAGAAGCAGGCGTACAAGGCGCTGTGCGCCCAAGTCGGGACGACCAACCTGAAGGGATTCGGGTTTGAGGAGAATGATCCGTCGCTTCTTTCCGGAGGCGCGTTGCTCTCCTATCTGGAAGACACCGCCAAGGCAAGCCTGGGACAGATCACCGGATATGGTTCCGTCTCCCAAGGCACGTATCTGGTCATTGATGAATCCTCACGAAGAAATCTGGAACTGCTGACCAACCAACAGGACGGCTCCAGCCGGTTCACGCTGTTCTCCTCCATCGACCAGACGGTGACCAGCGGTGGAGCCCGGATGTTGAAAAACTGGATCTCCTTCCCGTTGGTACGGAAACAGGACATTCTTGAACGACAGCAGTGGGTCGCCTGGTATTATGACCACAATGACGAGCGTGATGCGGTGCGCACCATTCTGAAGGAAGCGCTGGATCTGGAGCGTCTCTCCACCCGGATTTCCATGCATCGATCCTACCCCCAGGATCTGGTCGGCATCCAGAAGACGGTCAGTTGTTTCGTTCGGCTTCTGGACACCAACCCCTCCAAGCTGCAAGGGCTCCTTTCTCCGGAGCTTACCAAAGAAAATCTCAACGGCCTGTTGGAAGTGATGGGACGGATCGCCAAGGGCATCAATGAACAGACACAGGGACCATTTGCCGAAGGGCAGGTGATCAACGACGGGTTCGACCCGGAACTTGACCGGCTCCGCTCATTGAAAGGCAACGGGAAGGGGATGCTGGATGCGTACCTTGAGAAAGTGAAGCAACAAACCGGCATCACGACGATCAAACTGTCATCCAACAAGATCATCGGCCACTACATGGAAGTATCCAAAGGCCAGACGGATCGCGTGCCTGCTTCGTTCTATCGCAAGCAGACGTTGGTAAACGCCGAACGGTATACGACGGACGAGTTGATCGCCCTTGAGACGGAAATCCTGAAAAGCGGGTTCGCCGCCGAAGCAAGGGAAAAAGAGGTGTATGAGCAGTTGCTTGCCCAGTGTGTCGCCCAGAGCGCCATCCTGAAAGAGATCGCCCGGTTCCTGTCCCGTATCGACGTGCTCTCTTCCTTGGCGCTTACCGCCCGAAAAAAAGATTATCACAAACCCCAGCTGGTGGATCAGGATGTGCTTGCCATCACCGGGGGAAGACATCCGGTGGTGGAGGACCAGCTGGACGCGGGATTGTTTGTTCCCAACGATCTGAAGGAGCCGGAAGAGGGAAACCGGTTCTGTTTGATCACCGGTCCCAACATGGCAGGCAAATCAACCTACCTTCGACAAAACGCGTTGATCGTCCTGCTTGCCCAGATCGGCAGCTTTGTGCCGGCGTCCAGCGTGGTGATGCGTCCGGTGGATCGGCTGTTCTGCCGTGTGGGGGCCAGTGACAACCTGGCCAAAGGGGAGTCAACGTTTCTTGTGGAAATGCAGGAAGCCTCGTTGATCCTTCGAACGGCAACACGCAATTCCTTTGTCATCGTGGACGAGTTGGGACGGGGCACCAGCACGCAGGATGGCATGGCCATCGCCTACGCTGTGATGAACGAACTGATTTCTATGGGGTGCAAGACGTTGTTCGCCACCCACTATCATGAACTGGCAGACATGGACATACCTGGCATCCAGCGGCTGACGCTGAAAGTCAGTGAGGAGAATGGGACGGTGATCTTCCTTCGCAAGGTGATCGAAGGAGTAGCGGAAAGTTCCTATGGCCTGAATGTGGCCAAGCTTGCCGGCATCCCGTATCCGGTGCTCCGGCAGGCCCGTTCGTTCCAGAAGCGCCATGACGAGGAATACACCATGGCAAGCGCGCAGCCGTCATTGTTCTCCACCGAACCGGTATTGTCGGATGATGAGACGCGATCGCTTCGCCAGTACGACGCCCTGTGCGATCTGTTGGACCATTTTGACCTGAATGCGTCGACCCCCTTGGAAGCGATGGCGCTGATCCAGCGTCTGAAGGAGATGATCCGACCAAAACCGACCACGTAGTGGTATTCCTCTCATGACCTGTGTGATCTGTAACCGGTTCTCCGACGAACCGCTGTGTGATTCCTGCCGTCTGTTGGTGGAACAGTCCACGTTCCGTCATCGTTTTTCGTCCCGCTGCCCCGTCTGTGGCCGTCCGGTGGAGGATTCAGCATATCCCTGCCGTTGGTGCTCTGATCATCTGGGCGGATTCACCGATGCCTATGGGCCGGTCTCTTCATTGGTCAGCAGGTTCCAGAATGGCAGGGGAACGGCATCTGGCTCGGTTGTTGGCCGATCTTGTTCGGGAGGATCTTCCCTTTCATCCAACGCTTGTCCCACTGCCGACGCCCAAAGCGATCATCAAAAAAACGGGATATGATCCCGTAAACGTGGTTGCTTCCATGCTCTCCAAAGGTTCATTGCGGTTCTCATCCCCGTATCCGTCCGATTCCCTCCTGTTCTGCGTGTCGACCAGCGTCACGGACGGCGAAACGCGTCCAGCTTCGGATTCCTCTGCCAGTGTATGCGATCGTCCTTGCATCATGATCCGATTTCCACTAAGGTGATGCCATGCAACCGAACGATCTTGACAGTCTTGTCTATCCTCTTCGAGAGGATGTCCGGCTTCTTTCCCAAGCGGGATACGTCACCAAAGCCAGGGAGGAGATCGCGTATCTTCTTTCCCATGACAAGGTGGATGACCTTGAGCGCAACCGGTTGGAACTGGAAGACCATCTGCTGGAACTGCGGACTCATGATTTCCCGTACGATGGAACAGAGGCTCTTTCCCTCTTGCGGACGATACGCCCTGATGCGACGATGAAGGATTTAGAGCAACTTCGCACCCAAGGGATCATTCCATTCTCCTTGGTGGATGGGGCGATCCACTATCATCGCAGGTTTCTGGATACCCTGAGGAAGGATGTCCCTACGGAAGAGCGCAAGACGGACATCGCCCTGCGGGATGAGATGATCGCCCGGATGAAACAACGGGGCAGGGGGGAAGCGGATGTGGTGGTGCACATCGGATTTTCCCTGAAGGAGGAAGCGATCAGGGAGGGAAAGACCGTATCCGTCGATCTTCCGGTTCCGGTGCGATGTCCCTTCATCAAGCAACTGAAGATTCTCAGGCAAAGCGGGGAGCTGGTAGGGGTGGACGCCACGTCCTCGGATCGTCGGTGCGCACACTTTCGAGGAGTGCCAACTCCCAACAAAGAATTCTGGATCGAATACGGATACACCATTGCAATGGACTACCACCCGATGGACCAGCTGGAGAAGCTGGCCAAACCTTCCTGGTGGCATGGAAAGGACCAGGTTCCTTACCTGGTGCGGAGTCGGTATCTGGAAGATCTCGCAAAGAACATTGTCGGGGACGAGCCCAATCCGATCACCCGGGCGCGGTTGATCTACCGGTACATCACCACGCATGTCTCCTATGCCTACATGCCCTCGTACCAGACGATCCCCAACCTTGCCGAGTACGGCGCGTCGATGCGTCGGGGGGATTGCGGCATCCAAGCGGCGCTTTTCATCAATTTGTGCCGGGCAAGCGGCATCAAGGCGGGATGGATGGGAGGCATGTATGTCACCCCACAGGGCATTTCCAACCATGACTGGGCTCGTTTTTCCATTCCCGGCCTTCCCGAACGGTATGCCGATTGTTCTTTCGGCGGCTCGGCGTATCGGGATGGAGCCACGGAGCGGTGGGATCATTACTTTGGAAACCTGGATCCGATGCGGCTGTGCTGTACGTTGCTTCTGGCGCCTTCGAAAGAAACAAATCGAAGCCAATGGATCGCCGATCCTACGGATAATCAGGAGGGGGAGGCGTGGTATGACGACGAGGCGATACCCCGGGATTTGTTGATTGATCAGAGACATACGGTGAAATTCACCCTGCATGGTTGACAGACGGAGATGGAACAACCTACAATACGTTCGCAAGGGGATCGCTGAAAGGCGCATCCCTTTTTTATAGAAAAGAGACCATATGGAAAAAAGCACACTACAGGACAACCCGCTTTTCACTTTCTACGAGCCACTGTTGGAACCACTTGGCCTGAGAATCGTTGAGATTCATCAGACGATGCATGGAAACCAGGTGAAGTTGGAAGTGTTCATCACCGGGGCAGGCAAAGAGGCGGACAGCGCTGATTGTGAACGCGCGTATCATGCCATCTACCCCGTGGCGGAAGCAGCGGCCGGTCCGCTCCGTGATCTGTACATGGAAGTGTCCACGCCCGGACTGCTCAGAGTGATCAAGGATCCCTTTGAGTTCAGCCTTTTCGTTGGACGGACCGTCCGTGTGTATGACAGCGGACGAGCGGAGTATCTCCGTGGGGACATCGCGGGATGGGACGGGAATACCCTGTCGCTCACCCGGTGCACCATCGGGGATGGAAAGGACGAAACGGACGTGAGCGTTGCTTTGCCGCAGATTCAGAAAGCAAAGTTGGACTATCGTTGGGAGGAAATTGACCATGGCAGTTGATTTGGGCGACGCGGTGAAAGCGTTGATGGAAGAGAAAGGCATCTCCGAAGATTTGGTGCTCAACACGATCGAGAACATTCTCAGAGCCGCCTACAAGAGCAAGTACGGAACAATGGACAACTGTGAGATCCAGTTTTCCGATGACCATCGTTCCGTTGATGTGCTTGCCCGTAAGAAAGTGGTGGATGAGGACAACTGGTACAGCGAAGTGACGGAGATACCACTTGAAGAGGCCAGAAAAATCCGGCCTGACTGTGAGATCGGTGATGAACTTTTGATTCCTGTCGATACGTCACAGTTCAACCGGCTTTCCGTGCAAAGCGCAAAGCAGACCGCTCGCCAGAACTTCCGTGACATCACCAAGGATACCTTGTACAATGAGTACAAGACCAAGGAACATCAGATCATTATCGGCTATTACCGCCGGCAACTGCTCAATGGCGACATCATGGTGGATATTGGTACGACGGAAGGGATTCTTCCCCGGAGGAACCAGAGTCCTCGGGAATCCTATGAATCCAACGACAAAATCAAATGTTATGTGGATTCGGTGGAAAAGGCGGAACGCGGACTGCGTGTCACCTTGTCCCGTACCAGCCCTGAGTTGGTGCGGAAGCTCTTTGAAATGGAGATCCCTGAGATCGCCCAGAACCAGATCGAGATCGTCAACATCGTTCGTGAAGCCGGTTACCGGACAAAGGTCGCCGTTGCGAGCAGAAGCGAGGACATTGATCCCGTCGGTGCCTGTGTCGGTCTGAAAGGAAACCGCATTCAGACGATCATGGCGGAGATCGAAGGGGAGAAGATTGATATCCTCCGCTACGATCCCAACCCGGTCGTCTACATCAAGAACGCCTTGAGCCCCGCTCAGGTTGAGGATGTGGTGATCGTTGACAAGAATATTTTCCAGGCGGTTGCCATTGTGGATGAGAGCCAGCTTTCCCTTGCCATCGGGAAACAAGGTTTGAATGTCCGGCTTGCCAACAAGCTCTGCGACTGGCAGATCGATGTGAAGACACCGGCGCAGTTCCAGGAGATGGATATCGCCAGCGAAGCCAGAAACAAGGCGGAGAGTATCTTTGGCCAGAGCGAGCCGGTACAGCCTGAAGCTTCCGCTCCGGAAGTTCCTGCTTCGGAACGTGAAAGCGGTGTCGCGGATGATGAAGTGGCGCTTTCCGAACTGCCGCTTGATCCGATGCTTTTGAAGAAATTGCAGTTCCATGACATTTACAGTGTCGAGGAATTCATCAATCTCACCGACGATGATCTGAAGTCGTATGGTGATTTCTCTGACGAGGAGATCCAGCAGATCCGCGATACGATCAACGAGAACGTTGATATCGTCGAGGAAGATGCGGATGGGGCGCAGCCTCAGTATGTGTGTCCGAACTGTGGAAAACCGGTTACACCGGACATGACGGTGTGCCCGAACTGCGGAACGGGTCTCTCCTTTGTGGAAGAGTAAGGGAATCTGAGAGAGGGTAGAATGGAAGATACGAAGTCCCAAGTTACGTTGATCAAGCACGTGGTGACACCAGGTGAACAGAAAGAACAGCCAGCCGAACAGAAGGCTCCTGAAAAGCGGAAGATCATCATTGTGAAGAAGAAGGTCGTGGTTGCAAAAAAACCGGTACCTGCTCCTTCCGTGGCGGAACCGCAATCCCCGAAGGAGACCCCTGTTGAACAGCAGGCGGCAAATCCCGCGCAACCGTCGGTGCAGAAACCGGCGGTGCAGGTGGTGCGTCGCACGAACCGGCAAGTCCCCAATTCACCGCTGCACAACGGACCAATGATCATTCATCCGACCAACCTGCCGCCGGTTCCGGGGCAGGGACAGTCAGTGAAGGATCATGCCCAGTGGCAGAGCCAGAATCCTGGCGCCGCACAGGGCGAGAGCGTCGTACCTTCCGTCGGCCCCCGTCAGGTCGGTGTCGTCGGTGGCAAACCGGTGCAACGCGGGTATGGTTCCTACCAGAACCGCCCGTATGGCAACCGTCCCCAAGGACAGGGTGGATACCAACCGCGTTCCTATGGGAACAACGGCCAAGGCGGATATCAACCGCGCCAATATGGCAACAATAACCAAGGGGGATACCAGCCGCGTCCCTATGGAAACAATGGCCAAGGCGGATATCAACCGCGACAGTACGGTAACGGGCAGGGTGGGTATCAGCCGCGCCAGTATGGCAACAACTACGGGAGCAAGCCGTACGGCCAGGGCGGGTTCCGTCCAGGGGCGGGCAGACCGGGATTTGGTAACCGGCCTGGATTTGGCGGCAGACCCGGACAGGGTGGTGGCCGGCCTGCCGGTGGCATGAACGAGTTGGGGAGCGAGCAGGCGCGCACGCCGAAAAAGAACTTCCGAAAGCGTGAGGATTACAAGAAACGTGACGCCGAGGAAGAGAAGGAATTTCAGATCCAGCGCCGCAAGGAGCAGGAGGCGGCCAAGCTCGCCGCGGTTCCCAAGTCCATCGACATCATGGATTCCATCGTCATTGCCGATCTCGCCAAGAAGATGAACCTCAAAGCGAGTGACATCATCGCCAAACTGTTCAAGATGGGGATGATGGTGACGATCAACCAGTCGATCGACTATGATACGGCCGCCATCATCGCCGGAGAATATGGATGCCAGGTGCACAAGGTCTCCTTGTACGATGAGACGTTGATCGAAAACACGCCGGATTCTCCGGAACTGATGGTTCCCCGGGCTCCGATCGTCACCGTCATGGGGCACGTCGACCATGGCAAGACCAAACTGTTGGATGCCATTCGTTCGACGCATGTCGCCGAAGGCGAATATGGTGGGATCACCCAGCACATCGGCGCCTACAAGGTTACGATCCCTGAGAAAGGGGACATCGTCTTCCTGGATACTCCGGGTCATGCGGCATTCTCCATGATGCGTGCCCGTGGTGCTCAGGTGACGGATATCGTCGTCTTGGTTGTCGCCGCCAATGATGGGGTGATGGCCCAGACACGGGAAGCCATCGACCACGCAAAGGCGGCCAAGGTCCCCATCATCGTGGCGATCAACAAGTGTGATCTCCCCGAAGCGAATCCGGAACGTGTCATGCAGCAGCTCTCTGACATTGGCTTGATCCCCGAAGAATGGGGTGGCCAGACGCTGTACTGCCGTATTTCCGCGTTGAAGAAACAGGGAATCGACGAACTGTTGGATACCATTCTGCTCCAGGCGGAGATGATGGAGCTGAAGGCCAATCCGTCCTGTCGTGCCGAAGGCAGGGTGTTGGAATCCCGCATCGACCAGGGACGGGGCATCGTCGCCACGTTGCTGATCCAAAAAGGGACGCTGCATGTCGGGGATTACTACGTAGCCGGCATTTATCCGGGCCGTGCCCGTGCCATCTTCAATGACAAGGGACAGCGGATCCAGGAAGCAGGGCCGTCCACGCCGGTGGAGATCATCGGTCTTTCCGATGTCCCCAACGCTGGTGATCCGTTCCAAGTGACGGAAGACGAGAAACAGGCAAGAACGATTGGTACGAAACGGCAGGAACTGGAACGGCTGGGCGCTTCGGCGAACAACCCGAACAAGGTGACGTTGGCCAACCTGGGCGAAAAGATCGCCGAGGGCAACATCAAGACGCTGAACATCGTCATCAAAGGCGATTTGCAGGGTTCTGTCGAAGCGTTGCAGGGCGCGTTGGAGAAGCTCTCCACACCGGAGATCAAACTGGAAGTGATCCGCGCCGCGGCTGGCGCCATCATCGAGAGCGATATCTCGTTGGCGGCCGCTTCGGATGCCTTGGTCATCGGTTTCAATGTCCGCCCGACGCCACGTGCGCTTGCCCTTGCCGCCGAAGAAAAGGTGGAGATCCGCAAGTACAATATCATCTACGATGTGGTTGACGACGTGAAGCTTGCCATGGAAGGCATGCTCAGCCCGATCACCAAAGAGGTGGATGTCGGTACGGCGGAAGTTCGGGAGACGTTCCATGTGCCCAAGATCGGCACCATTGCCGGTTGTATGGTCACCAGTGGGAAGATCACCCGGGATTGCTTCTTCCGTGTGGTGCGGGACAACATCCAGGTCAGCAAGGAGTTGATCAAACTCTCTTCGCTGAAGCGGTTCAAGGATGACGCCAAGGAAGTCGCCGAAGGTTTCGAATGCGGTATCGGACTGGAGAATTTCCAGGATCTGCAGGTCGGAGACGTGCTGGAGGCGGTTGAGATGGAGAAGGTAGCCCGCAAGCTGGACGATGGCAAAGGGCCGGTTGCCGCAGAGCAGGAGAAGAAATCATGAGCCAGTACAGTCAGGAACGGCTTGAGTCCCGCCTGATGCAGGCGATCAGCATGATGATCGTCAAAGGCGAGATCAAGCATCCTAACCTGTCCACGCTTTGTTCCGTCACCCGTGTGGAGCTTTCCGTGGACAACGCCTACGCCACCGTCTTCATCTCCTCTCCGTTGCCACGGGAGCAACTGGAGAAGAGTGTGGCGGCGTTGCAGTCCGCCCATGGTTTCATCCAGAAGAAAGTCGGCGCGTTCCTTCGTACGAAAAACACGCCGGTGCTGACGTTCAAGATGGATTCCTCATTGGTGGAAGGGGAGAAGGTCAATCGCCTGATTGATTCATTGACCGATGGGAAGTAACGCTTCAGTCTTGTTGGTGGACAAACCCAGCGGAGTGACCAGTTTCGTTTCGTTGGGCGCCATCAAACGGAGTATTGACCGCAAGGTCGGACATACCGGGACCCTGGACAAGTTCGCCCAGGGTTTGCTTGTGGTGTTGACCGGTTCCATGACGCGGCTTAATCCGCTGTTTCTCGGCCTTGACAAACGGTATCACGCCGTGATCCGTTTTGGTTCGGAAACAGATACGCTGGATCCTACCGGAGAGGTGGTGAAACAAGCGGATCCCCCATCGTTGGAAACGATCAACGAGATGATCAACAAACAGTTTCTGGGACCAATTCTTCAGGCGCCTCCTGTCTATTCGGCGATTCACGTCGCCGGACAGCGGGCCAGTGTCCTTGCACGTCAAGGCGTGACGGTGGAGATGGAGAGCCGGCCGGTGACAATCCACGAGTTCAAGGTGACAGCGTATGATGGCAGGGATCTTGATTGTGAACTTCTGGTAAGCAAAGGCACGTATATCCGTTCCATTGCACGGGATCTCGGGCATGCCTGTGGCTCCTGCGCCAGCCTTTCGTTTCTCCAACGAACCGCCGTCGGACCGTATCGCTTGGATGAGGCGGTCAGCGCCGAAGATACCAAGGGACTGGGCGATATGATTGGAAAGCGGGGGGAATTGCTGCTCCGGCTTCCCCAGACGGAAAAATTCCAGATTGATTCATCGGACACCAAATGGATGGACAACGGAACGATTCCTTCCCATCTGTTTGGAGGGGATGCAACGCTTTCCCCGAAGTGGGGCATCGTGTATGATAAGGATGGCATGCTTCGGTATGTCGTTGATGTACGCAGACGAAAAATCGTCTGCCAGATACGAGGGAATGAATGATGAAACGAGCCGATTTCATGCATCTGGTTGAATTTCCCATTTTGAGCCAAGTGCCAATGTCCATCTGCATCGGTGTGTTCGATGGTTTGCATCGAGGCCACCAGATGATCATCAACACCTGCGTCCAGGCGGCCAAAGCCCATGGATGGCAGTCGATGGTCATCACGTTCAACCGCAACCCCAAATACCTCACCAGTGAGGAGGATATCCATGGAAAATTGCTTACCGACCAGCAATTTGAGGAAACGTTGAGAAAGATGGAGGTGGACAACCTCGTTGTCATTGACTTTTCCGCTGATTTCAGTAAACTGTCTGCGAGTGAGTTCCTGAACCTTGTCCATATGATTTGTACGGTCAAGATGATGGTGGTTGGTGAAGATTTCCGCTGCGGTACGCCGGCTTCGTGTGCCGGACCTGGAGAGCTGCAGGAATACCTGCACCAACGCGACCCTGAGTGTCAGGTGGTGATTCCTTCACCGGTTCGGTTGGACGATGGAGAGGTCATCAGTAGCACGCTGGTTCGAAAAAAGCTCACCGAGGGCGACCTGGAACAAGTCCAGGAGATGCTCGGCAGGCCATATGGCTTGGACTTGACACGATATTCGTTAAGAATCCATGACGATTGCCTGTGGTACCGAACGGGTTCGTTTGAGCAGATTCTGCCGTTGGCAGGAACGTATCAGGCGAAGCTGGAGTATTCTGATGGCTCGGCATCAGATGTGGTCGTGCGGTTGGACGGCGACACGCTGATGGTTCCATGGAAATCTACGTTAAGCGGTACCGTGAGGATCAAGACGCTCGACTTGCTGAAGAGGAGTGGCACATGATTACCAAAGAGCAGAAACAAGAGATCATCACCAAGTTTGGTGGTGACGAGAAGAACACGGGTTCGACCAAGGTACAGATCGCGCTGATGACGGCGAGGATCAATGACCTGCAGACCCATTTCAAGAACAATCCGAAGGACACCAACGGCAAGCGCGGTTTGCTGACATTGGTAGGCCAGCGGAGAAGCTTGCTGAAGTATCTGGCAAGGACGGACCTTGAAGGTTATCGTCAGCTGATCGCAGATCTCAGTTTGAGAAAATAGGTGGAAATCGCATCCCAGGATATACACGCTCCGGCTATTCCAACCCATAGCCGGTTTTTGTGTTGTTTCGCAGGATCTGATCGTTAGAAGCACAAAGAACAAAGAAAGAAGTAGGAAGTTATGGAAGTTAAGAAAGTTTCAATGAAGATTGGTGAGCACGATCTGGTGTTCGAAACCGGACGGATCGCCAAACAGGCAAACGGGGCGGTGTTCGCCACCTATGACGGGTGCGCGGTCATCGCGACGGTTTGCTGTGGCGCTGCGCCGACGGAACCGCTGGACTATGTCCCGCTTTCCGTAGAGTACAACGAAAAATACTATGCCGCCGGCAAGATCCCCGGCGGATTCCTGAAAAGGGAATCAAAGCCGAAAGACAAAGAGATCCTGGTGTCCCGTTTGATTGACCGTCCGATGCGGCCTCTGTTTGATCCGGCGTTCGGCCGTGAGATTCAGGTGGTCCCGACGGTTGTTTCCGCGGACCAGAACAACACACCGGATGTGGTTGCCATCAACGCAGCGAGCGCTGCGGTCACGATCAGTGACATTCCGTTCGGCGGTCCGATCGCCGCAGTCCGTGTCGCCATGGTGGAGGGGAAATACATCGTCAACCCGACCTTCTCCCAGATTGCCGCCTCCACGCTGGACATTGTTGTCGCCGGCACCCATGATGGCATCACCATGGTTGAGGGTGGAGCCAAGCAGGTCAGTGAAGAGCAGATGATCGAAGCGATCAACACTGCCCAGCCGGTGATCAGAGAGCTGTGCGAAATACAGATGGAATTGCAGAAGATCGCGGGAAAGCAGAAGCTCCCCGTGTTGGAAGCCAAGACGGATCTGTCCTGGCTTGAGCCGATCAAGAAGGAAGCCGCGCCGCTGGTAAAGACCGCTACGTTCACCAAAGGCAAACAGAACAGAGTAGAGGCTATTGACGCCGTCCGCGTTCAGATGGTGGAGAAATACGCCGATCTGGTTGCGGTTGATTCCAAGCGTCCGGAACAGCTTGCCACGATGATCCTTGATCTGGAGCGCGACACGCTTCGTGAATCCATCCTGAAGGACGGCATCCGTATCGACGGACGTCATCTGGATGAGATCAGACCGATCACCTGCGAAGTGGGTGTGCTGCAGCGCGCCCATGGTTCGGCGCTGTTCACCCGTGGTGAGACGCAGAGCCTCGCCACCACGACGCTGGGAACCGAGCAGGATGAGCAGATGTACGACAACATCGATGGAGCGAAGAGTTTCTCCAACTTCATGCTGCACTACAACTTCCCGCCGTACTGTGTTGGTGAAACCGGCAAACTGACCCTTGGCAGACGTGAGATCGGCCATGGCCATCTTGCCCAGCGCGCCCTGCAGGCCGTCTATCCGGGCAAGGACAAGTTCCCGTACACCACGCGTGTGGTTTCCGACATCATGGAATCCAATGGTTCGTCTTCCATGGCTTCCGTCTGTGGCGGATGCCTTTCGTTGATGGACGCGGGTGTTCCCATTGAGAAGCCGGTCGCCGGCATCGCCATGGGCTTGATCACCGAAGGCGAGCATTACGAGAACTATCGTATCCTCTCTGATATCTGCGGCGAAGAAGATCACATGGGTGACATGGACTTCAAGGTTGCCGGAACGGAAAGCGGAATCACCGCGTTCCAGATGGACATCAAGATCGCTGGCGTCACTCCCGAACTGATGCACCAGGCGTTGGATCAGGCAAAACGTGGCCGTCTGCACATCCTGGGCATCATGACGAAGTGCCTGCCCGGACCGCGCGCTGAGATCAGCCCGTACGCTCCGAAGATCCTTACCATGAAAGTGGACGAGGAGAAGATCGGCGCGGTGATCGGCACTGGTGGCAAGACGATCAAGGCGATCGCCCAGCAGAGCGGCGCGGAGGTGAACATTGATGATGATGGTACGATTACCATCTACGCTCCGAACAGCGCCACGGCCCAGAAAGCCAAGGAACTGGTGGGAGCCATCGTCGAGGAACCGGAAGTAGGGCGGATTTATCAGGGTACGGTGAAGCGCATCATGGATTTCGGCGCATTCATCGAGATTCTGCCTGGCAAGGAAGGTCTCTGCCACATTTCCAAGCTTTCACGCAAACGTGTGGAGCATGTGGAGGATGTGCTGAAGGTCGGACAGCAGGTGCCGGTGAAGCTGATCGAGATCGATCGGCAGAACCGCTTGAATCTTTCCTACATTGACGCGATCGAACAACAGAAGAAGTGATGGTTGTCCGATATCGTCTTTTACGGGCCGGGGCGAAAGCCCCGCTCTTCCAGACGGAAGGAAGCGCCGGGTGCGACCTGTGCGCATCCCTTCCAGATGGCGTTCTGGAGATTCCCGCGGGTGAGTATGCGAAAGTCCCTACGGGAATCGCCATCGCGTTGCCTCCTGGATATGAGGCACAGGTCAGGCCACGGAGCGGTTTGGCGTTCCGTTCTGGCGTGACGGTACTGAACAGTCCCGGAACGATTGACGCGGATTATCGTGGTGAGGTGTGCGTGTTGTTGATCAATCACGGCAAAGCGCCGTTCCTCGTCCATGATGGGGATCGCATCGCACAGATGGTGTTCGCAACCTACACCAAAGCATCCTTCCAATGTGTGGAGAGCCTGGACGAAACGGAACGGGGTTCAGGAGGGTTTGGTTCCACAGGAGTGTGAGATGGTGGGCGGACGTTACCGATTGGTGCACCGATATGTGGGGCGTGAGTATCTCTCCAGCCTCCTTGTCGCGTTCGCGTTCTTTTTCTTCATCTTTTTCATCAACCAGATCCTGTTGATCGCCCAAAAGGTATTGGTGAAGAACGTTTCCTTGGGAAACGTTTTCCACTTGGTGGTCCTTGCCATTCCTCAATTCCTGTTGTATACGTTTCCGTTCAGTTCATTGACGGCATCCGCCATGGTGATCGGAGAATTCTCCACCACCGGTGAGATTCTTGCCATGAGATCCAACGGCATCAGCATGAAACAGGTGTTCGCTCCGATCTGCGTGTTTGCCTTGGCGCTTTCCGCGCTGACCCTGGTGACAGCCGATCGTCTGCTGCCCGCCAGCAGCCGGGCATACAAGGACCTGTACGTGGAGATGATGAAAGATCTTCCCACGTTGGAACTGGCCAGCTACGCTTCCAATACCATCGGCGACCGCGTCCTTTCCATCGGACAGGCGGAAGGCTCTACCGTCCACGACCTGGTGATGTTCACCACCGGAGAGCAAGGACAGGAGCAGGAGGCGCTCACGTCCCCCAAGGCGACCATCCGTTGGGAGGATCCCACGTCGTTTGTCTATGGCATGACGGTTGACCAACCAACCATTCTGATGACCGATCCGCAGAAGCGGGATTCCTGGAGTATCGTTACCGCAAAGGAAGCGTATCTGTCCTTGGATTTTTCTTCCCAGGTTCCCCAGATTTCCAACACGCTCCCCAGCCAGCTTTCCATCCACGAGCTTCAAGCGAAAAGCAAAGAGAAACAACAAGGCCTTCTGCAGGACAGGGCATCCTGGCAGAACCGTCTCAGACGGCAATGGGGGAGTCTTGCCACCACAACGTCACCTGAGGAATTCAATTCCGGATGGAAGGAGTACCAACAGCGAAAGAACGCTCCTCCCATCGCGTTTTACTACCAGTACTATCGCGCGGAACTGCAGAAGAAGTTCGCCCTTTCCCTGGCATGCTTTCTCCTGGTATTCCTGACGTTCCCCATGGCGTACCTGCGGATCCGTCACGGACGGTTGGTCGGTTTCGCCGTGGCGATGCTCAGTTCCGTCGCCTACTGGTACCTGCTGTTTTTCGCGCAACTGCAAATCTTCGAGACCCCGATGGATCCCTGGGTGTTCATCTGGATGCCGGACATGATCCTGTTCTGTTTGGGACTGTTGTTGCTCAAGGTGGCGAAGCGATGAAAGTGGTCCATCGGTACGTCGTCGGGTCAGTGGTAAAGACCGCTCTGGTGACCATGCTGCTCTGCACGTTGATGTTGGTCTCCGTCCAACTGTTCACCAACCTGGACGGCTTCGTCAGCAACGCCGTGCCGTTTCCGGTAATCCTGCTTTCCGCGTTGCTGTATGTCCCGACAGCGCTGATCCAGTCGTTGGCGCCTTCGCTCTTATTTGCCGCAGCATTCACCTTCAGCCAATTGACGGCCAACAATGAGTTGATCTGTCTGTACAATGCGGGGTTCAGTGGGAGAGCAATCGCCCTGCCGGTATTGGCACTGGGGATGCTTTGCTGCATGATGCAGTTTGGATTGCAGGAGAAGATCGCCATTCCCATGGAAAAACAGCGGACGGCGATGTTGGAACAGTATCTGGGGCTTTCCTCCACCAGGGACAGCAGGAACATCACGCTGAGCGACCGCGAAGAACGGTATGTGATTCACGCACGCAAATATGATGACCGGAGCCACACGCTTTCCCGCGTCACGTTGCTGGTCCAGGATGAAAAAGGAAGGGTGAAGACCAAGGTGGAGGCTCCTTCCGCGCGGTGGGATGCGGAACGGAACCTCTGGGTATTCACAGACAGTACGGTGACCACCGTGACGTACGACGGGATGCGGTTATCCATCTCACGCCAGGCGACGTACCAGGATCCGAAGATCACGATGAAGCCTGACTTGTTCCGGGATAACAGTGAAGATGTCAAGACAATGGAGCTTTCCGCTGCGCGTACGTTCCTGGAGCGGATGAAAGAGACCAACGGAAGCGCTTGGACCAGCTATCGGATCGACTACATCCAACGGATTCTTGGGTGCCTGACGCCTCTGGTCATGCTGTTCATCGCATGCACCATCTCGTACCGGTTCAAGAAGAATGTCCTTTTGCTTACCATCATCATGTCCGTCTGCATTGCCGTGATCTACTACGTCACGCAGATGCTGACGTTGCTCCTTGCCCGGCAGGGCGTGATTCCGGCGCTTTGGGGTATGGTAATTCCGATGATTGTGATAGGATGTATCGCAGTCTTGCAACGCTTGGTATTTGGATGGACACATGGATAGCATCTACACATTGACGCATCAGGACGCCCACAGTGCAGCCCGTCTGGGACGGGTGCATCTTCCCCATGGGGATGTGGTCACTCCGGCGTTCATGCCGGTGGGGACCAACGGCACGGTCAAAGGGATTTATCATGATACGCTTCGGAAGATCGGGTACAACCTGATCTTGGCAAACACCTATCACTTGTACCTTCGTCCGGGCACCGAGGTTCTGAAGACGTATGGAGGCCTGCATCGCTTCTGCAACTGGGACGGGAACATCCTGACGGACAGTGGCGGGTTCCAGGTATTCTCCCTCTCCGGTTTGAGAAAGATTGAACAGGACGGCGTGAAGTTCCAAAGCCATATCGATGGTTCCCGCCATGTCTTCACGCCGGAAAAGGTGGTAGACATCCAATCGGTCATTGGCAGTGACATCGCCATGTGCCTGGATGTGTGCA
The DNA here is from genome assembly GCA_022482495.1 of Sphaerochaeta sp. Lineage (NCBI taxonomy): Bacteria > Pseudomonadati > Spirochaetota > Spirochaetia > Spirochaetales > Sphaerochaetaceae > Sphaerochaeta > Sphaerochaeta sp. The sequence continues at coordinate 78,876 of JAKVPA010000001.1, read as the reverse complement.
CCGAGCCGGATATTCCGTACCGCAACGCCGTCAAGGCGATGGAGATCACCCACGCATGGGCAGAGCGGGCGCTGAAACGCAAACAGGAACTGGGGAAGTCGTTTCCTGGCAATCTGTTTGGAATCGTACAAGGGAATTTCTATGAGGACCTGAGGAAGATCAGCGCGGAGACGATCAGCGGGATGGATTTCCCGGGAGTTGCCATCGGCGGGCTTTCCGTCGGTGAGACGCCGGAGACATTCCGCCACATGCTTGCTTACACGGCTTCCTGCGTCACCAAGGAAAAGCCACGGTATGTGATGGGCATCGGGAGCCCCGATTATATCCTGGAAGCGGTTGAGAACGGCATCGACCTGTTTGATTGCGTTCTGGCAACCCGCATGGCGCGTAACGGCGCCGTCTTTACCGATGATGGGGTTCTGACGCTGAAAAAGGCCAAATTCGCAGAACAGATGATTCCGGTGGATCCTGACTGTGACTGCACTTGTTGCAGGGAATACACCCGTGGTTACATGCACCATCTGGTGAAATGCAATGAGATGCTTGGCGGGATGCTGGCAACCGAACACAACCTTGCCTATTTCCATCGCTTGATGGAGCGGGTCCGAACGGCCATCGCCGAAGACCGGTTCACCCAATTCAAGAAGGATTACCTTGAGCGCTTCTCCCAAAAAACCGAAGGATGAGCGCCACAGCCTGACCGTAATGATCCTCACCTTGGCGAGCAGGCTCCTGGGCATCGTCAAGGCGAAGGTGATCGGATCGGTGTATGGATCCGGCATGGTGGGGGATGTCATCAACTTCACGTACAACATCCCCAACAACTTCCGCAAGCTGTTCGCCGAAGGCGCGATGTCATCGGCCTACGTACCGGTGTTCTCCCGGTTGATCGACGAGGAACGCCGCAAAGAAACCAATTCATTGCTCAACCTGTTGTTCACCTGGCAGACGGTGTTGTTCGTCATGCTTGTCCTCATGGCCCGATGGACGGGAAGCGCGGTGATCCAGGCGGTATCGGATTTCCCCAAGGAAGGGGTGCTTCTAGGAGGGAGCCTTCTTCCGTTTTTCATGGTATTCCTGGGAGCCATCAGCCTGTCCACCATCACCAACAGCATGCTGCAGTGCCACCAGCGGTTCTTCGCCGCATCCTTTTCGCCGCTTCTGTTCTCCTTTGCCGTAATCTTCGGCGTGTGGTATGGGCGGACGCCGCAGGCCATGGGCTGGTCGGTGATGATCGGGGGCTTCCTGCAGTTGGGATACAGCATCATCGCCATCCATCACATGGGCTACCGGATCCGGTTCTCTTTCCGGCCACCGGATGGAACGTTCGGACAAGTCATCCATCGGTGGGTGATCGTCATCGGCGCTTCGGTGATCCAGATCATCGGACAACAGGTTTCATTCAGTTTCGCATCGATGATGGCGGAAGGATCCGTCACGGCGTTGAGCAACGCGACGATTTTCTGGCAGACTCCCTATGGGATTTTCCTCACCGCCATCTCCACCGTCTATTTTCCATTGATGAGCGGTTCCTGGGCTAGAGGAGACAGAGCGAGCCTTACCGATGAAATGGGGAAAGGCCTGGAGTACCTTGCGACCTTTTTGATCCCTTCCTCGCTGGTCATCGGAACGCTCTCCCAGGAATGCGTCAGTACCATTCTCCAAAGTGGCGCATTCACCGCAGAGGTTGCGTTGCTTACATCTCGCGTAGTGCGCGCCTTTCTCTGGGGAATGCCGTTCATCGCATGGTATGGGTTTTTCCAGAAATGCTGTTACAGTGTGGACCGGTATCGTTTGGTATTGATCCTGACGGCAATCCAGACCGGAATTGACATATTCTGCTCCTGGCTTTTCCTTCACCTTGGCTATACCGTCGTCTCTCTTGCCATTGCAGGGAACATCGGGTTCCTGGTGGCGTTGGCTCTGATGATGTTCTCGGTGCGTGATGTGTATGCCATCGCAAAAGACCTCAGATTGGGAAAGGCATTGGGAAGAATCCTTCTGGCCAATCTTCCGCTGGCCGTCCTCTGCATCGTCTACCGGAACATCACACCGTTGTGGTGGGGAGAGGGCTCCACATGGCGCAACTTTGGCATTACCTGTGCGTTAGGCTTGACGGGATGTCTGGTGGTTCTGTTGAGCTACCGTATCTTCCGTATTCCGTTCCTGACCGTCCTGAAAAAGCAACGATCGGATCATTGATGCGGTCTCAGGTGTGACCTTCACCTGTTTGCGGTCGTACGACACCAACCCATCCGATTCCGTTTCCGTATCATGGAACTGGGTGTAGACACACCCGGCCAATCCTTGTTGTTTCGCGGGTGCCACCACATTCTGGTACAAGGAGACCAAAGCCTGGTTGTACGCCGTTTCATTGCTGACGGCATGATACGCGAAGCCTGTCTTTGCGCCGATGGAGAATCCTCCGAAATCAGAGATCACCACGGCGCGTTGATGGGCGTCAGGACGCATATGGTATTTCAGGGAGGGAAGGTGTTCCGCATGCACATCTCCGGAGCCCTGGTCATAGACGCCGTCGGTGGGATTGACCAACCGGGAACCATCCAACGCCTTGACGTGGGCCTGCAGTCGTGTTGAATCGAACTGGCCCAATCCACAGGAAAACAATGTCCACATCTCAACGCAAGGGCAGTTGTACAAAAGACGGATCATTCCTCTCAGTTCCGCCAGGAATTCCAAACGGTACGTGCGGTCATCACTGCCAAGAAAGGCATGTTTCTTGGTGTCATCCGCCTTGCTTGGACGGAGCATCAGCGGGAAGGTGCCCAAGCCACGTGGTTTGACAACTCCGCCTGAGGGCATATCCTGCCAAACGAGCAAGCCCAACGTGTCGCAGAGATGATACCACTTCAACGTCTCCACCTTCTGGTGCAACCGAATCGTATTGAACCCCAACGCCTTGATGCCCATCAGGTCATTCTCCACCGCCTGGTCGTCGGGTGGGGTGTACAATCCTTCTTTCCAATACCCTTGGTACAATACGCCATGGTGGAAGTAGGGTTTTCCATTGAGGAAAATGACCCCATCCTTCATACGGAAACTACGCATCGCCACATAGGTCTGTACCGTATCCTCCCCACAGGTAACGGCAACCGGATACAGGAAGGGATCCTCCGGGCTCCAAGGGTGGGGCTGTTGCAGAAGACAGGTTACCTTGATGTTGCTCAAGGCGGAAATGGTCTTTCCGTCATAGGTGATTGTCACGGGATCGGAGGTTTCCTTGTTGGTTGTCACCTGAAGGGAAAAACACTGGTGATCCAAGTCAGGAGTCACGGTAAGGGAAGAAATATACGTTTCCGGTACCGTCTCCAACCATACAGTCTGCCAGATGCCGCTTTGCGCCGTGGTGCAGTTCGGAGCGGGATTGAGACGTTGTCTTCCCTTGGGAAGGGGAGAGCGGTCGTGTTTGTCCGTCACGATGACGACAAGCTCATTCTCATCCCTGATGTTCGGTGTCACGTCAAACCCAAAGGGGATGTATCCGCCAATATGGGAACCAAGGGTCTTGTCATTGAGAAAGACAACGCATTCCTGGTCCACTGCCTGGAAGTGGAGCAGCACCCGGGTGTCTGGTTTGTGATGGTAGGAAAATGTCCTTCGGTAGAACAGGCTTTCTTCCGGCAACAAAACGCGTTTTACGCCGGAAAGCTCTGTTTCAGGGGAAAAAGGCACGATGATCGTCGTATCGAATTCATCAGGGATGGTGTGTTCCCGTGAAAATGCGCAATACCAGACACCATCGAGACTTTGCCAGTTGTCTCTTACCATTTGAGGCCTTGGATATCCGTTGTTGTTCACGCTGCACCTGCACTCTGCGAAATAGTAGCATTAAACGGAAACGTACTCAAATAGTTTTTGTATTATTGTGAGAAAAACTACACCTGGCCAAAAAGAAAAGATCGAAAAAAGGAGGAAATGGGCCGGTTCCCCGGCCCATCTGTGTGCGATTACGAGAAATCATGCACGGTAATCTGTTTGATGGTGTAGTCGTAGGATTGTCCGTTCACGTCGAATTTGAATCGTTCCCCTTCCTTCTTGTTGAGCAACGCGTTGCCCATCGGAGCGAGGATGTTGATCACATTCTTGTCCGGATCGGAATCCCACGGACCCATCAACGTGTAGCTGATGTCCTGTCCGCTCTTGTTGTCCGTCAACAGCACGCTGGTGCCGAACGAAGTGCGGGAAGGATCCACCTTGTCCTTCGTCACCACGATCGCCTTGTCAATCTCTTCCTTCAATGACTGGGCCCGGGTGTTGTAGAACTGTTGCTGTTCCTTGCTGTACTTGTACTCGCTGTTTTCCCGGAGATCACCTTTCTCACGGGCTACGGCGATGTCCGTCGCAACCTTGGGAAGAATCACATGCTGGATGTTGTCCAGCTCCTTCTTCTTCGCTTCCAAAGCAGAACGGGAACAGAACCATCCGGTGGGGATCACCGCATCACGGTTGATCTCCTTCGGTGTGTCGTTGAACTGCAGGGAAGGATATCGTTCCTGAATAATGTGCCGGACATAGATCTTCATGCCAGGATCCAGATTGAAGCAACTGTGCACCAGGCTGTCGATCTTCCGGGCGAACTCCTCATCCCCTTTCCCCAACGTAATGAACACAAGACCGTCATCATTCTTTTTATTCTTGCCAAACAGACGCTCCATCAACACCTTGACATTGGTGCTGCTCTCCTGTCCATCCACCTTCGCGTCGATCTTGTGGTTGAGGAAATCAATCACCTCAAGTTCGGTGAACAGCAGTTTTTCCTGGCTGATGCCTGCTTTCTCCCACGTCTTTTGCGGCGTGTTCTTGATCAAGTAGATCAGCATGTTGGAATAATCACGGTACTCATTGACGGCCAGGGAATACACCTTCTCGAACTCGCCGCTGCGTTTCTTGCTGCGGTAGATGTCCGGGATGTAGCTGGTCAGGTAGTGGGGGAAGAGAAGGAGCAGGATCTCATTCCAATCCGGCCGAGTCTCCACCGTCCAGTCAATGAAGCATTTTTTCAAGTCAGGATCGTCGACGCTCTTGAACAACGCAACGAACTTGTCCATCGTGCAGTCCTTGGTCAGCGAGGAAAAACTGACTTCCTGCGGAATCTTGATGAAGGTGAACTTCTTCTGGTTCAGCAGGTCGTCCAACAACAGGTAGGAACCCATTGTCTCCGGATCGGCGGAACTTTGATCCTTTCTCGCCTCAAGAATCTTGGAGAAGTACTGGATCATCGCATAGAACGATTCGCTGTCCGTATTCCCCTTGTCGCTGAGGAACTTCTTCAGATCCTTGACCTTGTCGTTGAACTTCTCATGGGAATTGAAGATGGAAAGCTGCTTCTCATCATAGGTGACCGGAGTAGGCCTGAGGATGAACGCGTCGGTTTCCGGCGATACATCATAGTGCTCGTCCGTCATCAGAATGCCTTTGGCTGTCCGTGACCAGGTGGTCCACTGGCTGTCAGAAAGCAGTTCGGGACACAGTTCCTTCTTGATCTGCTTCATTGAGCAGGTACCATCAAAACTTTCAAAGAGGATGTGAAGCGCCCAGGGGACGTCCGACATGATCTTGTCCCGGAGTTTGTCATGGCTGACACACCCTTTCAACACAAGGATATGGCTCTTGGGGAGCGCCTTCAGGCTGCGGAAGGCCATGGCAGGCGTCATCTGCGTCCCTTCGTTCCCTTTCTGATGGACAAAATCGATCACCACCATATGGTCGTCGATGCTGCGGATCCTTCCAAGCCGTTTGGTGGATTCCTGATAAACGAACGTGCCTTTGTCAAAAGAAATATTCTTTTCAAACTCTTCGATGGCGGTCAGCACATCACGGGTGTATCCGGAAGTGAGTGAACTCTCTTCCAGGCAGCTGTTCAGCCTGCTGTGATCCTTGTATTTGGTCTTGTAGCTCTCCACAAGATTCTGTTTGGCAAGAACGTCTTCCTTGTCCAACCCGAGGATTCGTTTCTCACAGAAAATACGCTTCTCCACGTCGTTCTTGAACTGCGCCTCGATGTCCCTGAGGACCGCAATGCCGATGGACGGGCTCTGCAGGGATACTTTTTCCGCCGCGCCCACCAAATATTCGAAATCATTTGGACACAACGAAAGAATGTCATCGAACAGCGAACGGAGCGCGGTGATGTCATGCTTGTTCAGGTTCCGCTCGAACGCGATCTTGGAGAACCCGAGGGCTTTTTCCGTATCCCCCTTGGCCTTGGCGCGTTCAGCCAACTGCTTGACGATGTCAATCTCATCGTGGTCCGCCTTGATCACCTGCTCATAGGTCGCGAACATCTTGTCCACTTCACCTTGCTGCTGATAACAGGTGGCCAACAGACGCAATGCATGCCGGTTCTGGCTGACGGAAAGGATTTTTTGGCATAGGTACTCAACAATGTTCCATTTCTTGATGTCGATGAACATCTGGATCAGGTTGAGGAGGTTGATGTTGTCTTCCTGGCTGTGCCGTTTCAACGTAAGGGAGCCGGAAACGTACAGCGCCACGATGCTCTTTGGGTTTTCGGCAAGGTATTTGTCACAGAACGCCTTCACCTCGTTCTGCGTGTCGTCGTCAAGCGGGGCGATCATCTCGTCCAACTGTTGGAACGACCCAAGGGTGAATGTTCCGATCTGAGCCCTTGTCCATTGCTCTTCCTGCAGGGCTTTCTCAATGTCGTTTGCTTGCATGCCAAGCCTCCTGAAAATACACGGTTTTTTCCCGCCATAAAACAAACCGGGCTGACTGTGCGCCAGCTCGGAATGCTTGTCTCAATCTGTGTACAATATACCATGCTTTCGCTGAAGAAGCAAGTTGCAAAACCGGGTGAGTGTTGGTATAACAGGAATATGGAACATAGCAAACTCATTCTGGCTCCGAGCGTCCTTTCCGCTGACTTTTCCCGGATGGCGGAAGAGCTTGAGACGATCAACCAAAGCGCGGCGAAATGGATTCATTTCGACGTGATGGACGGCAGGTTTGTCCCGAACATCACGTTCGGACCGAAATTCATCCAGGACTTGAAACCCTGTTCCTCATTGGTGTACGACACTCACCTGATGATCGATGAACCGGAAAAGTACGTCGAATTGTTCGCACGGAGCGGCTGTGATTACATCACCGTACATGCCGAGGCGACCGTCCATCTGCATCGGGTGCTCCAACTGATCCACAGTTGTGGATGCAAGGCAGGGGTGGCGATCGTGCCATCCACTCCGGTGTGCATGATCGAGCCGGTGCTGGAGGATTGCGACCTGGTGCTGGTCATGACGGTCAACCCTGGTTTCGGCGGACAACAGATCATCCCCAGCACGTTGCACAAGGTAAGCGATCTTGCCCAGATCCGTGATGATGAAGGGTATGGGTATCTGGTCAGTGTGGACGGAGGCATCAACGAAAAGACAATCACCGACGCCGTCCTTGCAGGGGCCGATGTGGCAGTCTGCGGCTCAGCGTTCTTCAGCAGCGATGACCGCGCCGCGTTCGCCGACGAGATGATCCGTCTGGCCGATGAGGCGCTTTCCCAATGAGATGCGTCATCCAACGTGTGCAAGACGCCACCGTCACGGTGGACGGCGCGTTGATCGGTTCCATTTCCCAAGGAATTCTGGTCTACTTTGGCGTGCAGAAAGGTGATACGGAAGAGCAGATGCGGTGGATCTGTGACAAGATGGTCAAACTCCGCATGTTTCGTGACGCCAATGACAAGATGAACCTCAGCTTGGATGACGTGCATGGTCAGATTCTTTTGGTCAGCCAATTCACGCTGTGCGCCAACCTGCACAAAGGAAACCGCCCCAGTTACGATGATGCCGAGGACCCAGAAAAGGCTAACCAAATGTATAGTAAAGCTCTTTCCTATCTCACCGGATTGGGCTATACTGTAGCCCATGGGCGGTTTGGTGCCCACATGATGGTCACCTACACCAACGACGGTCCGGTGACGTTCGTCCTGGAACGATAGACCAACGCCGGCGCTTTGCTGGTAGATGCATTGAAGGAGTCAGGTATGGCGAAAGCGACAACCCAAGGGACCGGTAAGCCGGAAGAAAACAAGGAAAAACTCGAAGCGCTGGAAGCGGCCCGCAGCCAGATCGAGAAACAATTCGGAAAAGGTTCCTTGATGAAACTGGGGGATGACCAGAAGGCGATGGACATCGCCTGCATCCCTTCCGGTTCTTTGCTGTTGGATGAGGCGTTGGGCATCGGTGGGTATCCTCGTGGCAGGGTGGTGGAGATCTATGGGCCGGAATCAAGCGGCAAGACGACGCTTGCCTTGCAGGCCATCGCCGAAAGCCAGAAACTCGGCGGCATCGCGGCGTTCATCGACGCCGAGCATGCGTTGGATCCCAGTTACGCCAAGAAACTTGGGGTGAATATTGACGAGCTGTGGATCAGCCAGCCGGACAGCGGGGAGCAAGCCCTGGAAATCTGTGAATCGCTGGTACGGAGCGGCGCGGTGGACATCATTGTCGTCGACTCGGTGGCGGCGCTCACCCCGCAGGCGGAAATTGACGGAGACATGGGCGATTCCCACATGGGGCTGCAGGCCCGCTTGATGAGCCAGGCGCTCCGCAAGCTCACCGGCCTGTTGGCCAAGAGCAATACGTTGATCATCTTCATCAACCAGATTCGTATGAAGATCGGCGTGATGTTCGGCAACCCGGAGACGACCACCGGTGGAAACGCCCTGAAGTTCTACGCGTCGGTTCGCTTGGACGTCAGGAAGATCGAGACGATTTCCAAGAGCGAGGATGAAGTGATCGGCAACCGGATCCGCGTCAAAGTGGTGAAGAACAAGGTGGCCCCACCGTTCAAGAAAGTCGAACTGGATCTGATGTTCAACGAGGGCATCAGTTATGTCGGTTCCGTGCTGGACGCCGCGTTGAAGTACGGCATGATCGAGAAGAGCGGTTCGTGGTACAGCCTGAACGGAGAGAAGATCGGGCAGGGAAGGGACCGCACGCTGGATTATCTGAAATCCAACCCGGATCTTACCAAGGACCTTTCCGACAAGCTCCGTGCCATGATGTTCCCGCCCAAAGGCCAGAAGCCTGAAGAGGCCGTGACACCAAAAACCGCACCAGACGCAGCACAATCGTAAGTGATACGGCCCTCCTTCCTTGCAGGGAGGGTCCGCTTCTTGGTATACTGCCCACAATGGCCGATGCAGATATCCGTTTCACCACCAATGATGGCAAGAATTTTCATTCACCGTCGCTGAAGTTTGACGGACCGTTGGAACTTTTGTTGTACATGATCCAACAGTCCGAAATGAACATCTACGATATCCCCATCGCCCAGATCACCGACCAGTTCATCGACTATCTCTCCAGCCATCAGGATATGGATCTTGGCACGATGACCAGTTTCTACAAGATGGCGGCGGAACTGTTGTCCATCAAGAGCCGGATGCTCCTTCCCGTGGACGTTGAGTTTGACGAGGAATATGAGGATCCACGGCAGGAACTGGTCGAGCAGTTGATCGAATACCAGAAGTTCAAGAAGTACACCCAGCTCTTGGAAACCGGTGGAGTGGGGGGCGACATCGCCATCGCCCGCAAGGAAAGCGCGTTCATGCTTCCGTTCTCCGACCAGGATTTGTTCCAGGACGTGACGCTTCAGAAATTGCTGGAAACGTTCACCAGTTTGATGCGTACCATTGCGCCCAACAAAGTGTTCAACGTCTATGAAAGCGTTACGGTAAGTGAGAAGATCGCCCTGATGGATGAACTCTTTGAGACAAAGGACAAGCTTACCTTGGAGGATGTCATCGTCCACATGGACAGCAAGCTTGACATCGTCTGCTCGTTCATGGCGATTCTGGAATGCTGCAAACTGCAGAAGATCGTCATCCATCAGGAGGAGCCGTACGGGACCATCATGATCATCCAGCGTCCTCAGGATTTCGACGCATCCAAAGCGGACGAGATCGACGACCAGTATGATGAGATGGTGGAGCATGGCTTCCAGGAAGAGGACAACTTCTCCACGGTGGATGAAACAGAGCAGGTCAAAGGACCGCTGCACGATGACAAAGGCATCAAGCGGGAGGATGGCAAGGAACTTGCTTACGATGACGAGGTCGAGGAGGAGATCATCCCCCTGGACGATGACAAGGATGGTGCATGATGGCCAAAGAGAAGATGCAGAAGCAATCCGGACCGGTACTCAGTCAGAACGCCCGGCTGGTGGAAGTGATCCTGTTTTTGGAAAATGAACCGGTTGAGAAGGAAAAGCTGGCGCGGATGACCGGTTTGACCCAAGCGGAACTGAAAGACGCGGTGGATGAACTTGCCGATCACTACAACCTCTTTTTCCACGGACTTACCGTCAACGAAAACCCGGGTGGTTATCTGCTGTCTCCCTCCAGTGACCTGTTTGGAAAACTCAAATCCAGTTATGGGAAGAAAGTGGAACGCAGGCTCTCCAAAGCGGCGATGGAAACGCTCTCCATCGTGGCGTACAGCCAGCCGGTGACCCGCAGGGAGATCGACAACATCCGGGGTGTGGCAAGCGATACCATCGTCAAGCTGCTTCGCGAGCGCGAGTATATCAAAGTGGTTGGCAGAAAAGATGTCATCGGGCATCCCTGCCTGTACGGAACAACCCGCAAGTTCCTGTATGAATTTCATATCTCATCGATCAGCGAACTGCCCAAGCTGTCTGAGATCGACGCAGAACGGTTTGGGGAGAAAACCCAGGGGCAGGACAAGGAAGGAACGGATGAAAATTGAGTATCCCATCAGACTGCAGGCTTACCTGGCCAAGAGTGGCTGTGGTTCCCGCAGAAGCTGCGAGGAATTGATCACCAGCGGACGGGTGAAGGTAAACACCAAACTGGTCACCGAACTGGGGACCAAAGTTGACCGTGATGATGCGGTGACGGTGGACGGGCAGGCCGTTGAACCAGCGGAAATGACCTATTACTTCGCGCTGAACAAGCCAAAGGGGTATGTGTGCACCAACTACGATCCCAATGAACGGCTGTACGCCCGGGATTTGATCGACATCCCAGACCGGAGCCTGCTTTTCTACATCGGACGGTTGGACAAGGACTCCACCGGACTGGTGCTGTTCACCAATGACGGCCAGACGGCAAACCAGATCATGCATCCGTCCCATGGGATTGAGAAAGAGTATCTGGTGCAGACCGACCTGGACATCCGCAAGGGTGATCTGGAAGAGGCGAGAAAGGGCGTGTATGTGGATTCCAACCGGCCGTACACCATCAAGTCGTACGAAGTGATCAACCGCAGGGTGGCCAGAATCATCCTTACCGAAGGACGCAACCGGGAAATCCGAAAGATTTTCTCCTACTTCGGCTATGAGGTGAAGCAGTTGCAGCGCACCCGAATCGGATCCATCCATCTGGGGGAACTGAAGATGGGCGCATACCGCCGTCTGGAACCGAAGGAGATCGAGGATCTGGTCAAGGAGGCCGTGGAATGATCGTCGCCATCGACGGACCTGCCGGGGTAGGCAAGAGCACCATTGCCCGCATGATTGCAGACAAATGCGGCTTCTACTATTTGAATAGCGGCTCGTTCTATCGTGCCTATACGTACAACCAGCAACGGCTTGGGGCTGATGTTTCCGATCTCCCTTCCGTACTGGAGCACGCCAGACAGATCAAACTCTCCGTGGAGAACGGGGAGATCTGCATTGACGGAAAGAGTGTGGAGGACAAACTGCACACCCCAGAGGTGGACGCTGCGGTGGCCCAGGTGAGCACCTACGCGCCGCTTCGTTCCTACGTCAACGAACAGCTTCGTGCCATCGCCAAAGGGATGGATGTGATCGCTGAAGGAAGGGACATCACGACGGTGGTTTTCCCCAACGCCGATGTGAAATGTTACTTCGACGCAAAGCCGGAAGTCAGGGCGATGCGACGCTTCAAGCAACACCCGGAAAACGGGAGTTATGAACAGGTGCTGGACGTCATCCGGATGAGGGACGAAATCGATCGAAACAAGGCTGTCGGAGCGTTGAAAATCGCTCCAGATGCATTGTATGTCGACACATCGTACTTGACTATGGATGAGGTTTGTGAGACAGTGTTATCTGCTATTTTTTCGTGTAAAAACGGTAATAAATAGGAAATTTAGGATCAGGAGAAATCAAGTGGACGAAGAGAAAGAAATGGATGAAAAGAAAACCAAACTGCAGCAGATGCAGGATGCGTATCTTAAATCTCTTGATGAAATCGAAGACGGTCAGCTCGTGACCGGTACTGTTGTCCAGGTAAATGACGAGACGGTGTTTTTGGACGTCGGCTATAAGAGCGAGGGTAGGATTCCCCGCTCGGAATTCACGGAAATTCCCAATGTCGGTGACAAGGTGGAAGTAGTCATCGTACAGAAAGAAGGGAAGGGCGGTCAGATCGTCGTTTCCAAGAAGCGGGCCGATTACCAGAAGCGCACGGAAGAGTTGAAGGCAGCCAGCGAGAACCATACCCCGATTATGGGTAAGTTCGACAAGGTGATCAAAGGCGGATATGAAGTTGATCTTGGTGGCGACTACCGTGGGTTCTGCCCACTCTCCAAGGCTGATGTCGTCCGTGTCGAGGATCCCGAATCTCTGATCGGTGTCTCCGACTATTTCATGATCGACAAGTTCCATAGCGGTGCCAAGCTGAAGAGCGTGGTCAACCGCCGTGAATACCTTGACCAGAAGATCAAGGAAAACAAAGAGAAGTTCTTCGCAAACGTGAAGATCGGTGATGTCGTCGAAGGTGTGGTGAAATCGTTCACCAGCTTTGGAGCGTTCATTGATCTGGGCGGATTCGACGGGCTGCTCCATATCAACGATATGAGCTGGGGTCATGTGACCCGGCCGAAAGATTTCGTCAAAAAAGGGCAGGTTGTCCAGCTTCGGTTGATCAATATTGATCCCGAGACGCAGAAGATCAACCTTTCCTTGAAGCATATGAGTGAGGATCCGTGGACGACCTTCGAGCAGCATTACCATGTCGGCGATGTGATCAAGCAGAAGGTTACCAAGATCACCAACTTCGGTGCGTTCATCGAGCTGGAGCCGGGCATTGAAGGCCTTGCACATATTTCCGAGATGTCATGGACCAAGCGGATCAACAATCCCAGCGAAATCCTGAAAGTCGGTGATGTGGTTGAGGCGAAGATTCTGGGATACGATCTGGACAAGAAACGGGTTTCACTGGGCCTGAAGCAGCTGCAGGAAAATCCGTGGGACACCATTGCCGAGCGGTATCCGGTTGGCATGACGCTTTCCAAGCCGGTGGTGAAGATCACCAACAGTGGCGCGTTCGTCAACCTTGAGGAAGGCATCGACGGGTTCCTGCATATCGACGACATCTCCTGGACGAAGAAAGTGAAGAACATGGCCTCCTTCTGCAAGGAAGGCGATGTGATCGACGTGGTCGTCCTGAAGGTCGAGCCGGAGAATCGGAAGATCAAGCTTGGCGTCAAGCAGCTGGAGGGGAACCCCTGGCAGCAACTCCGCCACGATTATCCGAAGTTCAGCACGATCAGCGGTGTGATCTCCAACGTCACTGACTTTGGCGTGTTCGTCAAGGTTCCTGGTGACATCGAAGGTTTGATCAGCAAGTTCAACCTGGTTGGACCTGATGAAGAGTATACCGACGACGTTCTGAAGAAGTTCAAAGTTGGTGACCCGATCACCGCAATGGTCATTGAATGCAATCCGACGACGCAGAAACTTTCCCTGTCCATCAAGGAAATGGTCAAGCGCAGTGAGCAGAGCGAAATCGCCAAGTACACGATCAACAATGATCATGACGACAGCGATACGTTCAGCCTGGCTGATTTGATGAAGTCCAAGAAGGATGAGGAAGAGGAGAAGGAAGCGCCAAAGGAAGAAAAGCCTGCTGAAGCTCCTGAAGCCCAGCCTGAGACGCAAAAATAACGGGTTTGCTGGAACGGTTCAGGCGGATATGCCGCCTGAATCTGTTCGGCACTCGCCGATCGGAGTTTAAGCATGAGTGACAAAAGCAAGAAAGGAGACGTTGACATCACCAAGACTGAAGTCGTCGAGGGGAAAGTCAATTCATTCCTTGATACGTATAAGTATGTCTTGATCGCCGTTGGCGTTGCGATTCTCGTCGCAGTGATCACGTTGATCATTGTAGATACGGTTCGTTCCAACAATCTTGAGAAGGCGTTTGACAAGATCGACCAATTGGAATCAACGTATTCCCAGGTCATGGCACTGGACAAGACTACGGATGACTACAAGACCAAGTATTCTGATCTGAAGAGCCAGTTGGAGTCCATGTCCAAGGGTAAAACCTATCCGGCGCTGAAAGCGCAGTATCTGCTTGCCACCATGGCGTATGACGACAAGGATTATGAGACGGCGAAGACCGGGTTCTACGCTATTTACGAAGCTTCCAAACAAACGTATCTTGGTTCGCTTTCCCTGACCAATGCGGCAGTAGCGGCTGAGGACAGTGGAGACGACGCTACGGCGCTTGAGTACTACACCAAAGTGTGGGATGAATATCAGACCACTGCTGCGGAAGCACCGAAAGCATTGTTCAACCAGGGACGTCTGGAACAGAAGAAAGGGGACGTGACGCTTGCGAAAGCGACGTTCCAGCAGTTGATCGACCAATTCCACAACAGTGAGTACGCCAAGCTGGCGAAAAACCATCGTGGTGACGTTGTGAGGATTATCCCCAACCAGGGGAAGGGAAGGGCGGCGTGAAACAGACATGCAGCAAGGCAGTTCTGTTCATTGCCGCCTTTTTTGTTTTTGTTGCCTTAACCAGTTGTGGAATACCAACGATTTTGTATTTGGATTCAGATGATTATACGTTTAATACAGGAAAAACAACGAATACAGAAGTTTCAATTTCTTCACTTGTTGTAACCACTTCTAACTATGAAGACTATGCAGGCGTTGGTCCTGCAGTGATGTTTTTTTATACGATTGGCGAATAAGTGCCGATGAAATTAATAGTTTCTCTTCTGGATCGACGGTAGAATCAGCGTTTGCAAATAAGTATATTCCAACGATCACACAAGGAAGACCTATCACCTCAAATGAGGTGGTTTCTTTTACATTAAACGGAAAACAACGAACGTTATATGCTTTTAGAGGCGCAGATGGACAAGATTTCAGAGCTCAACAATATATGTTGGCATCAAATTCTGGTCTCTTTGCAGAATTAACCGATGCAAAGCTCACTTATGATAAGTCATCAGGTTTTTTTTCGCTTTCATTCGATTCTTCTTCTTATACTTCTCAGCTTTCTGTTGGTGCTAACTTGTACCGTTATAAAGATAATAATCTTACGTTTCATAATGTTACATCCTTTACTGACGATTTTTCGGCAGTATCAAGTGATCCCATAATTTATATATATGCAGCCTTTTGCATTTCCCCCGATTATGACTCATCGGGGACATCGTTCAACAATATCTTTTGGAGTTCGCTGAAATACCTTGGATATATCAAACTGAATCAATCAACATAATATTATTAATGTATATAATATATATTCTGTAAACTAGCAATGAGCATTTCCCTTTCTGTGGAACAGGTGCGGGGAAAGTTGGTATACTCGTGGTATGATCAACTATGTGTATGAACCGAAAGCAACCCTCTCTGAGGCGTTGATGCAATTGTATGATATGGCCAGAATGCTCCGTAGCCCTGAAGGCTGTCCGTGGGACCGGAAACAAACCGTCAAAACCATCGCAAGCAACATGCATGACGAGGTATATGAATATCAGGACGCTCTGTACAAAAACGACCTGAAGGAACAATCTGAAGAACTGGGTGACGTGTTGTTCAACGTGGTTCTCCTGATGGAGATGCACGCTGAAAAGCCCGATTTCGACATCGTGAAATCGGTCAACGACATCAGTGAGAAACTGTACCGCAGACATCCCCATGTGTTCGGTTCCGTCAAGGTGAAAGACACCACGGAAGTCTTGGAGAACTGGAACAAGATCAAGATTGAAGTGGAAGGCAAGAAACCGAATCCCGACAACTTTTTCTCCCGTGTCCCCGACTCCATGCCTCCGCTGGAACGTTGCAAGGAAATCTCAAAACAAGCCGTCAAAGTAGGATTCGATTGGTCGGAAAAACAAGGCATCATCGATAAAGTGTGTGAAGAACTGGATGAGGTCATCGAAGCGGACACCGCATTGGATCGTGTCCAGGATGAAGTGGAATTGGAAGTCGGTGATTTGCTGTTTGCCGTTGTAAATCTTGCACGGCACTTGGGGGTTGACGCCTCCACTGCCCTGCACCGTGCCAATGACAAGTTCGAACGTCGATTCAACGAGGTGGTCAAGCTTGCAGCCAAAGACAATATTCCTCTGGACAAAGAACACGTCAATGAGGAAAACGATCTGTGGGACAAAGTCAAATCAGTTGAGACAAAAGGCAAACACCATCAAGAGCCAACCACGTACTAAAGCTTGAACTTCTCCCGGAAGAATGAAAGATAGTCATGTTCCAAATCACCGGCGTATATCCTGACACGCGTCATCTGGATATCACTGGCGATTTTGAATTTGTCAGCATCCGGACCGAACAAGGATTTGACCAGGTTGGTCTCCCCTGCCGTCTGGATCTCATACTGGTGTTCACCGGTTTTGGTAACTTCCTTTCTGGTTCCCAGGATCTGGTCATACTCTTTGTTTCCCCGTGTATCGATCCGATACAACGAGCCCTTCATGTACGGAGCCAACGTCTGTTTCTTTCCTGTGGGATCATGGGGAAGGAACAGGACGCCCGTAATGGTATACCCTTCCGTCAACGAAGCCTGCAAGCGTTCTTGTACGTCTTTTTCGGTAATACCTGGCGGAAGCAACAGATCACACAAGACCACCTCCCCTTCCCCGATTACTCCCAAGGAGAGCGGATTGACGAATTCCATCCTCGGTTTGGGGTTGAAGCCCTGGGAGAAATCCATCCGAAGTCCGGAACGTTGGAAACTCATCTCCCAGTTGCGCATGGCGTTGATGTGGCTGATCAACAGGGATCTTCCTTCCCTTCGGTATTGGATCACCACCTGTACCATCGGGTCATCCGGCGTGTTGTTCGGTTGCACCAAAGGAATCTCTTCTTCCTGTTCATCCACTACCTTGAAGGCGTTGGTGCATACTCCACAGGGGTGATCACATTCCGGTAGGCACCGTGTGGTGAGCAGGCGTTCCTTTGCCCGGTTCCATTCATTCTTCAGGTAGGTTTTTCCCACTCTCAGGGATATGGAATCCCAGGGAAGCGGTTCGTTGATGTCATGTTCCCGATACAGGAATTCCGAAGGATCATACCCCGCTTCTGCAACTGCTTTGTCCCACCCTTCCTTGTTCAGGTGCTCATCCCAGGCATCCAGCCTGCATCCGTTCTGGTAGGCCTTTTCGATGACGGTGGCGAATCGTTCATCACCACGGCTTACCATTCCTTCCAGATATCCGGTATACGGCTCATGGTAACTTACCTTGCATCCCCTCACCCGATCGTTGATCGCCCGCTTCAACGCGGACAATTGGGTGTAGGATTCCTCCTGGGTGAGTTGTTTCGCCCATTGGTACGGAGTATGCGGCTTGGGGATGAACGTCCCGACATTGATGTTCATATTGATGTGGGTGGCGTCGTAGATCTGGCCAAGATAGTCGACGATCGCCTGGTTCTCCACCTCTCGTTCGACAAACGGAAGCCCTACCATGAAGTAGAATTTCGCCAACCTCCATCCCCGATGCTGCGCTTCCCGGATGATCTCGATGATCTGCTGGGGATCGACGATCTTGTTGACGGATTGCTGCCATTCCTTCAATGGCGTTTCAATGGCGAAGGTCAAACCGCTCTTCCGCACTTCGGAAAGCTGTTCCAACACATCCAGGTTGAACGTGCTGACTTTCAGGCTGGGGAGAGAAAAAGAAATATGATCACGTTTGTAGGTGGTGTTGAGGTTTTTGATCAACTCCTTGATGTGAGGATAATCCCCGCTGGACAGGGAACTCAGCGTGATCTCCCGGAACCCAAGATCATGGACGATCTGGTCTGTCTGCTTCATGATGGCTTTCTGGCTCTTTTGACGATACGGCTTGTAATACTGGCCGGCATGACAGAAACGGCATCCATTGGGACAGCCACGCATGATCTCCACAATACCGTTGTCCTGGGCGACTTTGAAGTTTGGGACGACAAAATAGTGGAATGTATGGTCATCGCCATCAGCAAAGCTCTGGTCGAAACTCCGCCGTGCCAGACACTTCCCAGGATACCAGAGGAAATCCATCTCCTTCAGCTCCTGGATGATCTCCTCCCGATGCTTCCCTTTCTCCTTCCCTTCCCTGATGACGGAAAGGACATCGGCCAAGCCGTTCTCCGCTTCCCCGATGAAGGTGAAATCCACAAAGCGTGAGAATGGCAATGGATTGGTTGACGCCGGTCCGCCCGCAATGACGATGGGATCGCCGTCGTTACGGTCTTCCGTATGGAGGGGAATACCTCCCAAGTCCAAAACCTGCAGGATGTTGGTCATGCACAGTTCGTACCCGATGGAAATCCCCAGGAAATCCAAATCCTTCAGAGGACGACCCTCGTCCAGCGTATACAATGGAAGTTTCTTGTTCCTGAGCAGATCCTCGAAGTCTTTCGCAACGGCGAAGACCCGGTCACAATACACGCCTTCCGTCCGATTGGCCAGGTCATACAGGATGCGCACGGCGTGGTTGCTCATGCCGATCTCATACAGATCGGGGAAACAGATGGCGGCATGTACCGTGCAGGTCGAAGGATCTTTTCTTCCATAATGGAATTCACCACCGCAGTAACGGGCGGGATTCTCCACGGTAAGCAAGTCATGACGCAATTGATCCAAGATATTCATTTCCCATTTCCTCCGGAAAGTGTCTGGTACTTGCGGGCAAGTACACGTTGCCCCGCCTGGTTGGCGAAGCGTTGCAGCAATTGGTACACCGTCGTTTGGTCTTTGGCGGTCCCTTCAATGGATTGTCCTTTTTCCAACAACAAGGCGGCATCCGATTCGGCCAGTTCATCATTTTGGTAGAACAACAACACCTTGAGGACGTCATTAGCGTTCCAACCGTCCATCTGGGAGAGAACATCCGAAACCGGTGCGTTTCCTCCATGCAGCATGGAGAGGTATTCCACCGGAGAGACGGTCCCTTTGAGATAGGTTGAAAACAACTGTTGCGCTTTTTCCGTCCGCCCCAAGGCCAATGCCGCTTGGTAGCCGTACCGGGCGAGTGTTTCATCCACTTCTGTCGCTTGGTCAAGCAAAGAGAGTGTCATCGCGTACCGTTTGGTCTGGAATGCCAATGCTGCCAATTTGAGCGAAGCTTCATTGTGCCGTGGGTCTTTCGAGGGTGTCATGGCAAGATACAGATGCAAGGCAAGATATGCCTGTTCTGTTTTTCCCAGCTTCTCATACGCAGTGCTTTCCCACCACAGGCGCTCTGCGTTGATCCGCTTCTGCCCCTTGGCCACGGTGATGGTCTCTTCGGCAGAGAAGCGCTCCCATGATGGGGAAGCTGCAAGAGGGAGAACAATGAGGAGAGCGAGCAACAGCACAAGCGATCGTCTCCCCATCATCTTCGTCCCTCGTTCCTTCAAAAAAAATTCCGGTAGGCAATAAGCCGGGTTCTGTATCAATGATCATCTATCCAGGATGTTGGTTACCCAACACCTCAAGCGACCTACCCGCAGCCTATAGACGGACAGCCCAGACTGCATATTTGGTCTTGCTCCTGACGAGGCTTGCCATGCCATGCCTGTTACCAGACACGCGGTGGGCTCTTACCCCACCATTTCACCCTTACCCTTGCGGGCGGTTTGCTTTCTGTTGCGCTATCTCGAGCGTTACCGCTGCCGGCCGTTAACCGGCGTCATGTCCTATGGAGCCCGGACTTTCCTCAGGAGTATTGCATCCTGCGATCATCTGTCCTACCGGAAAACATCACACAATATCGTTGAATTCGTCGTCGCTGGTGAAATCGGAAAGTTCGGCGCCACCCTCTTCTTCCTCAGGGGCAGACTCCTCATCATCCTTCACCGGTTTCTTGAACTGCTCTTCTCCACCTTCCACTTCTTCATAGTACAGAATGCGGGAGCAATACGGACAGAACTCAATCTTCTTGGCGAGACGCACATCATTGACGAACTGGATCGGCAACATGATGTGGCATCCCTGGCAGACCAATCCATGGATCGGTACAATGCCTTTGCCATGCTTGTTCTTCACAATGTTGGCGAATTTGTTGTACAGGTCAATGTTGATGTCCTCATCAATGAACGCCTTGCATTGAGCTTCCACCGAAGCCAGTTGCTGCTGCTTTTCCTTGGTCAGACTGTCAATCTTGTTGGATTCCGATTCCACTTCGGTTTGCTGCAGTTTCAGAAGGGATTCTTTTTCGGCAAGCTGGGCATCAAGTTCCTGCACCTGCTGTTCCTTGGCATGCACCTGCTTGAGCAGATCCTGCTCCTTGGCGCCAGCGTCGTTGATTTCCTTCTCCATCGCCTCGAACTCACGTTGGGTGCTGATGGATTCCATTTTCTTTTCGCTGGCTTCCCGGGCACTGACCGTCATGTCATAATCGTACCGGAGGCTCTTCAGCTCGTCTTTCGCCGCTTTGTCCTTGTCGGTCTCATCGGTATATTCTTTGGTGATCTTCGCCAAGAGATCCTGCTTGATCTTCAAGTCTTTCGGAAGCTTTTCAATCTCTTCCTCCAACGTGAATTTCTGCATCAGGCAGTCCTGCAACTTGGTGAGTTTCTCAAACACTTTCTTCTCTTCCATCATTTTCTCCTGCTGATCAAATGAAATCCTTCAGTATTCTGCTTCGTTTCGGATGGCGAAGCCGACGCAAGGCTTTAGCCTCGATCTGTCTGATCCGTTCACGAGTCACTTCAAAATACAACCCTACTTCTTCCAATGTCAATGAGTATCCGTCATCCAGACCAAAGCGCATCCGCAAAACTTCCTGCTCACGCTCGGGAAGGGTGGCCATCACCTGGTTGAGCTCTTCCTTCAGGATCGCATAGGCGGTCTGTTTTGCCGGATCCTCAACTTCCTTATCCTCAATGAAATCGGAAAGCAAGGAATCTTCTTCCTCTCCGACCGGCGTCTCCAGACTGATCGGTTCCCGCGCGACGTTCTTCACCGTCTTGACCTTTTCTTCCGTCCAGCCAAGCTTGTCGGCGATCTCCGCATCGGTCGGCTCCCGTCCCAGCGTCTGCATCAACATACGGGATTCCCTGACCACCTTGTTGATCTGCTCGATCATATGGACCGGCACACGAATCGTACGGGCCTGGTCGGAGATGGAACGGGTGATCGCCTGGCGGATCCACCAGGTGGCGTACGTGCTGAACTTGTAGCCCTTGCGGTATTCGAACTTCTCCACCGCCTTGATCAGGCCGATGTTTCCTTCCTGGACAAGATCGAAGAAATGAAGTCCACGGTTGGTGTACTTCTTGGCGATGGAGACGACCAGCCTGAGGTTCGCCTTGATCAGGCGATCCTTGGCGTTCTTCATCATCTTCTGCCCTTCCTTGATCTTCACCGCGTGCTTGAGAATCTCCTCACACGGCTCCTCGAAGGTGTATTCGATGTTCCGCACGTCCTTCTCGGTGATCTGCAGGTCTTTGATCAGATCCTTGATCTCGTAGCTGGACAGCTGCAACGTCTGTTCGATCTCCCCGCATTTGGTGCTGGTGTTCAGATCCCGGCCAAGCTGCCTGAGTTCCTTGGGACTGGACACCTGCAGACGGTTCTCGATCTTCTGGATCTTTTCCGTGTACGTATTGATGTCCTGTTCCGCCTTGATGAAATCATCGGTGAACAGCGTGATCTCTTCCTGTTCCAGTTTTACTTTGGAGAGTTTTTCCAACAGCTTTTTGCGCTGTTTGATCATTCCATCATCACGCAGCACATCCTCCCCGCTGGAGATCATCTGTTCTTTCTTGGTGACATACGCCTTCAATGGAGCCTGCAGATCCTTCAACTGCTCACGATAATACTGTGCATATCGTTTCTGGTTGGTGATCTGCTCTTTGTATTCCTGCGGACTGAACTCGTCCCCATCCTCTTCGAACTTGGTGTTCAGCGTTTTGATGATGTCGTAGAACCGGGTGATCATGATGCCGCTCTGGCTGATCACTTCCTTGATGATCTCCGCACCCATCTCCATCTTTTTGGAAAGTTCCACTTCCTGGTCGGCCGTCAACAGGTTCTCACGACCGATCTCACGGAGATACAGACGGATGGGATCATCACCACTGGATTCCCCATGATCCGTTCCAAGGATCGCCGATGAATGACCTCTGCGGTCAATATCGGCATCATGTTCATCCAGCGAGGAGATATCGACGAAGTGTTCTCCCGAACCGACGGAATCCTCGTCACCCAACTGGGACCAACCGCCCTGCAGGGAGGGATCCTCCACGTCTTCGTCATCTGATTCCTCTTCCTCATCCTCTTCTTCCGCTTCGTCCTCGTCCGTCGCCGCATGCTTTTTTGACGTTGCCGAATCTTTTTTCAGGACAACCGTCGGCGTGAAATCATCATGGTCTTCCACCAGCGTGTCATCTTCCACAGGGACATCGTCCTCAAGAAGGGCATCGTCTTCCGGCTCTTCCTGTTCCAGTTCCTCTTCGTTGGTCAAATCTTCCGGCGTCGGTCCTTCCTCCACGGAGAACGCATCATCTTCCGCTATGGCGGGACCTTCTTCCGAAACGATGATGCCCGCGTCGTTGGCCAAGGACTGGATCACTTCCTCGACGTCTTCGTCAGACGCCTTGTCCTTTCCTCCGAACGCAGTAATGATGTCATCTTTCGTAACGTTATGCCGTTCTGCGAATTTCTTCACCATCTCTTTGACGATGGTGTCCAGTACATTATCTTCAAGCATCCTGATTCAACCCTCTTCCTTCCGGCTGCAGCAATTTCTGCTGTAACGCGTTGATGCGGTCATTGATCATCATATATGACGCGATGACCTCATCCTGATCATCCGAAGCTCCGCCCAGTTCCAGCAAATGCCGGTAATCTTCCAGTTGCTTCTGCAGGTTCCGTATGGTAATCCGTATGATCGCTTCATTCAGCACATTCGCTGCGTTGCGCCGGTATTCATCCAATGAGAATGATGCGGCGACATCACTGGAAAGCTGAGCGTCCTGGATTTTCTGCAGAAAATACTCGTCGCTTTGCTCCAACGTCCCTTCTCGTGTCGCATCCTCAAGGAGCTGGTACAGCGCTTTGGCTTCCCTGTCCTCGAGGTCTTCGAACTGGAGACTGGACCTCACTTCCTTAAACAATGAACGATTATTCACCACATACAGCATGGTCCTCAGGTCGATGTTCAGGCGATAGGGGTCAAGAGGTTTGATTGGTTGTTGCTCTTGCCTGACGACGGGGCGCTGGACCTCGGTACGTCTGCCTTTGTAAAAATCCTCAAGGATAGCTGTCTGTGAAACTTCAAGCACCTCCGCAAGTTGTTTGATCAAATCATTCCGCACAATACTTGATGTTGTGGCGTCAAGGTACGGTTTCACTTCCTGGAAAATGGCATATTTACCATCAGACGAAGTTATATCATAATGAGTTACCGCATTCTGTACAAGATAGGAAAACCCTCTTTCCGTATCGTTTACTTCGTTCTGCAACGCTTCTTCCCCATGATTCTGCACCACTTCCGAGGCATCCTTGCCGGAAGTGAGGACGGCGACGTTGTTTTCCAGCTCCTGGGCCTGTGCCAATGCCAGTGCCTTGATGGTTGCGTTCTGCCCCGCTTTGTCACTGTCGAACAGAAGCGTCACTTTGCGTACGTACCGTTTGAGCAGTTTTGCCTGCTCTTCGGTGAATGCCGTTCCGAGGGGCGCCATCGCTGGGGCGAGACCGGCCTGGTGGAACGCAACCACGTCGAAATTCCCCTCGCAGATGATCGCCGAGGCATCAGGCTTTTTCAACGAGTCCAACGATTCGTAGATGCCAAACAGATTGTGCTTCTTGCTGTAGATCGGCGTCTCCGGCGTGTTGATGTACTTTGACTTGCTCTCCCCGGTCAAATCACGACCACTGAAGGCAACGGTACGCCCCTGCCAGGTACGTACCGGGAACATCAGACGATCCCAAAAGATCCCATGGGGGAAGCGATCTCGGGAAAACAGACCGGATGCCTTGAGCAGTTCGTCACTGTACGACTTCTTGTGCAGGAATCCGTACAGATCCCAGGACGCCGGAGCGTATCCCAGATTGAATTTCTCCCACATCTCCCGTTTCACGTCCCGCTCACGGAGATACGCCCTCGCCTTCTCCCCACCGGGATCCGTAGTGAGAAAATAGTGGTACGTCTTGCTGATGCGGTCGTACAGTTCGAACAGAGCTTCGCGCATATCACTGCGTTCCCGCTCCTCCGGGCTCATCTCCTCAAGCTGCAGACCAGCCTGCTGGGCGAGCATCTCCACCGCCTGGATGAACGAGCATTTTTCCATCTCCTGGACGATGGTGAAGATGTTTCCGCCTTTCCCACATCCGAAACAGTGCCAGGTTCCCTTGTCGTCATGGATGACCAGCGAAGGGGTCTTTTCCCCGTGGATCGGGCAATTGCACCAATAATCGTTTCCCCTGCGCACAAGTTTGGAGTACCTGCCCATCACATCACTGACAAGCAGTTTGTCCTTGATGGACTGGAGAAACGCTGGTGAATACTTCGGCACCTTTTCCTTACTCCTCCCCTTTGATCATCGGCACGGCGTGCTGCAAGGCAGTGAGGCACGCCTCGATTTCCTCTTTGGGATGCAGTTCCCCATGTCCCATCCCCGGACACCGGCGCGCCTCGTCATCCCAGCTCTCTTTATTCTCCATGATCCGAATCCAGAACGGATAGGTTCTGCATTGGAGTGGCCGGTCTTCATAGACGCCGCATCCCTTCTCTGTAAGAAATATACATGCATTATCCGATTTTTCCAAAAGAGAATAGAAAAAACCGCTGGATTGTGTGGTCCTGCAGTACCGTTGGAGGAACACCTCACGAGAAAGATGAAAGCGACCGGCAAGCCGATCGACATCCTCAACGGTCAGAAACACAAACCCCGGCTCCCCCGCACAACAATACCTGCATCCCGTACAGGTGAAACGTACGCCCCGTTGGTAAAAGCACCCCATAAAAAAAGCCTCTTCCACGAAGAGGCTCGGATGGAGAGGGAAGGATTCGGACCTTCGAAGCTATAAGCAGCAGATTTACAGTCTGTCCCCTTTGACCACTCGGGAACCTCTCCAGATTTTCAAGACGTCTTAGAAAGTACCCCATTTCACCATATTTCGTCAAGCGCATTCACAGAGAAAGCGATTCATCGTGACACCCCTTGAAATTCATCATTGTTTTGCATTACCCTAGCAAGGCGAATTCAGAACGCCTCAAGCCGACGTGGCTCAATGGTAGAGCTCCTGACTTGTAATCAGGTGGTTGTTGGTTCAATTCCGACCGTCGGCTCTCGTTTTTACTTGGTAATTCCTTATAATACAAGTAAATAATATTTTCAAAAACATGAAAGTGTGACTAAAAGTGTGACCAATATTTCGGTTAGTTCCTCTTCACCCCTCCAGATTTCTCTCTTTTTGATTATCTCCCATAGACAAACACGACAATGTTTTGCATTCTGAATCAAAGGATGCCCAATGCGGTACGTATCAGTTGTGGTGCTTTGCGCGCTTCTGTTCTCAGGATGCATGACGACGGATTCCGGGTACGCAGTCGTCTCCAGATCAAACTCCCATGACATCATCACCCTCGCTCAGGGAAAGAGCCTGGTGGTGGTCGACCCCACGCTTCTGACGGCAGAAGACATTGCTGAAATCCAGAAGCGTTCCACGTTCGTCTATGGCTATCTGGACATCGCATCGGTCCATGAGAACGGCGAATCGTATCCAGGCACTCCGCTCGGCTATGACCCTGACCGTCAGGTGATGTGGTTGCAGGTCTCTGATCCCAGCTGGCAGGAATACTGTCTTGAACGTGCGAAACGTCTTGTCGCGAAAGGTGTGGACGTACTGTTCATCGACGGATGTGACGAATACACGTTCCGAAGATATGAAGGCGTGTATCAGGCGTTTGTGCAGATGCTCGACACGCTGAAAACCCTGGGCAAACCAATCATCATCAACAACGGTGATGTCTTTCTCACCCGGGCGCTTTCCGAACAGGGATCAGGATTTGTCAACGGCGTCAATCAGGAAGGACTCTTCACCACCCGGATGTTCGCCAGAAGAAGTGAAACCGATCAAGCGTATCTTTCGGAATTCCTCGCGCTGAGCAAGAAGCACGGCTTGGACGTGTACGTGATAGAATACGGTCTCCCTGACAGAAAGATCATCTCATTTGCAAAAGAACGAGGCTATCACCTGACGTTTGTTTCGGACGCTACGCCGTTCTGACGTAGATCCGGCCTGAGGCGCTCCGCCCCATCCAGATAGACCGGCACCAGACAGCGGGTCTCTTCCTTCAGCACCACCAGCAACCGGATGACACGCGGCATCATTCCCGTAATTTCCGGTTCCTGCATGCAGAACAACGGCAATTCTTTGCACCACCCACCCTTTCGCAACGCGCCGGCCGGATTCCTGCTTTTCAGATCCCCCGTCTGGGTGAACAGTACGAACGCAATATCCGTTTCTTCCAAATGATTTTCCGTGATGATCGCTTTCCATAGTTTAGCCACAGCTTCTTCAATGGAAACGATGGCGTCTTCCTTGACGCAGATGGCTCCACGCACCGCAGTGATACCCATGATCCCTCCTACCATGAAATAAGGATACCTTCCTGTACCACGTGCTCGATCAAATCTCTGAGCAACGTCAGGCCGAACGCAACCGCCGTACGGACCAGCATCAGTATAAAAAACCGTGTGGGGAATACC
The DNA here is from genome assembly GCA_022482495.1 of Sphaerochaeta sp. NCBI lineage: Bacteria > Pseudomonadati > Spirochaetota > Spirochaetia > Spirochaetales > Sphaerochaetaceae > Sphaerochaeta > Sphaerochaeta sp. Next base: position 51,972 of record JAKVPA010000001.1, on the reverse strand, counting down.
CGGGTCGTCCCCCAGACCACCAAGGACAGCGAGAAAATCCAGACAGAAAGGAAATAGATCGTCCAACAGACCACATCCGCGCAGATGACCAGCAAACGGATCAAATCTTCGGGGACGGCAAAAAAACCGCAGGCCAGGTATGCCAGCAGGAAGAAGCAGAGCAACAAGAGACAGTAGTTCTGGATCCTGCCGACAAAGGCAAGGAGCCGTTGTGTCCGAAGCATGCTCCCATCCTATCATCACCGGCGCCCTCAGGCAAGAACGGTTACCGTTGCCCTCAAGGCAAAAAGGCCATAGAATGGAGAAAGGAGCGGTACATGCAGGAAATCACCCAGCGTTTGGCAAAACTCGGCATTCGTACGGCGGACATTCTTGTCCCCCATCACGGCATTGACTTGAAGAAATGGGCGGTGGTCGCCTGTGACCAATACACTTCGGAACCGGAGTATTGGAAACGGGTCGAACAACACGTCGGAAACGACCCTTCGACGCTTCGCTTGATTTACCCGGAAGTATATCTGAACGAAGCGGACAAACAACAGCGCATCGAGGAGATCAACCAAACGATGCGCCAATATCTGGAACAGAACATTTTCGACACCTATCCAGACAGCTTCTTCCTGGTTCATCGGAAAACAGAGGCAGGGAGAGGCAGATGGGGCCTGTTGGTCGCGTTGGATCTGGAATGCTACGATTACAGTCCGGAGTCCAAAAGCCTGGTACGGGCCACCGAGGGTACCATTCTCTCCCGTATCCCCCCCCGCAAGGAGATCCGCAAGAACGCCTTGTTGGAAGTCCCACACATCATGGTGCTGCTGGATGACCCCAAACGTACCGTCATCGAACCGCTGGCTGAGGCAAACTCCCGTCTTCCCCTGGTGTACGACACCGATCTGATGGAACACGGAGGACATGTCACCGCATGGAAGATCGACCAGAAAAAAGAACTTACCGCCATTGCTTCCGCGCTGGAAGGGCTGTACGACGCCCTGGATCCGGCGAATCCGTTGCTGTACGCCATGGGGGACGGAAACCACAGTCTGGCCACGGCGAAGAGCTGCTGGGAAGATTTGAAGAAGACCCTGCCTTCCGCCGAACAGGCTGATCATCCTGCTCGGTTCGCGTTGGTTGAGCTGGAGAACATCCATGACCCCGGTCTGGTGTTTGAACCGATCCATCGTCTGCTGTTCCACACCACATGGGGCGATGTGTTCGGAGCCATCGCGGAAAACGCGCGGCAGATGGAAGTCAGAAAATCGGAGAATCTGCAGGAGACGATCAAAGCGATCAACCAGCCAGGTGCCCAGAAGTTCGGGTATCTTGATCAGGATGGCTGGAAGGTAATCACGCTGACCGAACCTTCGGCGTCCATCGCCGCCGGGACGATCCAGAACGTCATCGACGGATTGACCCGCCAGGGCAAAGCCGAAGTGGATTATGTCCATGGAACGGATGTGGTGGAAGCAAAAGGAAAACTTCCCGGCAACGCCGGCATTCTGCTCCCTGACGTATCCAAGCAGACCTTCTTCGCCACCATCATCAAAGACAAAGCCCTCCCAAGGAAAACATTCTCCATGGGAGACGCTGCGGAGAAACGATTCTATATGGAAGCCAGGAAGATCAGATAGTCAACGCGCTTGCATTGTACGATCCTTGCCGGATGATCCGGTAGGGATGTACGGTGCAGTCGATCAATGTGGAAGGCACGGTGCCTTGTTTTTCATCACCGACGACAAACGTCGGCACTTTGTCTTTGAAGGTGAAGATGATGTCGGTGATGGAAGTCATCGATGCGTAGCCGGAAAGATTGACCGAGGTGGAATAGATCGGGCTTCCCAGTTTTTCCAGAACCTTTTGCAGAAAAGGATCAGAGGGTACACGGATCGCCGTCGTTCCTTCCCCATTCTTGTTGTGCATGATCGCCGTGAGCGGACAAGGCCAGCACGCCTCGATGTCCTTGGGAACATCACAGATTTCTTTTGCCTGATCCAATGTCGCCAGCAGAAGGAACGGTTTTCGTTCATCACGGTATTTCAATGCGTACAGCTTTTCTTTCGCCGGCCCCACTTTGGCGCAAAGTCCATAAATCGTGTCACATGGAAGCACCATCACCTCATCCCGCTTCAGTCGTTCCACCACGATATCCAAGGTGTCGGGATTCTGACGATACAATACATCTCCTTCATCAGCCATTTTGCTTACGATCTCCTGCCTGTGTATGTTTTGCATACAGTAGCACAATGCAACAGGAAATGAACAGAGCCATCAGCGACAAAGCCCACAGCGGAAGATGGAAATAGGTGATTTCCTCCGGTACATCTGGTTCCGCTGTGGTGGATTTGGCCGCATGCTCCTCCCCTTTGAAAACATATACCTGTTCGCCTTCCGTACGATATCCCAGCCGGTAAGCCGCGTCCTTCAGCCCTTCCCCTTGGGAAAGCTGCCTGCTTTGTTCTTCCAACGCATCCACCTGTGCCTGCAGTTCCGCTTTCCGGTAGGACAGCTCGTTTGCACGCTTCTGCATGGCCCGCATATAGAAAATTCCACGTTCACCGACGCAAACGTACAGCAAGACCAACGAAACAACGAAGGTTATGATGAATATCGCAAGGTTCTTTCTTGTCATACGGAAACCATACTTATATAATATCACTGTAATAACAAATAAAAACGATGTACATACGGGGGCGAGTATGGCGGAATCCAAACACTACGGCAGACAGATTGTGGGAAGTCTGGTGCTTACCATCATCATTCTTGGTGCGGTGGCAACCTTGTTCGGCATGTATTTGATCCCCAAGTATCAGATCAGCCGCGAGCAGATCTACAATGTCGCCGTCAAGGTGTTCCCGTTGGTGATCGGACTGGTAATGATCCAGATCGGTACGATGGTAGCCAGCCGCCGGGATGAAGACTATGCGGATGAAGTGGACAAACTTCCCCCAAACGCCTATGACAAAGCATTGTACCGAGAACCGAAAGATGACCAGCCGGGAGCCGGAAAAGCCAATCCAGCCCAGCAGATGCCTGTCGTTCCCCCTGTTGTCGCCGCATCACCTGTGCAGACGGAGGCTGTTTCCCCTGTGGTACAGGTTTCCCAATCCTCCATCGCCACTCCCGTGGGAGTGCCAGAGACCGAAACGATCGACGCTACGTTTGACACCATTCTGGAAAACGAATTGAAGAGTGCCCAGGATCTGGATTACGATTTGACGTTGATGCTGGTCAAAGCCCCTGAGGAGAGCCACAACCAGGTAGTCAGCAAACTGTCCGTCCTGCTGGACAAAGCTTCGTTCCCGTTTGATCTCGGAGACGGCACGGAGGCGTTCATCTTCCCGTTCTACAACCAAGCGGAAACGGAAGAGTTGATCAAACCGATCGAACAGGAGATCACCCAGGAAAATCCTTCCGCCACCTGGACGAAAGGATTCGCCTCACGAAACGGCAGAGTGTTGGATACGGAAATCCTGGTGCATGAAGCGCAGGTGGCCAGCGGCTCCTCCTAATCCTTCAACGCGATCGGGAAACACATCCGGTCGCGGGTAAGGACGGTTTTGGGGAATATTTTCCTCGCGTCGTCAGCAAGATATTTCAACTGGGAATCACTATACCGGGGGCTGTAATGGATCAGCCCCATTTTTTTGACATGAGCGTCCCGGGCGATCATCCCTGCCTGGGTGGCTGTCATGTGCTTCTTTTCTTTCGCGGCATCTTCCATGTCCCCGGTGAACATCCCTTCGCAGAGAAGCAAATCACTGTTTTCGACAAACGTAGCGATCTTGGGAAGATACAAGGTATCGGTCACATAACTGAACTTCCGCCCACTCCGAGGAGAGCCCATCACCATCTCAGGGGTGATCACCTTCCCGTCGTTTGTGGTGACGCTCTCCCCTTTCTGGAGTTTGCCCCACATCGGTCCCATGGGAATTCCCAGCTCTGCGGCTTTTTCCGGATGAAACTCACCAGGTCGTTGCTTTTCTTCGAACACGTATCCGAAGCAAGGCTTGGTATGATCCAATGCGAATGCCGTGACGGTGTACAGCGGATTGTCGACGATCACGCCCTCCTCCACCGGCTTGACGATGATCTCATAGTTGATGTACATGTCCAGGATCTTCCGGGACGCATCGACAAACTCAGCCAGTTTCGCCGGTCCGTAGATGGTCAACGGCTCGGTACGGTCCACCTGGCTGGAGAGCATCAAAATGCCGGGAAGCCCCGTCACATGATCAGCGTGCATATGGCTGATGAAAATCGTATCGATCTTCTTCCAATGAAGGTTGAGCATCTTCAGGGAAACCTGAGTGCCTTCCCCGCAGTCAAACAAGAAAAGGTCACCATCACGACGCACCATGGCGCTGGTAAGGAATCTATTGGGAAGCGGCATCATGCCACTGGTTCCCAAGGCGAATACTTCAAAATTCATGGTCAAAGTATAGCAACAATACCGTTCCTAGAAAACCTACCATCCTTGGACCAACGATACCGGCTGGATGGACCGTATCCGTCTGAGGGCAAGCGATGCGCTCGCCATGCTGAGGAGCAGCAGGACGACAAGAACGATCACAATGCGTCCCCAGGGAATAAGGATGGGAAAATCGAGAAGATAATAGGAAAGCGCGGGAATCCCGCTTTTGCCAAGCAACCGGAAGACTGGCTGCAGGACGTACGCCAGCATCCCACCCAGCACCGTCCCCAAGGCAAGCGACCACAAGGAAAGGCGGAACACCGCCACAAGGAACAGACGTCGTACGGAACGATCACGCATCCCCAACAGCTTCAGCGTGGCGATCTCCGTCTTCCGGTCGGTCACCATCGAAGCGGAGAACTCACTGACGAAAAAGGCGGCCAGCATGGCGATGGCAAGGAACACCCCCGTCACGACATTCTGGCTAGTCTGCAGGTTCTCCGCCAAGTCGGAACGGGCTTCGTACCACGCCGTGACGAAGTATCCCTGTTTGCGGAGCCGTTGTTCTTCAGAGGAGACATCCCCTGTCACCAACAGCTCTGTTGCAAGGGGATACCCCGCCGCTTCCATCACGGAGATGGGGCAAAACACCAGCAGATCATCCAGTTCCGCATATCCGCTGTCGTAGATGGCCGACACCACCCCAAGCACCGGACGGAACTGATCATCCTGGGAGAGCACCAGCAACACGGAATCCCCCACGGAGACGGAAAGCGTGCGGGCGATGCGTTCCGAGATGATCACCCACGGTTTTCCGGATGCGTTCAAATCCAGGTCAGAAACATGAAGAGCGGTCTTACGGTTGGCGGTGAAATACTCAGCGGAAACGCCTTTGACCATCACGGGAGCGGTGACATCCGAGCCGTAAAGCAACGCGTTACCCGATCGCACCGGATAAGCGTCCGGTCCTTCGTAGGATCCTGAGACGGAAAGGTGCCCGCTTCCCAGAAGCGCATAGGTGTCCGCGATGCCCTGGGCCATGGAATGCACGAAGATCAAGCAGAACGACAACAAGAGCGCGATGATGGCAAGCAGAATGGCATGATCCCGCAGGTGGGGATCTTTTCGGATCGGCTTCTGCAACATGCCAAAGAGCGTTTCACGCATCGTACAGCTTCCTGTCATGAAGGTGCAGCACGCGGTTGCACCGTTTGGCGAAACCAAGGTTGTGCGTGGCAAGAACCAGCGACGCCCCATGTTCCTTCACCAGAGACAACAACAGGTCCTCCACCATGCGTGCGTTGGTCTCATCAAGGGAACCGGTTGGTTCGTCGGCGAACACCATCATCGGATCCTGCGCCAACGCACGGGCGACGGCGACCCGTTGCCGTTCCCCACCGGAGAGCGTGTCGTTTCGATGGTGGAAACGATCCGACAACCCGACCTGACGAAGCAGTTCCTCCGCCTTCTTCCTCGCATCCTTCCCGTCCATCCCTCCGATCATACAGGGGATCATCACGTTCTCCAACGCGGTGAAATCGCCAAGAAGCAGACTGTTCTGGAATACGAACCCCATCCGTTGGTTGCGAAGCGCGCTCAGGGCCGCGTCATCCATCGTTCCGAGGTCATTGCCATCAAAACGGATGGTACCGGCATCCGGGCGCAACAGCGACGCGCACACCTCAAGAAACGTGGATTTGCCGCATCCGCTGTTCCCCACAATGGCGACGCTCTCCCCACGGTGAATCACCAGATCCACATCGGAAAGCACGGACAACGATCCCCCATCCCCTTCGGGAAACGACTTGGACACCCCATGCGCCTCAAACAGCAGTTCAGAATCTTTCATCGGACACCATCTCCATGATTTGCAATGAGAGCATGCGCCTGGTTCCCGCAAACGTAAACAGCAAGACTCCAGCCATCACTCCAAGAGAAATGATCGCCATCGGACCGACAGGCAACGTCAAACGCATGTCCGTAGCGAACAGGTACACGCCAAGGGTTATCGTTCGGAGCAGATACGGAGCAAGAAAAACCAACAGCAGGGACAACGCCCACCCCAATACGATACCCAGGAAACTGACCCAGAGCGCCTCCCAAAGAAACAGGGAGATCACCTGGTTGTCCCGGAGTCCCAACGTCCTCAGCATCCCGATCTCCTTCCGTTTGCATCCGATCAGATCCCGGGTGCTCCGGCGGACGGAAAGCACCACAGCGACCAGAAGCACGGAAAACAGCAATCGGATCACCGTCTGCTCCAGATGGAGCGCCCCATACAGCGCGCTGTTGCTTTCCTTGTAGGTCATGATCTCCGTACCGTCCGGAAGCATTGAGGCGATACGCCGTTTCTCCGCCTCCACCGTTCCGTTGGCATACAACCCAACACGATACGAAGGTGTGTACCGTGATGCATCGGAGAGCGGCATCACCACGGTCTGTTGGTTGAACTGGCTGTCGGACGTGACGAACACCCCATCCACCTGAATCGCTTCCTGCTTGGGCACCACCCGGGCTTGTCTTCCCCGCTGCAGCGTGGTGATGGTGAACATATCCTTGGGCCGCAGACCGAACGTGTACGGCACGCACACTCCTGCACTCCCCGTGAGCAACGAGATTCGGGAAAACGCAGGACTCTCCGGAGAGAGAAACCGCAGAGTTACCGGATTACCTTCAAACAAGGCAGGCATCACCGCATAGACGAACGCGTTGTTTCCGATTGTTCTTGCAAACGATTCCGCTTGTTCCTGACTTTGCGCGTTGATGGAGAGATCATAGGAAGTATAGGCACGGAGCGTGTCCATCCGGTCCGTTGCGATCCGGGACATGAAGGCAAGCGACACGCTCATCGCGGCAATGCAGAACATCAACGAGAGCATGATCCGAATGCTCTCTCCGCGGTGGCGGTTTTCTCGGGAGAAGCCATAGCGTCGTGCAATCCACCGTACTGTGTTCACAGATACCGGACGCCTCCCACGCTTTTCCCATCCTGCCGATAGGTTATCACGGCATACGGTTTGCCCTCACTGTACACCGTCTCTTCGCTGCGGATTCCCTGGGAATACCGGATTTCTTTCTGAATGGCACCGTCCTGGCAGATCACCGACGAGACGAGGGTACCATTTTCATATTCGTTGATCGTAATGGTTCCATTTTCCTGTTGCGCGACGGAACGCACCACGTCCCCATCCTGATATACATACGTTTCATCGGAACGCTTCTCGTCACCCACCATCATCACCCGGTGGACCAAATCGCCTTGTTGGTCATACGTTTCCAACGTGACGGCGTCGCCGTCCGTGCGCTGGTAGACGGTATTGCCTTCCTCATCAACCGTTACGGAGAACGTGTCATTCCCATCCCCTTCCGTAGTACGGGAAAGACGCAAGCCATATCCATTACCAAATCGCTGGAACTGTTCCGTACCCGCCCCATCCGTAACGGTAACCTGGCTGGCAGTGGGGAAAAACACCCCTTTCCCCGACTGAATGACAGCCGAAAGCGTTCCATCGGCACGATTGTAGGCGAAAAGAGTCAAGGAATGGTCATCACCTTTGGTGGCGGCTACGGAAGCGAGCCGCCCTTCCCCGTCATACCGATAGACGTACACCACACCATCCTGTTCCTCGCGGACCAGACGGCTGTCCTGGTATTCCCGTCTCCAAAGGCCATCGCCATCCAGATCCTTGATCGTCACCACGCCATCCGTATGGGATATTTCCTGGACAGCCTCGCCATTGTGGTACAGCGTTCCGTCCGAAAGGGACCATTCCGTCGTTTCTCCTTCCGAAATCTCGCCAAGATCCTGCCCCAGCGCATTGGAACGGTGGATCGGATTGGCGACCACCAATGAGGGGAGCAGAAGGATCATCAGCGGGAGGAGACGCATCGGTTACTCCAATCCCACCAACGTGTTGAGGAACTCCTCTTTGTCGAAGGGATGAATGTCATCGTACCCTTCCCCGGTACCAACGAACGCGATGGGAATGTGCAGTTTGTCTCCGATCTGCACCAACGCGCCCCCCTTTGCGAGGGAATCGTACTTGGAAAGCACCAGAGCGTTGATGACGACCGCCTGGTTGAACAACTCCGCCTGGCTCACCCCATTCTGGCCGGTGGTGCTGTCGATGACCAGAAAACGTTTGTAGTGGTCATCATCAATGCCTTTGGCCCGGACCACCTTGTCGATCTTGGCCAACTCCCGCACCAGATTCTCCTTGGTGTGCATTCGTCCCGCCGTATCCACCAGCACCAACCCCTTTCCCCTGCTTTGGGCGCTGGATATGGCATCAAACACCACCGCGCCGGGATCGGTTCCGTTGGTCTGTTTGATGCACCGGATCCCAAGCCTCTCGGCATGGATCTCCAGCTGGTCGATGGCGGCGGCGCGGAACGTGTCGGCGGCGCAGAGCGTCACGTCATATCCAGCATTGCCGTAGAACCGGGCGAGTTTCGCGATGGTGGTCGTCTTGCCCACCCCGTTGACGCCCAGCATCAGGAACACCGTTGGTTTGTCGGGGTCGACCACCGGATGATACGCATCGATCTTCGTCTCCAGCAGCTTCTTGACCAGCTGCTGCAGTTCTTCCTGTGTCTTGGGCTTTTCGCTTTTGGCTTCCTTCCTGACGGCGTCGGTGACCATGGCCGCCATCTTCGGGCCGAGATCCCCTTCGATCAGGAGATCTTCCAAATTGTCATAATAGCTGTCATCCAGCACCTTGATGCCGAACAACGCTTTGAGTTTCGCTCCAAATTGCTTGAACATCCTTACCCCTCAAAACGCAAGTATTCCACCAGTATACACGATTGCGGTACGAAGAAGCATCAATCCCGCGATGGCACTGGCCCCTTCCAAGGCGACATGCAACCCTTCCGGCAACGCCGAACCGTTTCCATACGCCCCATACAAAGTAGGATACATCAACGTAAGGCCTACCGAACAGACCAACGCGACAAAGCTTTGGTAAAATGCCTTCTGCCGGCCGGAAAGAAGCTTCTCATCCCCCCACCAGGAAGGTTTGAGCTCAAAGGAGAGAAGGCGTTCCGGATGGGAAAGCTGCCGGGCAGATGCCAGGTATCCATCCTTGCGCGCGACCAACAGAAGCGGAAGCTGGCTGTCGGTAAGTAAAAGAGAAGATGAGGTGCCGCTTGGCTCCCCATTGACGAACCATTGGACATTTCCGTCCAACGACACCAGGGAGATTGCAGGAACGACCAGCTGGGTGAGTGACGCGTCCACCGTCACCACCGCACCTTCGTCCACCTGCACCGTCACGTTCTTCTCCTGATAGCCGTAGGCGGAAATCGTTATCTGGTGGGAGCCGGGAGGAACCACCATCAACTCGCCTGCGGTGTGCTGGGGTCCTCCATCCAAGGACACGAAAAGCGAGGAGACAGGCCGATCATTGAACACAAGCACGCCGGCGGGAAACCCGAGGACTTCCTTGACCATCGACAAGGCGATCGTTCCTTTCACATCCTGGAAATCATCCTGGAAGGAAAGGCCGTCGAACAAGGTGGAGGTTGTATCGGTGGCGCGCCGGTACGATGTGATGACCAACCGAAGATGGTCTCCGATCGCTTGCTGGGATGCGAAAAGAATCCGGTCATACCCATAGGCGTCACAAAACCAACGGTACTCCCCTGCTCTGAAAATCGCTTTGGCCGCTTCATCCGCATCCACTTCCTGAACCACGATGGGACGGCTTTCCTGCGCTGGTGGCGTGGAATCCTGTTGCTTGTTCGCATCTTCCCACACGTTTTCAGAAGCATAGGCGGTTTTCACCGCTTCCCATTGGACTTGCTCTGTCGACTGTCGGGCCAGAAGATTGCGATAGTCTTGGTCTTCCGGACCTTTTTGGCCGGTAAGCACCGTTTGGGCGAGGGAGGCAAATACGGGGAAAAACGAAGCTGTTTGGTCACCAAGATTCACCAGCGCGATCTGATAGTCTACTGCGCCGAGCAGTTGACAGGCGCACAGAATCGCGCAGACGACCAAACTCCTTCGCCTCAAGGCGCCGCCTCCTGGTCCTTTCTCCAGGACAGATAGCTTTCGATGAACGGTTCGATGTCCCCATCCATCACTGACTGGATGTTGCCCGTCTCAAAGCCGGTGCGATGGTCTTTGACCATCTGGTACGGCTGGAAAACATAGCTACGGATCTGGCTTCCCCAGGCGATGTCTTTTTTCACGATCGCGTTCTTCGCGTGCTCTTCCTGACGCTTCGCCTCATAATAATCATACAGACGGGAACGCAGCATCTTGAACGCCATCGCCTTGTTCATCAACTGGCTTCGTTCGTTCTGGCATTGGACGACGATGCCGGTGGCGAAGTGGGTGATGCGCACCGCACTGGAAACCTTGTTGACGTTTTGTCCGCCATGGCCACCAGCCCGATAGGTATCCAAGCGGTAATCTTCCGGTTTCAGTTCGATCGTCACGTCGTCATCGATCTCAGGAGAGGCATACACCGACGTGAAGGATGTGTGGCGACGCTTTGCGGCATCGAACGGAGAGATCCGTACCAGACGATGGACGCCAGCCTCCCCTTTCAGATATCCGAACGCGTATTCCCCGCTGACCTTGATGGTGCAGCTGCGGATTCCGCCTCCTTCCTCATCTTCCTGTTCATCCAGCACTTCCGCCTTGAACCCATTGCGTTCGCAGTAGCGGAGATACATCCTCTCCAGCATGGAAGCCCAGTCGCACGCCTCCGTGCCACCGGCTCCTGCATGAATGGAAAGGAAGCAGTTGTTTTTGTCAAACTTCTCGGACAGAAGGGTTTTCAGTTTGAGTTTTTCGAATTCCTCGTTCAGCTCAACGATCGTCTTGTCCACTTCCCCCTGTACGGCGGGATCATCCGGTTCGGTTGCGTACAGGTCGATCAACTCGGCGGTTTCGTCGACTTTCTCCACCAGTTCCTTCCACGGATAGTAGGATTCCTTCAGATCAGCGATCTGGGCGAACGTCTTGTTCGCCGCGTTCTGGTCGTCCCAGAAATGCGGGACGTTGGTCGACGCCTCCATCTGGGTGATCTTGTCCAATACGTGGGCGTCCTCAAAGACGCCTCCATTCGTTGTGGGCTTCTTCTTTGATCGTTTCGAACATGGCTTTATTCTGCAGGAACATATACTTACCTCTTTCGTCTTTTTGTTTGGTTGATGTCTGTATGATACGAAGGATTGGACAAACGTGCAATCACTTCTTCTCCACCCTGAGCCCCAGAGTGAAGGAACAGGTCGCGCCCGGAGGAAGATCCACCGGGAAACAGGGAAGCAACAGGACGTCCATCAGAATGGTTTCTTCATGCTGGACGGTCTTCGTGGTGATGGTATGATCCTCTTTGACCAACGTACAGGGAGTCGCAGAGAACAGCGTGACGGTGGATCCCACCAAAAGGCGCGCGGATCGGATGCCGCTCTGGATCATCTTCCGCTCAAGGCATGAGCGGGACTTGTGCTCCATATCGGTGACGGAACAGGTGACGGAATCAGCCTCTTTGGGAGGAACCACGGACAGAGGAAACGCCATGCCATACCATCCGTTGCATGGGGTGACTCCGGTGTTGGACAACGAAACGTCCACCAGCACGGTATTCTGCCGGAATTTGAACTTTTTCGCATACGTCAACGTGCCCTGGACCCCCACCATGGAAAATTCCCCTTTGGGGCCAAGGGTGTCATCCACCGCGTACCGGAGACGCACGGCGTGCTGAGCGATGCTTGCCGTGGCAGGATCGGAGAAGAACAGATCGGTGAACAGACGAAGCATCTCACCAGTGGATCCGGAATGAATGGCGTCGCTGGAACCAAATTCCAGGAGCGGCACACCAGCACCGGCATAGTTCGTCAGTGTGGCGAGATGAACCAGTTCGGAAACCGCTCCACCGAGCGGCGTAAGGACGGCCAGGAAGTTCTTGCCTTGATAGGCGTATTCCTCGATGCCGTCACGATCAAAATCATATCGCTGGGGAAGTTTGGGATCGAGCAACAGTTGCGCTTCGGTAAGCTTGTGATAACACCACTGCCGGACGGAAGGACGAAGCGCGGAGGCGTCCGCGTCCATGACAAACGGATTGCCCGCCCCACAGCAGAGGAGAAGCTTTTCCATCTGTTTTTTCACGTCCCGGGACTTCCTCCGTGCCTTGGCGATCTCCAACAACGTGGAATACCGGTTGTACAGATAGGAAAGCGCCTGATCCTTGACGAACAGCTGGTTGAAACAGCCTTCCCCAACCTTCACCGCGTCGTGCCCGTACCATCCGTCGCATTGGTATCCTTTTTCCTCCACGGGCTCGAACGAGGAGAGCAGGGAGGTGGGACGGGAGAACAGCAGGTCACAGAGCTTTTGCGTCGTCTCCGGCGAAAGCGCCGCTTTTGCCAATTGGTCCAGATTGAGGAACAACACCGTCTGGGAGAGGGTCGGCACCAACGTCTCCATTTCCTTCAGATATGCCACGGAGGTCAACGTCCCTTCGGAAAGTTGCCAGGTCAACGTCGATACCCGGTCATCGATCGGGAAGATGTGCATCATCTTGTCCTGTTCCCGCATGACGAACGGTGCGATTGGGGTATCCGTGGAAGCGCCGCTTCCGCTGATCACCAGATTGCGGATCCCGCACAACGACGTGGTATGAAGCACGTATGGGGAAAACACCTGGGAATAGCAGAACATGGTGTCGATACGCTGCCCATAGGTGAGACGGATCATCGTCGTTGACTTCTCGATCTGCCCTCCCCTGTCTTTGGAGGAAAGCAACGAAAGTATCCCCTGGTAATAGGCGCCGCCGATCATGCAAAGCTGGTTTTTCTTCACCAGATCGCTGATCAACATGTTCACTTCCGGGTGGTACGCTTCCAGCCATTCGATCATCGCACCGCTCAACGCCAACGAAAAGCATGCGTCTTTGCGGTGATACAACAAGGTAAGGATCGGTTTCAATATGGAATCAAGCACCCCGTCGAACGAACGTTGCGGGGTGCCGAAACCAAGCTCAGTATATCCACCGATGACAAACGGCATGCAGGATTACCGTTTGGAAATGACCTTCACCGGACAAGCGTTCTTTGCGTCTTCCGCCTGCGCATGAGGTTTGGTCTGGTCGAAAGAAGAAAGGAAGTTGTCCACGGTGAACCCGGATTCCGGGAATTTCACCTGGCAGATCTTGCACCCGATGCATCCGACGGAACACTTTTTCCTGACCACCGCTCCCGTCTCATGGTTGGAGCAATCCACCACATACTCACTGTCTTCATACAGCATCCGGATGACACCGGTCGGACATACCTTCACACACTTCTCGCAGGAAATGCATTTGGCCTCATCCACCACGATGTGTCCTTCCTTGTTTTTGGAGATGGCCCCAACGGGACACACCTTGATGCAGGAACCCAGATGGAGGCATCCACTCTTACATTGGTTGTCACCGCCAAACAGAAGAGCTGCGCTGTTGCAGTCATCCAATCCCTTGTACAGGTATTCCTTGCCGGTGACGTTGCAGTCCCCTTTGCAGAACACATGGGCGACCTTTCGGCGATTATCCCCTTCCACCGGAGCGTTGGTGCCCATGATCTCCGCCATCTTGGCGGCCGTTGCCGCGCCACCAGGAATGCACAGGCCGATCTCCGCCTCGCCTCGCGCCACGGCGTCGGCATAGGCGTTGCATCCGGCAAAGCCACATCCACCACAGTTTGCGCCGGGCATGACCGCTTCCAGCTGCACTTCCTTCTCGTTCTTCTGGATGGCAAGTTTTTTCTCCGCCCAGGAAAGAAGATATCCAAACAACGCGCCGAGACCGGCGACGACAATTACCGCACTGACAATAGCCATTTCATCTCCTCCTCAGGAAAGCGCCGGCAGGTGCAGGTTGGTCAGCATCGACGCGTCGAACCCTTTGAACGCCAAAGCCATCAGACCGGCGGAGATAAAGGCGATCGGCATGCCACGGAACGAACCAGGAACCGGTTTGTAGTCCAGCCGCTCACGGATGTTGCTCATCAGGATGATGGCAAGAGTGAAGCCAAGCCCGGAAGCCAACCCTGCGAAGAAACTCTCCAACGCGTTGAACTTCTGGTCAATGTTGATCAAAGCGATACCCAGAACCACACAGTTGGTGGTGATCAACGGCAGGTAAATCCCAAGCGCTTTGTACAGCGGAGGGCTGATCTTCCGGATGACCATCTCGACGAACTGCACCGTCGAGGCGATCACCAGGATGAAGGCCAGTGTCTCCAGGTATTCCAGATGGAACGGAACGAGCAGACCGTGGTACACTGCCCATGTGAGCACGGAGGTGATTGCCGTAACGAACGTCAGCGCCATTCCCATGCCCAACGCGTTCTCGCTGTTTTTGGAAACACCGATGAACGGGCAGAGGCCGAGGAACTTCACCAAAATCCAGTTATTGATGAAAATGTAGAAAATCAGAATCGCAAGAATGGTCATTTCTTCGCCTCCACCTTGTCAACAAGCGCTTTGAACAACGGCATCAGATATCCCATCAGAAGCAATGCGCCGGCGGAAGCCACCATGACTGACACCGGATATTTTCCGAACAAAGGAACATGGATCACGCCATCCCAATTCTTCGTGGCGAACAGCGTGATGGTGCCATGGCCAAGAACCTCACGGATCAAGCTGATCAACACCAGGTTCATCGTAAGTCCAAGCCCCATCCCAAGTCCGTCCAGTGCGCTGTCCTCTACGGTATTGTACTTGGCGAACGCTTCGGCGCGTCCCAAAATGATGCAGTTGACAACGATCAACGGAAGATACACACCGAGAGCTTCATCCAGCGCCGGCATGTACGCCTGCAGGTACATCTGGATCAACGTCACCAACGTGCTGATGATCACGATGTAGGCGGGAATATGGATGCTGTCAGGAATCACCTTCCGCAAACTGCTGATGATGACGTTGGAGAAGAACAGGACGAACGTCGCCGCAAGTCCCATTCCCAAACCATTGGAAACCTGTGTGGAGACGGAAAGCGTCGGGCAGAGACCGAGCACGATGATGAACGTCGGGTTCTCTTTCAGGAATCCTTTGGTGAATTCCTTGATTTTGCCCGCCTTCCCTTTTGCCTCTGTGCCGTTTCCCTGATCCATCGGCATTTCCATATTCATCGTATGACAGGAAAGTTCTTGTTCACTCATGTTGCGCTTCCTTTGGCCTGGACATAGGCCGCTCCTTTGGCAAGCGTCGTGCTGACCCCTCGGAAGGTGACGGACGCGCCGCTGACCGCATCACTGTCCTCCTTGGACAGCGAGCTCTTGGATGTCGGAACCGGCTTGCTTGTCGTACCGGTGCCGACAAATTTCGTCATATACCAGTCTTCCTCACTCTTCTTCCCTACTCCCGGCGTCTCATTGTTGGTCATCATCTTGGCCGCGATGATCTCGCCGGAGGTACGATAGGAAGCAAGCATGGTGAACGCGCCACCATAGCCTTGTCCGTTCAGGCTAAGAATATATCCGATGGTGTTCTTGCCATCAGTAAGCAGGTATTCACCGCTTACCGTCTCATTCCCTTCCACCGTGGTGTATGCGCCTACGGTGTATCCGCCCGCCAGTGGGGAAAGCGCCGCTTGGGTCGCTTCCTGCTGGTGCCGGGCGATGATCGGGCTGAAGATGCTGTTCGCAACGGCAAGCACCAATGCGCAGACGGCGCAAATGCTGAACAGAATCAACGTGTAACGTGCGTTCTTGGTCATTTCGCCGCCTCCTTGGAAGTCTTGACCACCTCACCAAATTTTCTGTTGGTGATGTACCGGTCAATGGTCGGTGTCAAAATGTTCATGAACAGGATGGCGACGGAAACCGCTTCGGACATGGAACCGAAGGTCCGGAACAGGAAGGTGAAGAACCCGCATCCCAAGCCAAACAGCAACTGTCCTTTGTGGGTGATCGGGCTGGTCACGTAGTCGGTCGCCATGAAGATGGCGCCGAGCATCAGGCCGCCGGACACCAACGGCAGGAAGATTTCGCCGTGGAACATTCCCTGTCCGGTGGGGATCCCTCCGAACATCCAGGTGAACAACGCGGTGGACGCAAGGTAGGATACCGGGATATGCCAGGTGATCACCTTGGTGCACAACAGGAAGATGCCGCCTGCGATCAGCAGGATGGTGGAAACCTCACCGATGCATCCTCCGACGTTCCCGAAGAAGGAATCGACAGCGTACGGGTTGATGTGCAGCGCCGTTCCGATCTGCTTTGCGAAATCGGTGACCGGATAACTGCCATCCCCCAACGTGGCGATGCTACCCGCATTCTGGGTGATATGCGCTTTCAGATAGGAAAGCGGCGTGGCGGAAGAGAGGGTGTCCACCAGTTTGGACGCTCCTGAGACGGTATCACTCATATGATCCAGCACTTTCTGCAACGAATTGGGTAATACAAACGTGCTCATCTGGCTGGTGAAGCTGAAGAACACGAACACCCGTCCGCCCAGAGCTGGATTGGCCCAGTTGGCGCCAAGTCCGCCAAACGTCCATTTGACGACCAGAATGGCGAAGAAACTGGCGATGATCGGTATGAACAACGGGACGATCGGGCTCATGTTCATTCCGACCAACAGTCCGGTGACGAACGCCGAACCATCCCACAACGTATGCTCATGTTTCTTCAGGTTGACCAGGAGTTCGGCGAGCATCGAGGACGCGATGGAGACAAGAAGCACCACCAGAGCCCGCACGCCAAAGGCATAGACACCCCAGAGCGCGCTGGGCGCCAGAGCGGCGCTTACCATCCACATGATGGTGGCGGTATCACACTTCGCATGGACATGCGGAGACGTGGAAACCGTCAGCGTAGGATTCTGCATCATTTCTTTTTCCTCCCCAGTTTCTTGCCGGTCTTGAATGCCTGCACCAACGGCAGTTGCGCGGGACAACTGTAGGCGCAGCATCCGCACTCCTTGCAGTCCATCAGGCTGTTTGCCATGGCAAGGGCATAATCACCATGGGTGATATACCGGTACAGTCTGGCCGGCTCCAGTCCTATCGGGCAGGAAGCGACACATTTTCCACAGTTCAGACACGGCGTCTGCCGGTATTGCTTCTGTTTGGGAAGCGCCACGATACCGCTGGAACCCTTGCAGATCGGGGTGTCCAGATTGCTGAACGCGAACCCCATCATCGGGCCTCCGCAGATCATCTTGTCCGGCTGGGTGGAGAACCCTCCGCAGAACGCCAGCAGATCACTGATCTTCGTTCCGATGGGAGCCAGGATGTTTTTCGGCTCCTTGATGCATTCCCCGGTGATGGTGATGATCCGTTCCACCAGCGGCTTGTGCAGCACGATGGCATCGAACATCGCCTTGCAGGTACCCATGTTACATACCACGGCACCCACGTCCAACGGGAGTTTCCCGGAAGGAATTTCCCGGTTGATCAACGACTTGAGCAGCTGTTTTTCATCACCTTGGGGGTACTTCATCTTCAACATGACCACCTCAATGGGCAGGTTGTTGTTGGCGACGATTTCTTTCAGGCTCGCGACGACATCCGGCTTGTTGGCCTCGACGCCGACGATGATGCGTTTCGCGCGGGTGATCTTTGCGGCGATCTGAGCGCCCTCAAGCACCTCTTTCCCCTGTTCCAGCGCCAAGCGGTAATCTGCGGTTAGGTACGGTTCGCATTCCACCCCGTTGACCACAAGGGCGTCGACGCTCTTGTCTTTGGGAATGGAAAGCTTCACGTGGGTTGGGAACGTAGCCCCTCCC
This sequence comes from Sphaerochaeta sp., assembly GCA_022482495.1. NCBI lineage: Bacteria > Pseudomonadati > Spirochaetota > Spirochaetia > Spirochaetales > Sphaerochaetaceae > Sphaerochaeta > Sphaerochaeta sp. The sequence continues at coordinate 33,841 of JAKVPA010000001.1, read as the reverse complement.
ATCCCGACGATTCCGTAATCCTTTACTTCACCAAGCAGTTCCTCCGGAGTCTGTGCCCTCCAGTCATGCCGCTCGGTCGGCCAGTCCGGTTGTTGGGGATCCGGTTGGATCACATACGCGTCACAGACGACGCCACTGGACAGCACGACAGGCCGGATATCGGTGATCTTCCCGCTTACCGGACTATGCACATCGGCGCTGATGAAGCCAGCGGCGACCCCGATCTTTTCCCCGCGGGTGACGGTGTCACCTTTGGCCTTGGTGGCTTTTGCCGGCGCGCCAAGATGCTGGGACAAGGAGACGAGCAACTCGGCAGGCATAGGAAGCGGTTCGATCGGCTTGTCCTTGCTGATCTGCTTCATGTCCTTGGGATGCACGCCACCTTTGCTGAACGTAGGTGTTCTCATGGAAAAAAGACTCCTTCATGACCTGACGGAAAGCCAGGCACACTCCCACACAAAACTTCCCTTTATCGTATCGCACACAAACCAATTTCACAATACGCCAAAGGGTTTGTTGGTATTGTATCGAGTCCCTTCCCTTGTTGCAAGGTTTTCCGATCATCTTCACATCTTGTCATTTTCAAGCCTGAATGACACAATGAACTGCAATGAACAGGGTTTTCAGATATGCTTTCTGGAAGATTAAAGCGCCAAAATCGATTGCATTGGTGGGAAAAAGCGGAACCGGAAAAAGTTTCCGATCCAAGATCATCGCGGAAAAATACCATTGTCAGTTGATCATCGATGACGGTCTGCTCATCAAAGGGGACCGGATTCTCGCCGGACGCTCGGCAAAACGCGCGGAAAGCATGCTCGCAGGCCGTGCGCACCGCGGTATTTGATGACGACGAGCACCGCTGCCCAAGGTGGTGGCGGCGCTGAACAAACAGAAGTATCATCGCCTGTTGATCATCGCCACCAGCGAGAAGATGGCCTACAAGATCGCCGAACGGCTTGGGCTTCCCCCAACCGGAAAAAATCATCCACATCGAGGACATCGCCACCAAGGAAGAGATCGAGGCGGCGATGCGCAGCCGCTATACGGAAGGCAAACACGTTATTCCCGGTGCCCACCATCGAGGTGACCCGCACCTATCCGCAGATCGTCTACGACTCACTGCGGGTCTTTTTCCGCAAGAAAAACGGATTGTTCCATTTCAAGAATGAAGGATACGAAAAGACCATTGTGCGCCCGGAGTTCAGCAAGTACGCGAAAGTGCAGATTAGTGACGCAGCGTTGAAACAGATGGTCGCACAGTGTCTGTCGGAATTCGACAGCCAGATCCAGGTCAAGGGAGTGACGGCCCAGTTAAGCCAGGAAGGCTATGTGCTGAACGTCCAGCTCCGCATGCCGGTCCAGCACCAAATCTCCACGTCCATCACCGAACTTCAGGAATACATCGCGGACAGTCTGGAAAAATACAGTTCGATTTTCGTCGCGTCCGTCTCCATCGAAATCGAGGAGTGGGGCTGATCACAGATCGTGCGCTTCGGCGCTGGTCCGCGCCACCTGGCTCTGCACAACAACGGGGGCCGGAGCTTTCCCATGCGGAGCGCCAGAGCGTCTTCTTCTCCCCTCTCCTCTTCCCCGTGCTGATGTTCTGCGGGGGAGAGAGGTTCGGGGCGCGCTTCTGTCTGCCTCCGTAGGTACGGGGCACTTTGAATCCATGGTCGGAGAGCAGTTGGGCGCTTGCCTTCTCAATCTCGTAGTTGGGAGGCGTCATCGGGCTGAGCAACACTTTGATCTGCCGGTATGTCTCATGGAACCGGTCAGAACCACTCTGGTTCTCATCCTGGTAGACGATCAAAGGGGCGACGAGATACCGGATCTGGTCGGCAAGGCTGACCTCCGGACCTTTGCCTTGTTTGGCAAGTCCCACCAGACGGTCAAGCTCCCTGAGACTCTGCTTTTCCTTCTCAAACTTACAGTAGACGCTGAAACAGGGAAGCATGTAGACCAGCAGGTTGTACTTCTCAAGGGCGAGGAATATGTCCGTGCACCGGCCACTGGCCAGAATCTTGTTCACTTCCTCCGTCAGGCGGGAAGTAGAGGTACGGGCAAGTTCTCCGCTGTAGCGGTGTATGGCGCGACGTACGTCCCACTGCAGACGGAATCCAGTAGTAACCGAATACTTCACGGCACGGATCATCCGCACGGGATCTTCGGTGAACGAATCATCCAACGGGATGATCGATCGGATCCTGCGCTTTTTGAAATCCTCCATGGCGTGGTTGAAATCCAACAGTTGTCCATTGGTGGGGTTGTAGTACAGCGAATTGATGGTGAAATCCCGCCGTTTGGCATCCTGGTCCACCGAACCGAACACATTGTTCGACCCATCCTCCGCCTCTTCGCCGGAACGGAACGTAGAGCACTCGATGATCTTCTCGCCGAAGATCAGATGGACCAGCTTGAATCGCCGGCCGATGATCCGGGCGTTGTAAAAAAGCCGCTGGATCTGCCGGGGGGACGCGCTGGTGGTGATGTCGAAATCCTTGGGGATCAGGCCAAGCAACAGGTCCCTCACCGCGCCTCCGACCAAGTACGCTTCCGCTCCGCTTTGCTGGAGCTTGCGCACCGCCCACGCCGCATCCCTGTCGACCAGCGCCGGATTGATGTGGTGTTCGTTCGGCGTGTAAATATTGGCGAAGGCTACGCTTCTACCCTTTTCATCCTGTTTATATCTGACCAGCATATGTCACTCAAATGATAAAGATTGAAAACTGCAGTATTGCAGTCGACGTTACGTCTGTTATAGAATTATTTGTACACGAATCAGAATAAAAATACAACAGGAGCGTACCACCGTGGGAAGCGGGAACATCATAGAGCCCAAAATACTGAAAGGTTTCCGGGATTCAATGCCGGAAACGGAAATCGGAAAAAAAGCGATCATCGCGAAACTGGAACGGAATTTCTCCACCTATGGGTTCGTCCCGATCGACACTCCGGTGCTGGAATACACCGATGTGCTGCTTGGCAAAGGCGGCGGAGAGACGGACAAGCAGATTTTCCGGTTCAAGGACAACGGGGAACGTGATGTGGCGATGCGCTTTGACCTGACCGTCCCGTTCGCCCGGTTCATGGCGGCCCATCTGGCGGAGCTTCCCCTTCCGTTCAAACGATTTCATATCGACAAAGTGTGGCGCGGCGAGAATCCCCAGAAAGGAAGATTCCGGGAATTCACCCAATGTGATTTCGACATCGTCGGCGTGGACAACGCCGAGGCGGATTTTGAAATCCTTTCCATGATGGATTCTTCCTTCGCCATGCTGGGAATTCCCGGCTATACGTTCCATGTCGCACACCGGGGGTTGTTCAACGCATTCCTCCAACATATCGGCGTGGAAAGTCAGACGACTGAAATCCTCCGGACGGTGGACAAACTGCGGAAAATCGGAGCTGAGGAGACCAAGGCGGAACTTGCCGCACTGACCAAAGACCAGGCAAAGGCCCAGGCCATCATGCAGTTCATCACCAAACCGGAAGAAGCTGAAAGCTTCCCCCAGACGTTGGCACGACTCTCCCAGCTTGCCGGCGGAGAGCAGACCCACACGGCGCGGATGGAAAAGATTTATTCCTATCTGGCTGATGACGGCATTGCCGGCCACTTCGTCTATGATCCTTCCATCACCCGTGGCCTGGACTACTACACCGGCATCGTCTATGAAACGTTCCTGGATGGAATGGACCAGTTCGGTTCGGTCTGTTCCGGCGGACGGTACAACAACCTCGCTTCGCTGTACACCAAGCAGGAACTGCCCGGTGTCGGTTCGTCCATCGGGCTTGACCGCCTGATCGCCGCGCTGACCGAACTGAAAAGCCCGCTGCTGTCCGCCTCTTCTGCGGCGGATGTGATCATCTTCGCCATGGATGAGAACCTTCGTCCGTGGTATCATCAGCTTGCCCGGGCCATGCGGAACGCGGGACTGCGGGTGGATGAATACCTTCTGGAAAACAAGAAGATCGGCGCCCAATTCAAATACGCCGAACAGCAGCGCATTCCGTACGCCTTGATCTGCGGCTCCAACGAGCATGACGCGGACAAGGTGACGCTGAAAAACCTGCTCGACCGTGAAAACAAACAAATGATCAGTCTCGAGGAAGCGATCGAGACGATCCGTAAAGGAAGTTGATTTGATGGATTTCAAAAGCCTGCCCGTCTGGCAGCATCGCCAGGACATCCTGGACGCATTGAAAACGCACCAGGTGATCGTCGTGGAAAGCCCGACCGGTTCGGGTAAGACAACCCAACTGCCCTTGATTCTCAAGGAAGCGGGGTACGCGGAGACCGGGGTGATCGGCATCACCCAACCGCGAAGGATCGCGACGCTGTCCGTCTGCGATTTCATCAAGAAACAGCTGGGGGACCAGAACGGGCAGTACTGCGGCTACAAAATGCGGTTTACGGACACCACGTCCCCCCAAACCCGCATCAAGATCATGACGGACGGAATCCTTCTGATGGAACTGAAGACCGATCCCCTCCTTACCCAGTACGGCGTCATGGTGGTGGACGAGGCCCACGAGCGGTCGCTGAACATCGATTTCATCCTCGGCATGCTCAAAGGCATCATCCAGCAACGGCCATCGTTCCGGGTGATCATCTCATCGGCGACGATCAACACGAAGAAGTTCTCCGAGTTCTTTGATTCCTGCCCGATCATCTCCATCACCAGCCAGGTATACCCGGTACAGGTGATCTACAAGGACATGAAGGGAGCCTCGGACATCGACAGCCTGATCCCTTCCATCCTCTCCATCGTACGCCAGCGAAAGAAGAACGGCGATATTTTGATCTTCCTTCCCGGGGAGTTCGACATCACCAAGACGGTCAACGCCCTGTACATGGATGATCCCAACGAGGATCTTGTCATCTATCCGCTGTACGCCCGTCTTTCCAAGGAAGAACAGGAATCGGTGTTCACTCCGACGCCGAAAGGCAAGACCAAGGTGGTCGTCTCGACCAACATCGCCGAAACCAGCGTGACGATCGATGGCATCACCACCGTCATCGACTGCGGCGTGGCGAAGATCAACTTCTACAACCAGAGGAACTTCACCAGCAGTCTGGTGGCCCTGCCCATCTCCAAATCCTCCGCAGAGCAGCGCAAGGGAAGAGCGGGAAGGACCCGGCCAGGTGTCTGTTACCGCCTGTACGGAGAGAAGGATTTCCTGTCCCGATTCTCCTACAGCACGGAGGAAATCCTCCGCACCGACCTGTCCGAAGTGGTGCTGAGGATGAGTGACCTCGGCATTTATGATTACGAACATTTTCCGTTCATCACCAAGCCGAAGCTTTCCGCCATCCAGAGCGCCGAAGAGACGCTCCGGTTCATCGGCGCCATTGACCAGGACCGCCATCTGACCAAAACCGGGGAACTGATGTGCAAATTCCCGTTGCTGCCCCGTCAGTCACGGGTGATCGTCGAGTCGCTTCTCCACTACCCCGATGTGCTGCAGCAGGTGCTGGTCGCCGTGGCGTTCCTCTCCTCAAAGACACCGTTTTTGTTCCCTCCCGGTGAAGAGGATCTGGCCCGCGCCGCCCAGCGCTCGTTCGCAGACAAGACGTACGGTGACTTCGTCACCTACCTGCATGTGTACGAACAGTACGTGAAGAACGAAACCCAGGAGAAAAAGCAAAAGTTCTGCAAGACCTACTACCTGGATTTCCAGAGCATGCAGGAGATCGTCCACATCACCGAACAATTGGGGGACATCTGTGGCGAAATAGGGTTCCCGTTGTCCCATGGCGGAAATCCCAAAGAGTTTTTGATCTGCATCGCAAGCGGACTGTTGCAGTACATCTGCGTTCGTTCCGAACGGAATGCCTACCAGTCGCTTACGGCCAACCAGATCTTCATTCATCCTGGTTCCGATTATTTCCGCACGCTTCCCCAGTTCATCATCGCCGGCGAGATCGTCCAGACCAGCCGAATGTACGCCCGGTCGGTCAGCCCGTTGCAGAAAGAATGGCTGGATGAGATCAAGCCCGGCTTGTACGCCCAGCTTACCCGTTCGTTCGCCGTCCGGAAGAACAACCAGGAGGAACGGTCCGTCGACAAGGCGCACGCGCCGGTGGAAGGAAGCTATCGGGACAACCAGCAGGCCGGCCAGATGGTACAGGTGTATCACCACACCTATCCCACCGAAGCTCCTCAGGGAGGTCGCAAAGGCAAGGTGTGCGCCTTGATCCCCTACGAAGATCTGGCGGCGCTGAAAACAGCCAACGACCGCGCTCCCAAACGCCCACGGAACTTCAATGCCGTGGTACTGTATGGAGGATACCGGATCCATCAGGGAGACAAGTTCTTCTCCATCATCGATTTGGCGGGAAAGCTGCGGACCGACGCCCCGATCTACGACGCGCCCCCCACCGGAACGTTCACGTTGGAGGAAAGCAAAGCGCTTGTTGAGAAACTGGACAGCCTGATGTGCTTCGTCAAATCCAAGAAGGATCGCAAAACCTTGGCGTTCATTTCGCTGGACGGGAACAACAACACGTTCCGCTTCACATCCAACCGCAATTTCTTCGACGCGTTGGATGATACCCTCTTCACGCTGGGGCAACTGGTCGAAGACCTGGAAACCGCGGGAAAGACGGATGATGAGCGGGAAGCGAAACGGATCTACGCAAAACTGCTGAAGAAAGCCGATTAGTACGGTTTTGCGATGACCAGTTTCTGGACCAACGGGACCTCAAGGGGCATCAACTTGAGGTTTCCTTGGGACAGCGGGATGATGAACTGCACCGCGCCGCCCAGCTTTTTCTTGTCGTGGGACAGGTGCTCCGCGTATTCGATCCAATCCCCGCGTCCGATGCGGTAATCCACCGGGAATCCGTAATCACGGAACAGTTTGATGATGCCGTTCAGATAGGTCTCATCCCCCAGGTGCAGCTCCAGCGCGGCTTCCGCCGCACGGCAGGTACCCCAGGCGACAGCCTGTCCGTGGCTCATGCCGGAGAAATGGCTGAGCGATTCCAACGCGTGGCCGAAGGTGTGCCCCAGGTTCAGCATGCTGCGGATCCCCTTGGTTTCCAACGGATCCTGTTCCAGATACCAGTTTTTCACGTTCAAGGAAAGGGTGACAAGCTGGTCAAGCGTCGGGACATCCCGTTGCATGATCTCCCGGTGATGGACAATCAGGAACTTGTACAGTTCTTCGTCCGGAGAGAGGAACGCGTGCTTGATCACCTCCCCCAACCCGTTGAGGAACTCATGGTCGGAAAGCGTGCGAAGCGTATCGACGCACACAAGGACCTCGTCGGCGGGATTGAACGTGCCGATCAGGTTTTTCGTCCCTCCATAGTCGATGGCCGTCTTGCCTCCAAGGCTTGCGTCACACATGCACAGCAACGTGGTGGGCACCAACGTCAGATGGCAACCGCGCATGTACAGCGATGCGGCAAGCGCCGTCAGATCACAGACAACTCCCCCTCCAAAACCGATGAAGCGTGAATCACGGGCCATGCCGTTGTCACTCGCCGTGGAAAGAATGCGAAGCAATGATTTCAGATTCTTGTTCTCTTCTCCGTTTTCCAGCACGATATTGTTGGTTGGAAGCTGCTTGAACAGGTTCGACGTATTGGTGTCGAACACCCACATCACGTTCCTCCCATACCCACTGAGATAGGATGCAAGATCCTTCAAGCCGGAAGAGAGCAGTACGTTGGTCGTCCGGCCTGCGGCAAGCGTGCTTTTCAGAAGGGTTTCCATGGTTTCTTTTTACCAGTTTCCGTCCACTGTTACAAGATGGTTCCATACCACTTCCCTCAGGGGGGAAAAGTAGATACATTATGGCTTGAGATGAAACAGGTTTGGTATTTCGACAATGCCGCGACGACCAAAATCAGTGATCGCGCATTGCATGCATATATTGAGGCAAGCAACGAAGATTGGGGAAACCCGTCATCCCGGCACAAGGCCGGTCGTGAGGCACGCGCCCTGTTGGAAGGGAACCGAGCGACGCTGGCCTCACTTCTCGGGGTTTCCGCGAACCAGCTTTTCTTCACCGCCTGCTCCACTGAGTCCAACGCCATCGTACTGCAAAGTCTTCTATGGAGTCCCCAGCCTGGCCATGTGATCATCCCGTCCATCGAGCACAACGCCGTCAAAGGGTATGTGCGCCTTCTGAAAGAAAAAGGATGGAACGTAAGTCTGGTGGACGCTCCGGAAGGATTCGTCGATCCCGACACCATCGCGTCGCTCCTCACGCCACAGACCCGTATGGTCGCCATCATGCTGGTCAACAACGTCACCGGAACGATCCAGCCGGTGAAGGAAATCGTCCAGATCTGCAAGGACTATCAAGCCACGCATGGCGGCAGAAAGATTCATGTCCACACCGACGCAACCCAGGCGCTGGGGAAAATCCCGTTCCGCCTGACCGATCTTGGGGTGGACAGCGCTGCGTTCTCCGCACACAAGCTCCAAGGCCCAAAAGGCGTCGGGCTTCTGTACAACACCGACCCGGCGGTCATCGGACTTTCCCGTGGAGGAGAGCAGGAAGCGGCGCTCAGGCCGGGGACGGAAAACACGCCGGGCATCGCCGCGATGACGGTGGCCGTCCAGGACGCGCTTTCCTCGCTGGACGCCCATTACGAACAAGCGGTTCACTTGAACCACATGATCCGAATCGAGCTGGACGGTGTCGTCCAGTTCCTGACACCAACGAAAGGATCTTCTCCCTGGATCCTGAACATCACGACGGACACCTACCCCAGCGAGGTGTTCACCCGGATGCTGTACGACGCGGACTTCTGTGTTTCCGCTGGCTCCGCCTGTTCCAACAACGCCCAGGGGAAACAGGAGAGCGTCATAACGGCGATGCGTTTCAGCCCCGCCCAGGCGCGTGGTTCGATCCGCATCTCGCTGGGATACCAAACGACGGAACAGGAAGTCATGCTTTTGTGCCAGACGATCCGTCACCTGTTGGGAAGGGGTTGATATGGGAAATTCCACACTGTATCTCGTCCGATTGGGCGAGATTTCCCTGAAAGGGTTGAACCGTGGGTTCTTTGAACGACGGTTGAAGCAGAACATCAAGGCCAAGCTCAAACCGTACCACAGCGAAGAACACAAGCAGAAAGGCCGGTTGTACTTCGACATCAGTGACGATTGCCCTCGGGAAATCATCGACATGGCGTTCCGCACCACCTTCGGCGTGGTGGGTTACTCCCAGTGCGTCCGCTGCCCCAAGGAGATGGATGCCATCCGGAACAAGGCCAGGGAATTGATCACCCAGCCACCGTTCTCCTCCGGAAAGGGGACGTTCAAGGTGGAAAGCAGGAGAAGTGACAAACAGTTTCCGCTGACCAGCTACCAGATCGACTGCGACCTGGGAGGCGTGGTGCTGGAAACCTATCCCGCCATGAAGGTATCGGTGAAGGATCCCGAGATGGTGCTGTACTGCGAGATCCGTGACGAAGCGTACCTGTACACCAGTCCGCAACCCGGTCCTTCGGGACTCCCCTGCACCACGGCAGGCAAGGCGATGTTGCTTCTCTCCGGAGGGATCGACAGTCCGGTTGCCTGTTACAAGATGGCAGGCCGCGGCTTGAAAACCGAGGCGATCTACTTCCACGCCTATCCGTACACCAGTGAGGAAGCGCTTGGCAAAGTGAAGAAGCTCGCCAGCCTGCTCGCCCCGTACAACATGGGCATGCGCCTGTGGGTGGTGCCGTTCACCGAACCCCAGCTGTGGATCAAGGATCACAGTCCGGAAGACGAGCATACCCTGATGTTCCGCGGGGCCATGATGCAGGTGGCCAACCGGCTCGCCGACAAAGCAGGGGCGCTTGCCATCGTCACCGGGGAGGCGCTCTCCCAGGTGGCAAGCCAGACGCTGGAATCGATGGCATGGTCGGACAGCATGAGCCAACGACTGGTGCTTCGACCGCTTGTGGGCATGGACAAACAGGAAATCATGGGCCTTGCTGAGAAAATCGGCACCTACCAGACTTCCATTCTCCCCTATGAGGACTGTTGCGTGATCTTCTCGCCACGGCACCCCTTGGTACGGCCGGACAAACAGGTCATGGCGGAGCATTACCACGCCATGGAGATTGAACCATTGCTGGACAAGGCGGTCAGCGAAACAACGTGGATCGACTTCGATGTCCATGGACAAGAAGTAGGGAGAAGCGAAACGTGAGACTCGGACTTGATGTAGGTTCCACCACGATGAAATGCGTCCTGCTGGACGATGCGGGGAATCTGGTGTTCAAACAGTACCAACGGCACTATTCCCAGATTCCGGAAACGGCCCTGTCCCTGCTCTCCCAGCTGAAACCGTATCTGCCGGACGGTCTTTTCACGTTCTCCGTTTCCGGCTCGGCCGGCATGGGTATGGCACAGAACCTTTCCATGCCGTTCGTCCAGGAGGTGTACGCCACCCGTACGGCGATTCTTGCCTACCTGCCCGGCAGTGACGTGGTCATTGAGCTTGGCGGAGAGGACGCCAAGATCCTGTTTCTCAAAGGAAACCTGGAAGTGAGGATGAACGGTACCTGCGCCGGTGGCACGGGGAGCTTCATCGACCAGATGGCATCGCTTCTGAACGTCAAGGACGACCAGCTGGACCAGCTTGCCAAACAAGCCAAGCAGACCTACACCATCGCAAGCAGATGCGGGGTGTTCGCAAAAAGCGACGTCCAGCCGTTGATCAACCAAGGGGCTGAGAAAAGCGACATCATCCTTTCCGTATTCCAATCGGTGGTCAACCAGACGATCACCGGGCTTGCCCAAGGCCGGCCGATCGCCGGCAACGTCGTCTATCTGGGAGGGCCGCTGACGTTCCTTCCCACCCTGCGGCGCTGTTTCGACGAGACGCTGGGAGTCACCGGGCTCTGCCCAGAGAACTCCCTGTACTACGTTGCGTTGGGAACGGCGCTTGCCCCGGGTGGCAAAAACGTCACCTACGAGATGCTTGAGAAAGACCTGAAGGAATACACCAACAAAGGGTCGTACGTAAGCCTTCAGCCGCTGTTCAAGGACGAAGAAGACCGCAAACGGTTTTTGGACCGTCATGCAAAGGCGAAACTTCCCACCGCCCCGATCGAAACCTACCAAGGGGACGCGTTCGTCGGCATCGACTCCGGTTCGACGACGATCAAGGGATGCGTCATCGATACCAAGGGAAACCTGCTGTACAGCCGATACGAGAACAACAACGGCAACCCGGTGGAAGCGGTCAGGGCGTTTCTCAGTGATGTCCAGGCCACCTACCCCAACGTCCACCTGCAGAAAGGGTGTTCCACCGGTTACGGTGAGGCGTTGATCAAAAACGCGTTCGACCTGGAGTATTCCATCGTCGAGACGATCGCCCATTTCATCAGCGCGCGGACGTTCATGCCGGACGTTGACTTCATCATCGACATCGGCGGGCAGGACATCAAGTGCTTCAAGATCCGCGACGGTGTGGTGGACGACATCTTCCTCAACGAAGCCTGCTCCTCGGGTTGTGGAAGTTTCCTGCAGACCTTCAGCCAGGCGCTCGGCTACACCCCCGCCCAGGCGGCTGCCTTGGCGTTGACGGCCAAGCGGCCGGTCGACCTGGGGTCACGGTGCACGGTATTCATGAACAGCCAGGTGAAGCAGGCCCAGAAAGACGGCGCCTCGGTGGCTGACATCTTCGCAGGACTTGCCATCAGCGTGGTGAAGAACGCCTTGTACAAGGTGATCCGTTCCACCGACGCCACCACGTTGGGACGCCACATCGTCGTCCAGGGAGGAACGTTCCTCAATGACGCCGTACTCCGGGCGTTTGAGAACGAGCTGCAGACCCAGGTGGTCCGTGTCGACCAGGCCGGCTTGATGGGCGCTTATGGCTGCGCCCTGTACGCCATGCGCCAGCACGCCAAAGCGCCACGGGAACGGACCATGCTGGACCTTCAGCAACTGACCACCTTCACCCACAGCACCAAGACGGTGCAGTGCAAGGGATGCACCAACCACTGCCAGCTGACGATCAACATGTTCGACCATGGACGGAAGATGATCAGCGGCAACAAGTGCGAGCGGATCGTCAACCCTGCAAAGTTCATCTCCAATCCTTCCACTCTGGACATCACGGCATTCAAACAGGAATACATGGTGCGGTTCAAACCCCTTGCCGGCCCACGAGGAAAAATCGGGCTTCCCATGGGGCTGAACTTCTGGGAGAACCTCCCCTTCTGGTACACGTTCTTCACCTCTCTTGGATATGAAGTGGTCGTTTCCCCCCAGTCGACCCGTTCCACCTATCTTTTGGGCCAATCCACCATTTCGTCCGATACGATCTGCTATCCGGCGAAACTGCTCCATGGCCATGTCCTCTCCTTGTACAACGAAGGAGTCTCGACGATCTTCTACCCGTGTTCCAGCTACAACATCGACGAGGGAAAAGGAGACAACCATTTCAACTGTCCGGTGGTCGCCTACTACCCTGAGGTGTTGAAGCACAACATCCCCGCCGTCCAGGACGGGAGGATCAACCTGTTCAGTCCGTACGTTTCCCTCTCCGACCGGGCGTTCTTCCCCAAACGGATGGAGGAAGTGCTGAAACAACTGGGCAAGTTCCGGAAAAGCGAGATCAAGATGGCAAGTGAGAAAGCGTACCAGGCGTATGATGATTACATGACGGCGGTTCGCGAACAATCACAGGCCATTATCCAGGAAGCCAGGTCCCGCCATATGCCGATCATCGTGCTGGTGGGCCGTCCGTACCACAACGATCCGGAAGTCAACCATGGCATTGACCGGTTGATGCTGCAGTGCGGTTGCGCCGTCATCTCCGGCGACAGTCTCTCCCCTTTGGTGGGAAAGGAGAAGCGCACCGTACTGAACCAATGGACGTACCACGCCCGGATGTATGACGCCGCGCGGTACACATTGGACCAACCGGACATGCACGTGGTGCAACTGGTCAGTTTCGGATGCGGACTGGACGCCGTCACATCGGATGAGATTCGAGCCATTCTCAAACAGAAAGACCGGATCTACACGCAGATCAAGATCGACGAGATCACCAACCTCGGTGCGGTCCGCATCCGGATCCGCAGCCTGCTCGCCGCCGTGGAGGAAAAGGAAAACGCATGAGCGCGCCATTCACCAAAGAGATGAAGAAAGACCATGTCCTGTTGATCCCCGACATGCTGCCGATCCATTTCTCCCTGATCATGAAAGTATTCGTCAATCATGGCTATCAGGCCGAACTGTTGACCAATCGGGGACCGAACGTCATCCGGGAAGGGATGCGGTACGTCCATAACGACATCTGCTACCCCGCCCAGCTGGTCATCGGACAGTTCATCGACGCCTTGTTGAGCGGAAAGTACGACACCCACAAGGTTGCGCTGGTGATCACCCAGACCGGCGGAGGATGCCGGGCCAGCAACTACCTGTTCCTGCTGAAAAAAGCGCTGCACGAATGCAAGATGGACTATATTCCGGTGATCAGCCTGAACCTCAAGGGCATGGATGAGAACCCAGGCTTCAAACTCACCCCGATCATGATTCTCCACGCCTACTGCGGATTCGTCTACGGTGACCTGTTGATGATGGTCAGCAACCAGGTCCGGCCGTACGAGACCACCAAGGGACAGACCGACGCCCTGGTGGAGAAATGGATCAAGATCATCGGGGACAAGTTCGCCAAGAACCATGGGTACATTGGGTGGGCGATGCGGCATAACTTTGAGAAAATCGTCCATGAGTTCGCCGCCATCCCGGTGAAGAAGGAACGGAAGATCAAAGTGGGGATCGTCGGGGAAATCTACATGAAGTACTCCTGCCCTGGGGAACAACGGACTGCAGAAGTTTCTGGAAGACCAAGGATGCGAGGTGATGATCCCGCCGTTGATGGATTTCCTGTACTACGGCATCGACAACGCCCAGCTTGACCGTCATTACTACGGCCATCTGTTCTGGGCATCCATCCTGAACAACTTCGCAAACCATGTGGCCTTCATGATCGAGGCGATGGAACTCAGGGCGATGAAGCAAGGCGGGTTCAACGCTCCCGAGCCGTACCGGATGACCAAGGCGTACGACGAAGGCTTGATCGACTTTGGCGTCAAGATGGGTGAAGGATGGCTGCTCACCGCCGAGATGCTTGGACTGGTCCACATGGGCTTCTCCAACATCATCTGCGCCCAGCCGTTCGGGTGCCTGCCCAACCATATCTGCGCCAAAGGGATGTTCCACGCGGTGCGCGAGCGGGTGCCCCAGGCCAACATCGTGCCGATCGACTACGATCCGTCGGCCAGCCACGTCAACCAGGAGAACCGCATCAAGCTGATGCTGGCCATCGCCCAGGAAAACCTGATGAAAGAAGAAGCGGCGGAATCCAAAGCCAAGGAAGGTTAAAAAAACCTTCCCCACTCAGGAGGAAGGCAAAAGCAAACTGGGAAACAACGACCGTCACAGCATGACGTGCATGTGTTCCTTGATGTCGGCGATGTTGGCGTTTCCCACCTCGTTGGCACGTTTGGTGCCGGAAGCGATCAACTCCTTCACCTCATCCTTGTGCGCCTCGTAGTAGTGGCGCTTCTCACGGATCGGATCCAGCATCGTGTTCAGCACTTCATTCAGCCGCTTCTTGCAGGCGACGCACCCGATCTGGGCGTTCTTGCACATCTCGCAGATGTTCGGCGCCTCTTCCTTGTTGAAGACGGTATGATACTTGTACACGTTGCAGATGTCCGGATGTCCCGGAATCTTCACCGTGATGCGGGCGGGATCGGTGACGGCGTTGCGCACTTTCTCCCAAATTGTTTCCGGAGGATCGGAAAGATAGATGGCGTTGCCAAGGCTCTTTCCCATCTTGGCGTTCCCATCCAGACCGGACAACCGTCCGATGGAGGAAATACGGTATTCCGGCTCGATGATGCGCGTCCCATACAGCTCATTGAACTTCCGGACGATCTTCCGGGCAAGCTCAATGTGGGGGATCTGGTCTTCCCCGACCGGCACCAGCGACGCGTTGCAGAACGTGATGTCCGCAGCCTGGCTGACCGGATACCCGAGGAATCCATAGGAAAGATCGGAATACCCGTAGTTCTTCGCTTCCGTCTTGATCGTCGGATTATGGCTGAGTTGGTTGCAACTGACGATCATCGAATAGAAGATGGTAAGCTCCGCAATGCTGGGCACCTGGCTCTGCTGCAGAATGGTCACTTTCTGGGGATCAAGCCCGACGGAAAGATTGTCCATCGCCACTTCGTAGATGCTCTGGTTGATCAACTCAGGATGCTCGAAATGGGTGGTGAGCGCCTGGACGTCCGCGATCTCGATCCAGGTATCATATTGATCCTGCAGTTCCACCCTGCTCTTCAAGGATCCTACGTAATGCCCCAGGTGGAGTCGTCCGGTGGGACGATCCCCCGTGAGGATGCGTTTCTTCCCCTCCATCTCAATTCCCTTTTTGGGCGGCGCACTGCTGACAGGCGCCCTGCCCTTTGTTGTGATCGGTGCAGTAGAATCCACTGCCTTTGAAGATCACCGAAGACGGGGTGAAGACACGGCGCACCGTGTGCTCGGCACCGCATTTCGGACAGGTCTCCGGAGCGTCATGATGCATCAGCGATTGTTCCAGTGTGAACGTCTCATGACAAGCGTCGCACTCATATTCGTAATACGGCATGGTTTCTCTCCTATACCAAAGACCCCAGTTCTTCCAGCATGCCGGAGAACTGGGAATCCAGGATCTTCATATCACTCATAGTAAGCAAATTCCCCTCAAGGGTAAACATGTTCCGGACGTTCTCCAGGGAAAACTTCTCCCCATCCCTGCGAAGTTTCGCCACATAGGCGCTCCGGAGCAGTTTGGACAACGTCGCAGCCTTCTGCTCGTCAACCGCCGTGATGGCGATCGTCGCCACATGGTCATCATCAATGGTCACCATCAGTTTCTCGATGGCCGGATACACCGTCTGGGGGATTTCCAGTCCAAGATCAAAGAACGTCGTCGGGTGGACGGCATACAGCGCGATGGACGCCTGGGAAAGACGTCCCGCCGTCACGTCATCCATCGTCACCGGTTCAGCGAACAGCTGTTTCTTCTCATCCCAATTTCCGTTGGTATACATCACCACCCGGGACGAAAGGGAACCGATGTTCACCTCCCCTTTGGCATAATGATCCTTCTCTTTGGAAAAGGAAGGATCGGAACGCATGGCCACGGAAAGCAGGAACGAGGGGAAATCCCCTTCGATCACCGCGGTTACCTCACCGGAAGAAAGCGTGAGCGGCCCTTCCCCTTCTGGGGTGATGGCCGCGCTGATCCGCGTGCTCCGCTTTGCAAGCTCTTCGCTTCCCAACAGGCGGAGGGCGAGATCCGGCTCACGCTTCGTATCGATGGTGACCAGGACATCTCCCGTGCGGGCGATGTTCTGCATCGGTCCGACCAACCCGCCACCCACCCTGCGGGTGGTGGCGCAGCCGGAGAGGATGATGCAGGCGATCGCGCTGTACAGGAGAAGGTTCCGTCTCATGCCTTGCTCAACTGGAATTTCACCTGGTTCTCACCGCATTCGATGGCACTGCAGGTCAGGTTGGCTTTCTCCACGTTCTGGCAGAGGGTCTCACCCTTGATGTAGTCCCCAAAATCGGCGAACACCTTGTCCACCAGCGGAGTACCATCATACTTCATGTTGATGCGGTCCGCCACGTCAAACCCATTTTCCTTGCGGAGGTTCTGCACGGCGTGGATGATCTCCCGCGCCACACCTTCCTCCATCAAGGACTCGGTCAGCTTGGTGTCGAATCCGACGGTCACCGTTCCTTCATTGAGCACCTTCACCCCTTCGGCTTCGGAGCGCTGCACGATGATCTCGTCCTTGGTCAGATCCAACGAACCGCCTTCATAGTCGATGTGAAGCGCCTTGCCATCCAGGATTTCTCCGATCGCCTCACTGGACAGCCCCTCGATCCTTCCCGCCACTTCCTTCATATGTTTGCCTAGCAACTTGCCCAGCACCTTGAAGTTCGCCTTGGCGCCATAGGAGACCAGGCCGGTCTCATCGCCCTGCAGTTTCACCTGCTTGACGTTCAGCTCCTCGGCGATGATGTCCTCCATGCCCTTGAGGATATTCCGTTCGTCTTCCTTGCGGTCGACCAGATACATGGTTGCCAGCGGCTGGCGGATCTTCAGGTTGTGGGAGGCGCGCAACGTGCGGCCCAGCGCAATCGCTTTCTGGGTCAACGCCATCTCTTCCTCCAACAGCGGATCACGCTGGGCGGCGTCATACAACGGATAACTGCACAGATGAATCGATTCCGGCATGTCATCCGTCTTCAGGTTCTGGTAGATTTCCTCAGTGACGAACGGGATGATCGGGCAGGTCACCTTGCAGAAGGTCATCAGCACACGGTACAGCGTGTCGTACGCCTGCTTCTTGTCCTGGTCGTTGTCACTCTTCCAGAACCGTCTGCGGCTGCGCCGGATGTACCAGTTGTTCAGGTTGTCGATGAACGGGATGAACTGGGAGCAGACCGCCTGGATGTCGTAGGCGTCAAACGCCTTGGTGCAGGCATCAGTGAGCTCCTCACTCATGCTGATGATCCACCGGTCAAGCGGATTCTTCAGATCCTCGAACTTCGTCTCACCGGGCTGGTAGCCATCGATGTTGGCATAGGTGACGAAGAACGTGTAGGCGTTCCACAGGGGGATCAACAGCGTCTTCAGGACCTCCTCCACCCCTTTGTCACTGTAGTTCACCTCGTCAGCGTGCACCACGGCGGAGTTCATCAGATCGAAGCGCAACGCGTCGGCGCCATAGGTGTTGATCACCTTCACCGGGTCGCTGAAGTTGTGCAGGCTCTTGGACATCTTCTTGCCGTCGGCGGCAAGCACCAGGCCGCTGACCACACAGTTGCGGAACGCCGGGGAATCGAACAGGCCCGCGGCGATGACGGTCAACGAATAGAACCAACCACGGGTCTGGTCCAATCCTTCGTTGATGAAATCAGCCGGGAAGTGCTTCTCGAAGTATTCCTTGTTCTCAAACGGATAGTGCAGCTGGGCGTACGGCATCGAGCCGGACTCGAACCAGCAGTCCAGGACATCCGGAATGCGCCGCATCGTCGAACCGTCCGGAGCCTTCCAGGTCAGTTCGTCCACATACTGCTTGTGCAGGTCAGGCACCTTCTTTCCACACTTGGCTTCCAGATCGGCGATCGAGCCGATCACTTCCAGATACTTGCCGCTGTCGCTTTTCCAGATGGGGATCGGGTTGCCCCAGAACCGGTTGCGGCTGATGGCCCAGTCACGAGCGCCTTCCAGCCACTTGCCGAACCGTCCTTCCTTGATGTGCGCCGGAATCCAGTTGATCTGCTCGTTGCACTCCAGCATGCTCTTCTTGATCTTCTGCACATTGACGAACCAGCAGCTCATCGCGCGGTAGATCAACGGCGTGTGGGTACGATAGCAGAACGGATAGGCGTGCAGGTAGTTCTCCCGCTTGACCAGCTTGCCTTCGTTGCGCAGCCGGTTGATGATGTCCTTGTCGCAGTCCTTGACGAAGCGGCCTTTGTAATCGGGTACCTCATCGGTGAACTTGCACTCCATGTCCACCGGGCAGACGACCGGGATTCCGGTGTCTTTCAGCACGTTGTAGTCATCCTCGCCGAAACCGCTTGCCGTATGGACGATGCCGCAGCCATCCGTCGTTGTGACGTAATCGCCCAGCACGCAGGTAAACGCGCCCTGCTTCTTCAAGTCCTTGAAGTATGGGAACAACGGCTCATAGGTCATACCCTTGTAGTACGACCCTTTGTGCTCCTCGACGACCCGATACTGCTCCGGCTTGGTGTAGTAGGCGCCGAGCCGCGCTTTGCCCAGAATGTAGTGGTTGTGGTCGGAGGCGTCCTCCACCTCGACGTAGTCGATATCCGGTCCGAAACAGAGGGCCAGGTTGCTGGGAAGCGTCCACGGCGTGGTTGTCCATGCCAGGAAGTAGGTGTTCTTCTTGCCATCCACGGCGAAGCGCACCGTCACCGCCTGGTCCACCACATCCTGGTATCCACCCAAGGCCACCTCGAAGTTGGAAAGCGGACAGGCAAGTCCCGGGGAATACGGAAGGATGTTGTATCCTTCGTAGATGTACCCTTTCTCGTACAGCGTCTTGAACACCCACCAGATGGATTCCATGTAGGTGGGATCCATCGTGCGGTACCCATGATCAAAATCGACCCAGCGGCCCATACGGGTCACCGTCTTCTTCCATTCCTCCGTATAGCGGAGCACGATGGAACGGCATTGGTCGTTGAATTTGGCCACGCCATATTGCATCACCTGGGTGTACCCGCCGATGCCCAGGGTCTTTTCCATCTCGTACTCGACGGGAACGCCATGGCAGTCCCACCCCCAGCCACGCTGGACCCGCTTGCCTTTCATCGTCTGGTACCGAGGAATGGCGTCCTTGATCGTTCCCGGGACGAAGTGTCCGAAATGGGGAAGACCAGTTGCGAACGGAGGACCGTCGTAGAAGACGAACTCGTTGTCAATAGGACGCTGCTCGATGGATTTATGGAAGATTTCGTGCTCTTTCCAGAACGCGAGCGTCCCCTCCTCCATCGCTGGGAAATCAACCTTGGTAGTTACCGGATGAAACATATAAACTCCTTGCAAACCAACTGTTTGCGCATCAACGAAAAGATACAGACCTCACGGGTGAGATACTTCCCAATATACAATAAACGGCCTTTCTTGCATAGGGGACAAACGGCGCCCAATCTGCTAGGATAGCGGGTATGAAATCGTTTCCGTTACCTGAAGAAGTCAAGGAATTCGGAAAGGTGTTCCAGGAACACGGACACCATCTGTACGTCGTCGGAGGTTCGATCCGCGACGCGCTTCTTGGCGTGCCAAACCATGATTATGATTTCACCACCGACGCAATACCCCAGGAGGTGCAGCGCCTGTTCCGCCGGGTGATCCCCACCGGAATCGAACATGGCACGGTCACCGTGTTGTTCCATGGCCAGAAGTACGAGGTGACCACGTTCCGGACGGAAGGCGCCTACCTGGATATGCGCCACCCCTCCTCCGTCACGTTCGTCCCGGATCTTGCCGAAGACCTCTCCCGCAGGGACTTCACCATCAACGCGTTTGCCGCGGACTGCATCAGCGGCCAGATCATCGACCTGTACCATGGCAGGGAAGACCTGAAGGACGGGGTGATCAGGGCCATCGGGGAACCGCGCAAACGGTTCCAGGAAGACGCCTTGAGAATCCTTCGCGCCCTTCGCTTCGCGGCGAAACTTGATTTCACCATTGAGCCGGAAACCTTCAAGGCGATGGGGGAACTGAAGGAAAACCTCTCCCACGTCTCAGAGGAACGGATCCATGACGAATTGACCAAGATGCTATGCAGCCCTCACCCCGCCAAAGGGCTTGCCCTGGCCGACCAGAGCGGTGTCCTGGATGTCCTGCTTCCTGACCTGGCAAATGGGCGGGGCATCCAGCAGAACGGACAGCACCACGACACCGTGCTTGCACATTGCATCCATACCTGCCAGATCGCCGCGGACCATGGCTACAGCCAGTATGTCCGGGAAGCGGCGCTGCTGCACGACATCGGCAAATGCAGGACGGTGGAATACCATCCGGACGGCAATACCTATCACCGTCATGATCTGGTCGGCGCCGAGATCACCCGTACCATTCTGAGAAACCTCAAAGCATCCAACGAAGAGGTGGATACCGTCTCCCACCTGGTTTCCCAGCACATGTTCACCTACACTCCCGAGTGGAGTGACGCTGCCGTCCGGCGCTTCATCGTCCGGGTGGGCAAAGACCACCTTGACGACCTGTTCCGTCTCCGTATCTGTGACGTCATCGCCACGATGACCGACCAGGGGGAAGCGGAAAACCAGACGATCCAGCTTGCCGCCTACCGTTCCATCCAGAGCCTGGAACAACGAATCCAATCCATTCTGGAACAAGGGGACGCACTCTCACTGAAAGACCTGAAGATCAACGGCAACGACGTGATGGCCCTTGGTGTTCCCAAAGGGCCTGGTGTCAAAGAGATGCTGGAATATCTGCTTTCCTGTGTGATGGAAGATCCCGCCCAGAACGAGCGGGATCGGCTCATCGCTCTGGCGTCAGCTCACTTGGAAGCTTCGAACGAAGCGACATCCAAGCCATCGTAAGCCAGTTTCGCCGCGTTCTGCTCCGCCTGTTTCTTCGTCGAACCCTGGGCCGGACCGAATACCTGTCCGTGGACGTTGACCGTCACAAAAAAGGTGAAATCGTGCTCCGGACCTTTCTTGTCCACCAACGTGTACACCGGCGTCTTCTTGTAGCGATGCTGGCAGTACTCCTGCAGGCTGGTCTTGAAATCGTGGTGGTAGTTGTTGCGCACCACGTCCTCAATCTGGGGCACCATGCAGGAGAGGATGAAATCCCTGGTGGGGATGAAACCCTGGTCCAGATAGCAGGCGGCGAACAGCGCCTCGACACAATCGGCGAGCAACGCCTTCTTCTCCCTTCCTCCGGAGCGCTCTTCCCCCTTGCCCATCAAAAGGTAGGTGCCAAGATGCAGTTTCTTCGCGACGACATCCAGACTGTCCTCACTGACGGCGATGCTCTTGATCTTCGAGAAATCGCCCTCGTGTTTCTTCGGCATGTTACGGAAAAGCCAATCGGCCACCACCATGCCAAGGATGCTGTCGCCAAGAAACTCCAGCCGTTCGTTGTTGCCGATCTCATCCGTCGTCTCATTTGCGTAGGACCGATGGGTGAAGGCAAGGTTCAACAGGCTGAGATCCTCAATGGGAATCCCTGATTCCTTCTTAAAATTCAAAAGCTCCCATTTTCTCGTATCGGAGACAACGGGAGCTTGCGCGTCAAAATCTGACATGTTACGCGATTTGGGTTTCGAGATAATCGACGGCATCCTTCACCGTCTCAAACTCATTGGCCTTCTCGTCAGGAATCGTCACGCCGAAGTCCTGCTCGATCGCATAGACCAATTCATAGGTATCAAGACTGTCCGCCTCAAAATCCTTGCGGAAATTGGATTCCATCGTTACTTTGGACGGATCCAGATCAAACTTCTCGGCAATCAAAGCCTGTACCTTCTTGAACAGTTCGTCTTTTGTCATCGTAGTCATGCACCAAACTCCTCTTATTTCTCGCTCTGCTCGATCACCTGCACACCACGATAGAACCCGCACTTCGGGCATACGCGATGAGGAAGGATCAGGTTCCCGCAGGTGCTGCATTTGGTCAGCGTCGGGCTGGCAAGTTTCATGTTGGCCGCCTTGCGGCTGGCTGCTTTGGATTTCGACGTCTTATATTTGGGTGTTGCCATGATATGTACCTCTCTTGAATTAGGAAACTACACTAGAATAACGGTTTTGGCACGGTGAGTCAACAACTATGCCAACTGCCGGGAAATCTCACGAACGGCGTCATGCACCGTGTGGATGTCCATCAATGTTTCATCGGGAACTTCGACGCCGATGGCGTCCTCGATCGCCCAGATCATCTCGAAGGCCGTCAGGCTGTCCGCCCCGAGATCCTTGATGAACGACGCGTCCATCGTGATCTTATCGGCAGGAATCGACAGCTTCTCGGCGATGATCGGGCGGATCTTGTCCAAAATCTCTTCTTCACTCATTTCCAATCACCTTTATCCGCTTCTTCAGCTGTTGCGCCACTACTTTGGGCACCAGTTTGGAGACATCCGCGCCGAAGCTGGCCATCTCCTTGATGCCGGAGGAACGCAGAAGAAAGTATTTGGGGCTGGTCGGCATGAACAACACTTCCAGATCCGGGTTGATCTGCTTGTTGGTCATGGCCAGCTCAAACTCATATCCGAAATCGACCAAGGCACGCACTCCACGGATCATCACACCGATCTGATGGCTTCGGGCGAACTCCACCACCAGGCCGCGGTACGTCTCCACCTGGACGTTCGGGTATCCTGCAAGAATCTCTTCCAGCATCGCTTTCCGCTCTTCCGCAGTGAACAGGTATTTCTTCTCAATGTTGTCCGCCACGACGACGTACAGCTTGTCATACAACGCGGCGCTCCGCTCGATAATGTCAATGTGTCCGTACGTTGGGGGATCAAACGATCCGGGAAGCATGGCGATATGGTTGTCACTCATCCGATTTTTGATGCCTCCACATACTTTTTCATTGCGTCGAACGCTTCACGCTTCTCGTATTCGAACTTCTTGACGATGGTGAATTTTCCGTCGGTACCCTTCTCCACGACGGCGAAGTTACCGCTGCCCACGTAGCTGATCATCTGGTTTTCTTTCGGCTTTTCCTGCTCGGTCAACTGCGTGATGACACAGTCGAAGTGGCAGTACGATCCATCCGGAGCAGTGATCGCCTCTGCGATGTTCTCCACCTGTTTGCCGCAAAGAGGACAGACAGGAAGCGGTTCCTTGATCATTCGGGGTTCAGGGATGGGAAGATTACTGTGGCGTACCGGATGTTTCTTGGGCAGGAGCAACTCCCGCGCGCTGGGCGTGCGGTGGTTTTCCTTGTGGGAATCAGGCTTCCCCTTTTTCCCTCGTTTTCCCTTTCCGCTCCGATTCGCTTCCATCCCTTCCTCCTTCCGATACAAAACAATCCCCATTGGACCAAGGCCCACGGGGATTGTTGATATCGAACATCAGGCCTCTTTCTTGACGAACAGTTCCTTGATCTTGGCGCTCTTGCCGACCTTGCCGCGCACGTAGTACAGCTTGGCTCTTCTGACACGGCCATGGCGCACAATCTCGACCTTCTCGATACGCGGGGAATGCATCGGGAAGATACGTTCCACACCGACACCATAGGAGTTCTTCCGTACGGTGAACGATTTGCGCAGTCCGCTGTTCTTCTTGCAGATGACCAGGCCTTCGAACACCTGGACACGCTCCGTGGCACCTTCAATGATCTTGAAATAAACCTTCACCGTATCACCTACGCTGAAGTTCTCGGCATTTTCCTTGATCTGTTCCGATTCGATCGCCTTGATGACGTCTTTCGGCACGGCGGCTTTCTTCGGTGCCGCGGCTTTCGCCGCTACCGGTTCCTGCTTCTCTTCCGCCTTCGGCGCTTCCGCTTTCACGTCCTCAGCTTTCACTTCCTGAGGATTGACTTGTTCAGTCTTCACTTCTTCCTTCACTTCGTCCATCTTCGTTTGTCCCTTTCGCACTATATCCAAACAAATCATTCAACGTGGATCTGGAGTCTACATCAAGTGCCGCCGTCTCAAGTAATTCCGGCCGATTTTTTTTCGTTTTCTCCAGTCGTTGCATCACACGCCACTGGCAAATGTTGGCGTGATGACCGCTCAATAATACCGCAGGAACCTCTTTTGCACAATAGGTTTCCGGTCGTGTGTACTGGGGGTATTCCAACAGTCCTCCACAGAAGCTTTCCTCCTGGAGAGACTCGGGAGCGATCACCCCATCCACCAGCCGGTAGATGGCGTCGATCAACACCAAGGTTGCGACTTCCCCGCTGGAAATCACATAGTCCCCGATGGAAATCTCGTCATCGACCCACGTGTCGATGATCCGTTGGTCAATTCCTTCGTAATGCCCGCAAATGAACAGGAGATCCTGTTCCTTGCTCAGATCCTTGGCGTACGCCTGGGTGAACTTCTTCCCGCTTGGCGTGGCGAAGACCACCCGTTTGTGATGGGCGTCCAAGTCCCCAAGCGCCCGATCCAACGGGCCGCACTTCACCACCATCCCGGCTCCACCGCCGAACGGAACATCGTCACAGCTTTTGTGGCGATCTTCCGCCCAATCACGGAAGTTGACCACCCGGTAGGTGATCAAACCCGCTTCCACGGCGCGCTTCATGATGGAATTGGTGAAGAACGGCTCCACCATCTCGGGAAACAATGTCACTACGGTGATGTTCATCCCAGAATCCAATCGACGCGAAGCTGGATGGTTTTCGCCTGGATGTCCGTCGGTCCGACGAACACCGGCAGGTACGGGACCAGATGACGTTTGCCATCCTTCCCCTCGGCTTCCAGCAACAGAGCCTGCGGTCCGTCCACCGTCGCGACCACGGTGGCCAGTGTTTCCCCTTGATACACCAGGTTGCAACCGATCAGATCGGCGACATACACTTCGCCTTTCTTCAACGGATACGCCTGATCTCTGGGAACCAGCAGGATGGCACGGGACAGCTCACGCGCCTTCTCCGGGGTTTCATACCCGCGGAACTGGCACAAAAGCTGTCCTCCCACCACCCTGAACGCGATGATCTCAACCTGCCGGACCGATCCACCAGACAACTGCACCGTGACCACCTTCAATTGCTTCAGGTAGTCATGACGCTCATTGTTCGGATAGACCTTCAGCTCTCCATTGATCCCAAACGGGGCACCAATGGTGGCTGTGGCAAGCAGATCCCCAGTTTCCATCAGTCAAGAATCTCGAGCACGGCGCGTTTGCCGCCCTTGGTCGCGGAAGCGGACAGGATTGTCCTGATCGCCTTCGCGATGCGGCCTTGCTTGCCGATCACCTTGCCGACATCCTCATCGGCGACTTTCAGCTCGAGGATGGTGGATTTCTCCCCCTCCACGACGTTGACATTCACCTGGTCCGGATGATCGACGAGACTCTTTACAATAAATTCAACAAGATCTTTTTCCACGACGAGCTCCTGAAAACTCAGTCCTGGGCCGGTTTTCTGCTGATCTGGATGCCGCTCTTGTTGAGGATCGTCTTCACCGTCGCGGAAGGCTGGGCGCCTTTGAGCAACCACGCCTTGGCCTTTTCGGCGTCAAGGACGATCTGCTTGTCTTCCTCAGCCCTCGGATGATAATGGCCGATCACGTCCAACGTGCTGCTGTTGGTCGGTGAATGGCTGTCCATCACGACGATGCGGTATTCCGCTTTCTTTTGGGTTCCCATCCGTGTCAATCTCATGCTTGTACTCATGTTTGTACTCCTCCTACCTCTCTTGTGGATTATTCATCATACCCATCTGTTTCAGCATGGCAGCTTGGTATTTCTTATTTTTCGCGAACTTATGCATGGTAAGCCGCGTTTTCTCGAATTGTTTCAGCAGACGGTTCACATCGGAAACGGTCGTCCCGCTTCCTTTTGCGATCCGCTTGCGGCGGTCCGGGCCGATGACTCGGAAATTCTCCCGTTCCATGCGGGTCATCGACCGGATGATCGCCTTCTGCTGGGCGAACTGGCGGGTGTCAATGTCATCCGCCGAAATCTGCCCTTTGGCACCAGGAATCATATCGATGATCTGCTCCATCGTCCCCATCTTGTTCATCGAGTCAAGCTGGTCAAGGTAATCCTGCAGGTCGAAGGTGTTCTTCGCCATCTTCGCCTGAAGCTTCATCGCCTCTTCCTGACTGACCGTCTCCTGCGCCTTCTCCACCAGGGAGACGACATCTCCCATGCCGAGGATCCGGCTGGCCATACGCTCCGGATAGAACGGCTGGATATCCTCCAGCTTCTCACCGGAACCGATGAATTTGATCGGCTTTCCCACCACGGCGCGAAGCGACATCGCCGCGCCGCCCCGGGTGTCGCTGTCGAACTTGGTCAACACGACGCCGGAGATGCCGATCTTCGCCTCGAATTCCTTGGCGATGTTCACCGCATCCTGACCGGTCATCGCGTCAGCGACGAACAATGTCTCATCCGGCTTGACGGCATCCTTGATGCGGGCCAATTCTTCCATCAACGCCTCATCCAGGTACATCCGTCCGCTGGTGTCGACGATCAGGACATCGTACTGTTCTTTCTTTGCCTTTCGCAGTGCCGCCGAAGCGACGGCGGCGGGATCTTTCGCCCCCTGCTCCACATAGACCGGGACTTCCGCCTTTTCGCCAAGCACCTGCAATTGCAGCATGGCAGCCGGACGGACCAAGTCACAGGCTGCGAGCAACACGCGCCGCCCCTGTTTTCTCAGGCGATAGCCGAGTTTGGCAGCCGTGGTGGTTTTTCCGGACCCCTGGAGCCCCATCATCAGAATGACGGTGGTGGTATCCGGTCCTTTCAAAAGCAGGTCCTGTCCCTGGGGATCGGAAAGCAGTGCGACCATCTTGTCGTAGACGATCTTGACGAACTGCTGGCCAGGATTGACCGCCTTAAGGACTTTCTCCCCTTTCGCTTCCTCAAGGGTGCCATTGATGAACCGGCGTACCACGTGAAGGTTGACATCGGCGTCAAGCAACGCCACTTTGATCTCTTCTACCGCGTCCTCGACGTTCTTCTCCGTGATCTTTGATTTCCCCGCCATGGAGCGGAGAATGCCGGAAAATGTTTCACTAATGGCTTCGAACATACCTCTTCCTATCCTGTTGACTTATACCGTAGACCGTATTGTGGTGTCAAGGTTACGCATTATTTCCGCACTCCATCATCGGTGAAATCGACCTTGTTGGAGTTGTCGTCCAGAATCACCGGCTTTCCCGCTTCCTTCGCCAGACGGTAGCTGACCGTGGTGGACACTCCTGCCTCGATCTGGGTGACGCCCAGCATGGAGGACGAGCCCAGGACGGTGTGCTTGTTGTGGGTGATGATGATGAACTGGCTGGTCTGGGCGAAGCCCTGCAGCACGGTGAGGAAGTTGCCGATGTTCCGGTCATCCAACGCCGCGTCGATCTCATCCAGAATGCAGAACGGGGAAGGCTTGACGATGTAGGTGGCGAACAACAGCGCCACGGCGGTCATCGACCGCTCCCCACCGGAGAGCAGGGACAACGACACCAGTTTTTTCCCAGGAGGCTGGGCGAAGATGTCAATGCCGCTTTCCAGGATATCATCCGCTTCCTTCAGTTTCTGCTCCGCTTCGGAGAGAGGCTTCTCTTCTTCCTGCTCCTCTCCTTCCTTTCCTGGCTTTTGCTCCGGCGGCACCAGTTTCAGTTCCGCTCGTCCACCACCG
This sequence comes from Sphaerochaeta sp., assembly GCA_022482495.1. Classification (NCBI taxonomy): domain Bacteria; kingdom Pseudomonadati; phylum Spirochaetota; class Spirochaetia; order Spirochaetales; family Sphaerochaetaceae; genus Sphaerochaeta; species Sphaerochaeta sp. The sequence goes on along the minus strand of JAKVPA010000001.1, from coordinate 5,977 downwards.
AACAGACGGCGGAACATATCCTGGAAATTGGCGGATATCTGTTTGTACGTCTCATTGAACAAGTCGGCGCTTCGTGTCTTGATGTCCTGCACGACCCCGACGAGATCCGCTTTCGCCTTGTTCAGGTCGGCAAGCTGGGAGGAGAGGAAGTCATACTGGCTCTTCACTTCGTTGAACTCATCCTCGGCCATCTGGTTGATGTTCCCCAGTCCCTCCAGTTCTTTTTTCACCGAGGTGAGCCGGTTCTGTAACACGGCATATTCCTCGATCGTCTGCCCCAACCGGTTCTCGTATTCCTTCAGACTCTTCCCATACGTTGTGAAGAAGGAGGTGTAGACACCGTTCAGTGCGTCATCCGTCCCGGCGATCCGGCCTTTCAGATCAGACTGTTTCTGGAAAACATCCTGCAGGGCGTGGGCTGACTCAGACTGTGCTTCCTGCATATCCCGGATCGATTTCTGCACCTTTTCCACGGCGGACACTTCCTCTTCCAGCCGGACGTTCAGATCCTCCATCTCTTCCTTGGCAGTCTTGTACGCTTCTTCCACCGACCGGATGCTGTCCTGCGTGTCATAAATGCTGTTCTCGGCGTTCTTGCTGGCGTTGATCAGGTCATCGTAGTAGTACTGCTCCTCCATGATGGTCTTGCCCATCTGGTTGATCATCTCGGTGAGGGTGTTTTTTTGTCCCTGCAAGGCGATCTTGGAGTAGTTCTGCTGGTTGATGGCTTCCTGGAACGAAACGACGGACTGGGAAAGACGCTGTTGCTCTTGCTGCAACTGGCTCATCTTGTCCCTGCCGTCTCCGATCTGGCGACGCATCTGCTCGATGTTGCCATCCAACTGGTGCTTTTTGGTGATGATCCCTTCCGGGGCCACCAGATCATCCAGGAACGTCGGTTCATGGGAGACATACTGGTCAAACAACGAAGAGGCATCCTGCAACGCGGCAAGCAGATTCTTCTGGAACGTCTGCTCCTGGGAGGCGAGCGTCTGGAACGAAAGGTCGGCTCCACCCAGGCGGGAAAGGAACGCAGAGCGTTCATCCACCGATTTTTTGATGGCGGCAAGTTTCTGGACGAACGCATCCCGCGCCTTGATCTTCTCGTCCGTCCGGTATCCCGATTCCTTCAGCTTGGCGTCCAATTGCACCACGATGACATCGGTCAGCTCTCCTACTTCCCGTTGCAACGCCTCAAGCTGTTCGTTGAGCTTCAGTCCGTTTCGCTCTTCCTCTGTAATCTTGCTTTCGATATCAGCGATGGTCTGTTTGGTTTTATCCAGCGCCTCGATGTTTTTGCGGATATCCTCGTCGATGGTGGACAGCTTGTCCTCCACATCCTGGAGGGCGTCTTTCTTGTCGTCCAGGACTTCCGTGTCCCGGTCAATCTTTTCCTTGTATTCATCGGCTTTCTGCAGGCTTTGGTCCTTCTGCCGGCAGAATTCCCGAAAGCGTTGGGTGAGCAGGTCAAGTTTCTCGTCCCTGCCCTTCTGCGCCTCTTCGATACCTTTCATCTGGATCTGGATGGCTACCCGTTTTCCCGCATGGGATTTCATTTCATCCTGCAGTGCGTTCATCGTTTCAGCATCCTGTTTGGTCTTGTCCTGCATCTGTTGGAACTGGAGCTGCAGTTTGTTCAATTCCTCATGGTACGAATCCTTCAGCTTCAGATAGGACTGCACCGTTCCCAGGCTGATGTCCACTTCCAGGCTGAACTGTTCCGCCTTCAGAGCCCGTGCCTTGATGGCTTTCTCCGCCTGGGTCTTGCGGGTTTCATAGGTCCGTTTGGTGTCCTTCAGGATCGACTCGACCTGGGCGATGTTCTCGTTGGCCTTCTCCAGTTTTCGTTCCGCCTCGATGCTTTCCGCCTTGAATCTTGAAATACCGGCGGCTTCCTCGAAGATCGACCGGCGTTCTTCCGGGGATTTGGTCAGGATCTGGTCGATCTTTCCTTGTTCCAGAATGGAATACGCGCTTTTTCCGACTCCCGTGTCAAAGAACAAAGCCCGGATGTCGGAGAGTTTGCACTGCTGGCGGTTGATGAAATACTCGTTGGAATTCCCGTCACGGAAAATCCTCCGCTTGATCTCGATCTCCGTCGCGTCGTTGGGAAGCTCATGGTTTTCGTTGTTGATGGTAAGCGCCACTTCTGCGAACGGAAGCGGCTTGCGTTTGTCCGTTCCGTTGAAGATCACATCCTCCATGCGTCCGGCACGGAGGGTTTTGGTGGACTGCTCCCCCAACACCCATTTGATGGCGTCAACGATGTTGCTCTTGCCGCACCCGTTGGGCCCAAGCAAACTGGTGATCCCATCGGTGAAGTCAAGATGCGTTTTGTCGGCAAACGATTTGAATCCTTGGAGATCAAGACACTTGAGAAACATTCCACCATCCTTGACGCACGATAGCGCAAGTATATACCGTTTCTTTTATGGGACGCAAGAATCAGCAGGAAGAACTCTTCCCCCTCCAAAGCAACGATCCGCTTCATACCTGCGGCATCGATGAGGCGGGCCGGGGACCGCTTGCCGGTCCGGTGTGCGCCGCCGCGGTGATCCTCCCTCCCCACTTTCCCATCCAAATCCTGAACGATTCCAAGAAACTTACCCACCTCCAACGGCAAAAGGCGGAAACCGTCATCAAGGAACAGGCCCTCTGGGCCATCGGATGGGCCAGCAACGAGGAGATCGACCGGATCAACATCCTGCAGGCGACATTTCTCGCCATGGAGAGGGCGTACCAAAAACTCGCAACGCAGGCAGAGGTCACCTTGGCCCTGGTGGACGGGAACCGGAAACCTCCGCTTCCCTGCCCGGTGATCACCATTGTCAAAGGAGACGCCAAGGAGCCGGCAATCATGGCCGCCTCCATTCTGGCCAAGGAAGCCCGTGACCGATTTATGGACGATGCCGACAAAAAATGGCCCCAGTACGGATTTGCCATCCACAAAGGATATCCGACGGCGCTCCATAAAAAAAACCTGCGGGAATTCGGGTTCTGCCCGATCCACCGCAGGTCCTTTCATCTGCATCACCAGAGCGATACGAATCTATTCTGATTGCTTGTCTTCTGTCGGAGGTTCATCCGCTCGGCGCACCGCCTTGACGACAAGCCTGGGTTTTGGCGAACCGTCTTTGTCCAACGGTCTTCGTTCCAACGGATACGGACCGGTTGCCGTATCATGCATTTTGATGTAATCAATGCTTTTCTGCAGTTCCTTGACGAACTCGCCCAGATCTTCCTGGTAGACGATGACGGATTGCCGGATGAAACGCCCCTCGTCAGGGGTTCCCTTGCTCTCCACGATATTCAGGAACATATCACCATAGATGTTCTCCTTCACATTGAAGAAGTACGTCCTGTCATTTTTCACCAGTTTCGAGGAAAACACTTCACCACGTAGTCCCATACACATCCTTCCTTGCAGCAACACTCTACTTGGGAATAAACCCCGTAGTCAACCGGAAGACAGCAAAACGCCCCTTGACGGGAGCCCGGTTTTTCTTTATAAGTATGAGTGCAAATACATCAAGCGCCTTTCGTATAATGGTATTACCTAAGCCTTCCAAGCTTAAGAAGCGGGTTCGACTCCCGTAGGGCGCTCTTCAGGCACTTCCCCAGGGGAGTGCCTTTTTGGTAGCACACGCAAAGTCACCCTTTTTAGTCCATCTATTAACATCAATCAAGAATTACCTTACTCTAAAACAGATGTGCACTGAATTACCCCACATTGAGAGTTCGACATCAATCAAGAATTACCTTACTCTAAAACCTTGGCTGAAGATTACGGGCTCCCCGATAGCACCTGTCCGGACTTTGGGAAGCATGGTTCCGGGTAATTGGGAAGCATTATTCCGGTCATAAGGGAAGCAATCCTTATAATGATTTTAAGCATCAATCCAGATGCAAATTCATTATAAGGAGGGTCACTTATGACCAAGTATCGCGAAATCCTGAGGCTATCAGCCTTAGGGCTAACACTGCGTGAAATTGCAGCCAGTCTGCAGGTCTCGCAACACACCATCATTGATGTCCGGCGCCGGGCTAAAGAGTTATCTCTCAGCTGGCCGTTGGACGAAAGTTACACCGACGCTGAGCTTCAACGGGTGATGTTCCCAAAGGCTCTATCGTCGACAAGCACGAAACGGATGCCGGATTATGACTACATCCGGAAGGAACTGCTCCGCAACGGCGTCAACAAAAAGCTCCTTTGGACGGAATACCTTGAGGACTGCAAGACTGCCGGCGATGATCCGCTCATGTATTCCCAGTTCTGTTATCACATCCAGCAGAACGAGCAGAAGCGGAACGCCACAATGCACCTTCCCAGAAAGCCCGGCGAACAGATCGAGGTTGATTGGGCCGGAGATCCTGCCGAGATTATCGATCCGTACACTGGCGAAATCACAAAGGCGTGGATCTTTGTCGGCGTAATGACCTACAGTCAGTACGCCTTCGTAGAAGCTTTCATCAACGAGAAGGAACGCGCCTGGATCACAGCACATGTCCACATGTATGAGTTTTTCGGTGGTGTAACGCCGATTCTGGTTCCGGATAATGCTCCAACAGCGACGAACCGGAAGCAGAGCGACAAGTATGAGCCGGTATTAATCCAGTCCTATCAGGAACTGGCACAGCATTACAACACAGCTATTATCCCGGCGCGGGTCCGTACTCCAAAGGATAAACCGAATGCAGAAAGCAACGTCGGCCATGTGTCCACATGGATCACAGCAGCTTTACGCAATGAGCAGTTCTTCTCTCTGACAGAACTGAATCAGGAAATTCGCAGGAAACTCAAGAAATACAACGAGGCGAACTTTGAAAAGAAAGAGGGCAGCCGGCTGAGCCTGTTTCTTGAGGAAGAAAAGCCATTGCTGGCGGCGTTACCTGCTACCCGTTTTGAATTAGCTGAACATCGCACTGCCACTGTGCAGTTCAACTATCACGTCGCAGTAGATAAGATGTACTACTCTGTGCCTTACCAGTATATCAAAGATAAGGTCGATGTGCGGATAACAGATACAACTATTGAAGTTTTCAAGGACCACCGGCGGATCGCTTCCCACAAGCGTCTTTACGGACGTTCCGGGCAGTATTCCACCGTCCTCGAACATATGCCTCCGGATCACCAGAAATATCTGGAATGGAACGGCGACCGTTTCCGCAGATGGGCGGAAACAATCGGAATCAATACATACAAGGTCGTAGACGGCCTTCTTACCTCCGGCAGGGTGGAACAACAGTCTTACAGAGCCTGCATGGGTCTTTTGAAGCTCGCGGAGAAAAAGAGTCCGCAGAGGCTGGAAGCTGCCTGTGCAAAGGCGCTACAGTACTCAAATTCACCCAGCTATAAGAGCATCAAGAACATCCTGGCTACTGACAAAAGCATTTCTGAGCCAACAGCTGAGGAACCGGCGGATGATTCTGCACAGTATGGCATCACACGCGGCGCCAGACATTATGGAGGTAACAGATCATGACCAACCAGAGTACGATTGACAAGCTTATTGAGATGCATATGACACCTATGGCCGATGCATTCCGCGTCCAGAAGGATGACCCATCCATGAAGGAGGTCCCCTTTGAGGACCGTTTCGGAATGCTCGTCGATACTGAATACACTGCACGCAAGAACAACCGGCTGAAGAGGCTGATTCGGAATGCCGAGTTTGAGCAGCCTGATGCTTCTATTGCCGATATCGATTATGGGCACAACCGCAAGCTGAACAGAACGCTCATTGAGCGGCTGGCGACCTGTGAGTACATCACAGAGTACCGGAACATCTTTATCACCGGCGCGACCGGCAGTGGAAAGACCTACATGGCTTGTGCCTTCGGAATGGAAGCCTGCAAACACTATTACACTGTGAAGTACGTCAGAATGCCGGATCTGCTCATCGACCTCAAATCGGCCAAAGACGCAGGCAGATTCACTGATGTACTGAAGAAGTACATCAACCCGACACTGCTGATC